>NZ_NJAJ01000037.1 GCF_002632825.1 Xenorhabdus stockiae
AGGCCCAATATGGCATTAGGGGGTTATACCCCGAAGCAGCATTTATTACGCGCTGCGTGAATTCTACTTTTAACCTCCATGAAAAATGGGAGGATTACCATTTGAACTTGCATGTGTTTTTCATCATCCGCTGTATCGCTATTTATCCGACCCGATAAGCTGTATTTTCCGGGAGGAATAGTTTGCCCATCCTGCATTGAGGTAATCGTTTCTCCACATGGAGGGCCATTAAACGTTACCCCCGAGTTTCCCATATCAGCAAGACTCACTGTGCCGGTAATACCGCACGGCATCCAGAGATGTGCAGTCCAATTATCTCCATCACCTGTAGGCTGGGTTGAATAACTATGGCTATCGAAACTGGTAACAAGCTCAGGCCAAACAGGCCAACCTTTATCATCTTCAGTATGGCCTTTCCCTGAAACGGTAATATAGTTATTGTCAACAGTGGAATTAGGTTTCGGGCTGGTTATATTTGCCGGGCAACTTTGTACAGAATAATTGACTTCTTGTAGACCCGGCATATTTGATGTAAAAGGATCATATATGAAATCAGATACAGAAGCTTTATACTTAATGGAGCAAACAGCCTCTAGGTCTTGCAGATTCCATTGACCTGCATGAGCATCAACAATCGGCTTATAACTTTTTGCTGGAGCATAAATAGTTCCATCATGGTTATAACCCGTAATCATAATACTCCCTGTTGTTAACTCATCGATCACAAAAACATTCACCAAACCCGATAAGCTATATTTTCCAGCAGGGATAATTTGCCCATCCTGCATTGAAGTAATTGTAGCCCCGCACCAAGGGCCAATTAACGGTATATCACTATTAACTATATTTTTAATTCCAATGTGACTCTCTGCATCACATGGCAACCAAACATGCCCCATCCAATTATCGCCATCACCTGTAGACCGAGTAGAATAATAATTTTTTGCAGAAGGGTTATAAACGTAGCTGTAAAGCTCAGGCCAGTTTCCATCTTCAGTACGACCTGTTCCTAAAATTGTAGTATAGTTATTTTTTGATCTTGAATCCCAGTCAGGATAAGTAATTTTCGGCGGAATCCAGTCATTATCATCTTTTATAGTAATAGTAATGTTATAATCGTTTGTAATAGGCGTACCATCATTATTTAAACAATTATTACCACCACAATCGGCGGAAACCTCTAACCCACATCCTCGTTCCGTATCAACATGGTAAAACCAATCCGAATCTTCCCAGACAAAATATGGATTATAAGAAAATTCTAAATCAACATAGCAATTTTTATATTCTTTATTATTAAAATAAGTTGTTGCTGTCCAACTAATGCTTTTTGCTACTTGAGAACATACAGGAAAAGAAAAAACACTGTTTCTAATTTCAATTTGTTCTGTTTTTTCGTCCCCTGCCTGCAAATCAATATTTTTTTCTCCTGAATTATACATACAATGATCATCATTTCTATAAAGATTTAATTTATCATATTTACTCCCATTCTTAATCGTCACATTATAATAATAAGAAGGAGGCACTAAAAATAGTTTTTCCGGCGGTTTATCTTGGTTATTTATCTTATAGGGAACAATAACCTTTTTATCTAACTCAATTGCACTAGAGTTATGAAAAAAAGTTGTAATAATAAAAAACAACATGGCATATAAATTTATTTTTTTCATAAGATAATAGCTCATTAAAAAATAATGCCGTTGATGAAAAACAACAGAAGTCATTCACAATAAATTCATAAAGAATAAAATTCAACCAATTGCATTTATAAAAAATGAGCCATCTGTTATAGATTTAAACTACTGATCGATACAAACTATTCAATATATATCCTTCGTCTTTCAAGTTGCCTCTTTGTTGGTTGCGCTCATTCACCCCGGTCACCGTTTTTATAAACAGACGGTTATCTATGCTCCCGGGGATGATTTCCCTTGCCGTCGCGATACATCTTGAAATTCATTGAGTATACACCGAAGAAAAATACATCAAAAAAACGGTTGACAAGCAAACAAAGAACCAGTTTACTAGTACGCAAGATTTGCTTGTTGAACACATATAACTAACACTCTACTTTAACAAGGCACTTACGATGATCACACTTATGAAAGCAACTCAAAATATGCGTTGGTGGCCCAACTTCCCATTCAGGGCGGTTGAGTAGCACACATAAGTCGAGATCCAAAGTGCCAATAACCCGCTCTGAAAAGCGGGTTTTTTTATACCAATTTTCTGTAGAAAAAGATAACAAAAGAGGTGGGTATGATGGGTAAAGAATTTAATATTTCAGTAAATCAACGAGAGACAGTCTACCAGTCTGATCCAACGTTGCTTTTTAATGAGTTATGCAATAACCGGCCAGCAACATTATTGTTAGAATCAGCGGAAGTTAACAGTAAGAACGCTATCAAAAGCATGCTGATTATTGATAGCGCTATACGTATTACCGCTAATGGCCGACAGGTTGATTTTGCAGCGTTAACTGAAAATGGCAAAAATCTGCTGCCCATCTTAGCCGGCCTACTATCAGAAAAAGCTCAGATCACTCTCGAAACACATACCCTTCAGGCTCAATTTCCTGCTATTGAGGAAAATTTAGATGAAGACAGCCGTTTAAAAGCCGATTCTGTTTTTGATGCATTACGTGCTCTGACTCAATTATCCACCCTAGCTGAAGATTCTGATGCCATTTTTTCAGGCGGATTATTTTCCTATGATTTAGTAGCAGAATTTGAACAGCTTCCCATACTAAAAACCTCTCAACGCTGCCCTGATTTCTGTTTTTATCTGGCAGAAACCATGATGGTGATCGACCATCCGCGCCAGCACGCCATGTTGCAAACAACACGATTTGGTGAATCAAAAGCAGAAGAACAGCGCCTTGACGAACGTTTATCTGCACTGGAAAACATCATTGCTCAGCCTCGTCAGCCCTTAACGCCCGTAACATTACCGGTTATACAAATTTCCTGTAACCGGAGTGATGAGCAGTATGCCGATATCGTTCAACAATTACAGGGTTTTATCCGGCAGGGTGATATATTTCAGGTTGTTCCATCCCGACGTTTCACCTTACCCTGCCCAGCACCACTGAATGCTTATCACACTCTAAAAAAACTAAATCCAAGCCCGTATATGTTTTTCATGCAGGATCAGGATTTTTGCCTGTTTGGTGCTTCCCCTGAAAGTGCCCTTAAATATGATGCAGACAGCCAGCAAATTGAAATTTATCCCATCGCGGGCACACGCCCCCGTGGGCGCAATGCCACTGGTGAACTAAATGCGGATCTGGATAGCCGACTTGAACTAGAAATGCGTACCGATGCTAAGGAATTATCCGAACATATCATGCTGGTTGATTTGGCACGTAATGACATAGCGCGTATTTGTGAACCAGGTAGCCGCTACGTTGCTGATCTAATGAACGTTGACCGTTATTCATTTGTTATGCATCTTGTTTCCCGAGTAGTCGGTACACTGCGCCACGACCTGGATATTTTTCATGCTTATCAGGCCTGTATGAATATGGGAACACTGACAGGTGCGCCGAAAGTCCGGGCGATGCAACTTATTGCGCAATATGAGAATGAACGCCGGGGCAGCTATGCCGGTGCAGTGGGTTATTTCACCGGTAAAGGGGATTTTGACACATGCATTGTGATTCGTTCTGCCTATGTAGAAAACGGAGAAGCAACGGTTCAGGTCGGAGCCGGCATCGTTCTGGATTCCGTTCCACAATCCGAAGTTCAGGAAACCCAGAGCAAATCCAGAGCCGTCATTCACGCTATCGCTCAAGCTCATAACACGGAGGTAACATTCTAATGGCAAATATTCTTCTGATCGATAATGTTGACTCTTTTACCTACAATCTTGTGGATCAACTACGCTGTGGGGGTCATCAGGTTGTTATCTACCGTAATACGGTATCCGTCGAGATAATCATGGCTCAACTGGAAAGTATGGTATCACCATTACTTATGCTATCTCCGGGCCCGGGAAAACCCTCAGAAGCCGGGTGTATGCCACAATTACTTCAAAGGGTTATCGGAAAAATTCCCGTGATCGGTATCTGCCTCGGGCATCAGGCCATTATCGAAGCCTATGGTGGCACTATCTCAGCCGCCAGTGAAATTCTGCACGGTAAATCAACATTAGCGACTCATGACGGGCTGGCTATGTTTTCCGGTTTACCTAACCCGCTTCCCGTTGCCCGTTATCACTCTCTGGTGGGTGTAAATATTCCGGCAACACTGGTTGTTTCCGCTTATTGTCACGATACAGTAATGGCAGTTCGTCACGACGAGAACAGAGTTTGTGGATTCCAATTTCACCCTGAATCCATCCTGACAACACAGGGAACCCGCTTACTTGAGCAAACACTGGAATGGGCACTAAATTCACAGGAATCGGGGCAATAAAAGGGAGAATGGGAAAATGCAATTAATTTTACAAAAACTGTTTAGTGCTCAGGCACTAACCCAGCAAGAAAGCCAAAAACTTTTTACGGCTATTATTTGTGGCGAGCTGAGTGAGCCACAACTTGCGGCGGTACTAATCAGTATGAAACTACGCGGTGAACAGCCTCAGGAAATTGCCGGGGCGGCACAGGCACTATTAGCCAATGCATCTCCATTTCCACGCCCTGACTACCCTTTCTGTGACATCGTCGGAACAGGTGGTGACGGAACAAACAGCATCAATATCTCGACAACCAGCGCTTTTGTTGCCGCAGCCTGCGGCCTTAAAGTGGCAAAGCATGGCAATCGCAGCATTTCCAGCCGTTCAGGGTCATCTGATTTACTGGCTGAGTTTGGTATCGCACTAAATGCCAGTGCTGAAGAATCCCGTCGGGCACTGGATGAAATCAGTATCTGCTTTCTGTTTGCTCCGCAATACCACAGCGGATTTCGCCATGCAGTTAATGTTCGCCAGCAACTGAAAACCCGTACTTTGTTTAATGTACTTGGTCCGTTAATCAATCCTGCTCGCCCGCCTCTTGCCCTGATTGGTGTTTACAGTCCGGAATTGGTGAATCCTATTGCTCAGACATTGCAGGTATTGGGGTTTCAACGTGCTGCGGTCGTACATAGCGGTGGCATGGATGAAGTTGCTTTACACGCTCCTATTCAGGTTGCTGAACTTAACCGTGGTGAAATTATCCAATATCAGTTAACAGCAGAAGATTTTGGGCTGCCAAATCACCCTATATCATCACTCAGTGGAGGAACACCACAAGAAAATCGTCATATGACGAGCTTATTATTACAAGGACAAGGTAAAAAAGCGCATGTTGATGCGGTGGCTGCCAATGTTGCTCTTTTAATGAAAATACATGGTCAGGAAGATTTACGGCAAAATACACAACAGGCATTGGACACGATTTACAGTGGCCGAGCCTATGAAAAAGTGATCGCACTAGCAGCAGGGATTTAATCATGAAAAGTAATGTATTACAGAAAATCGTTGAAGATAAGGCGTTATATCTCATCACCCGCAAGGCTGAACAGCCGCTGGAGAGTTTTCTGGATTCTGTTGTACCGAGCCATCGTCGCTTTTATCAGGCACTGACACACAAACAAACCGTTTTTATTTTGGAGTGTAAAAAGGCGTCTCCTTCAAAAGGTTTAATTCGGTCTGATTTTAACCCGGTACGCATTGCTAAAACTTACCAGCCTTATGCGGCTGCGATCTCAGTACTGACTGACGAAAAATATTTTCAGGGCAGTTATGATTTTCTCCGTATGGTTAGTGCAGCCGTACACCAACCTGTTCTGTGTAAAGACTTCATCATTGATCCCTATCAGGTTTATCTGGCCCGCTATTATCAGGCAGATGCTATCCTGCTGATGCTTTCCGTGCTTGATGATGATACCTATCGCGAACTTTCCGCTCTGGCGCATAGCCTTAATATGGGAGTATTAACGGAAGTCAGTAATGAGGTTGAACGCCACCGGGCAATTGCTCTGGGAGCAAAAGTCATTGGCATCAATAACCGTGACCTGCGCGATCTGTCCATCGATTTACAACGTACCCGCAAACTGGCAGCCGGTTTACCAAAAGAGACTATCGTTATTAGCGAATCAGGTATTCACAGCCACCAGCAGGTACGTGATTTAAGCCAGTTTGCTCACGGTTTTCTGATTGGCAGTGCTTTAATGGCTCAGTCCGATTTAGATCTAGCGTTACGTCGATTGATTCTGGGTGACAATAAAATTTGTGGTTTGACCCGTCCACAGGATGCCAAAGCTGCATTGCAGGCCGGAGCTGTTTATGGTGGCCTGATTTTTGCTGAAAAATCACCACGCAGAATTAGCCAGCAACAAGCGCAACAAATTATTAATGAAGTTCCTTTATTATATGTTGGCGTATTCCAGAATCAGCCCGTTGATTTTGTCTGCCAGACTGCCCGGGCGCTTTCACTGACCGCAGTTCAATTACATGGTAATGAAGATCAGCCTTATATTGATGCACTTCGTTCTTTATTACCGGAAAATTGTGAAATCTGGAAATCTGTTGATATGTCGAAAACTGAAGTATTTTCCGCTCTCTCCAATATTGATCACTTATTATTGGATAATGGTTTCGGCGGTACAGGAAAAACGTTTGACTGGAAATTAATTGATAAAGGTTCTCAACATAACAGTGTTCTCGCGGGTGGTTTAAATGCTGAGAACTGTCGGCAGGCCGCCGCATTGGGTTGTTACGGACTGGATTTTAATTCCGGTGTCGAAATCCAACCCGGGATTAAAAGCAGCCAGAAAATAAAACAAGTCTTCCAACAATTACGCTGCTACCCGTAATCTTTCAGATAACTAATATTCAGACAGAAAGTGGAAAATGAAAATAATGAGTAAATTAAATCCGTATTTTGGTGATTTTGGCGGGCAATTCGTCCCCCAAATTCTCGTCCCTGCCCTTGATCAATTAGAAGAAGCATTTATCGAGGCAAAAAATGATCCTGAATTTCAGCAAGAATTTCATAACTTACTGAAAAACTATGCTGGCCGCCCAACGGCTTTAACGTTATGCCAGAATTTAACCAAAGGCACAAAAACCCGTTTATATCTGAAACGTGAAGATTTACTTCATGGCGGTGCACACAAAACCAATCAGGTATTAGGGCAGGCATTACTGGCAAAGCGAATGGGAAAAGAAGAAATCATTGCCGAAACCGGTGCAGGTCAGCATGGGGTTGCAACCGCACTGGCGTGTGCTCTTCTGGGTTTAAAATGCCGTGTCTATATGGGTGCAAAAGATATTGAACGCCAGTCCCCCAACGTATTCCGTATGCGTCTCATGGGAGCAGAAGTCATTCCCGTTCACAGTGGATCTTCAACACTGAAAGATGCCTGTAACGAAGCCATGCGTGACTGGTCCGGCAGCTATGATAAAGCGCATTATTTGCTTGGCACCGCTGCGGGGCCTCATCCTTACCCAACAATGGTACGTGAATTTCAGCGCATGATTGGTGAAGAGGCCAAAGCTCAGGTTCTGGAAAAAGAAGGACGCCTGCCCGATGCGGTTATTGCCTGTATCGGTGGTGGTTCAAATGCTATCGGCTTATTTGCAGAATTTATTCCGGAAACTCATGTGCGCCTGATAGGTGTTGAACCCGCAGGGCATGGCATCGAAACCGGAGAGCATGGCGCACCATTAAAACACGGGAAGCTGGGCATCTACTTTGGTATGAAATCGCCGATTATGCAGACAGAAGATGGGCAAATAGAAGAGTCATATTCCATTTCTGCCGGGTTAGACTTTCCTTCCGTCGGTCCCCAACATGCCTACCTGAACAGCATCGGGAGAGCTGATTATGTTTCCATTACAGATGATGAAGCACTGGATGCATTCAAGGCACTGTCACTAAACGAGGGAATTATCCCGGCTTTAGAGTCTTCACATGCCCTCGCCTATGCGCTGAAAATGATCCATCAGGAGCCGGATAAAGAACAATTACTCATCGTCAATTTATCCGGTCGTGGCGACAAAGATATATTTACTGTTCACGATATTTTGAAATCCAGGGGGGAAATCTGATGGAACGTTATGAATTGCTTTTCAAGAAATTAGAAAAACAAAATCAGGGTGCTTTTGTTCCTTTTGTGACTCTCGGCGACCCTAATCCTGAATTATCCTTAGATATCATTGATGCTCTTATTTCTGGCGGCGCTGACGCACTGGAAATTGGTATTCCATTTTCAGACCCTCTGGCAGACGGCCCGACGATCCAGAATGCTAACCTTCGTGCTCTGTCTTCTCATGTTACGCCAACACGCTGTTTTGAATTACTGGCACAGATTCGGGCAAAGTATCCAGAGATCCCCATCGGATTATTAATGTATGCAAATCTGGTATTTCACAGTGGAATCGATGAATTTTATGCTCGCTGTAAACATGCCGGGGTTGATTCCGTGTTAATTGCAGATGTGCCAATATCTGAATCACGTCCTTTTTACTCGGCAGCCATAAAACATGATGTTGCCCCTATTTTTATCTGCCCGCCCAATGCAGATGATAATTTATTGCGTGAGATTGCTTCATTCGGTCGCGGTTACACTTATCTGCTATCCAGAGCAGGAACTACCGGGGTACAGAATAGAATGAAAAACCCACTGACGGATCTGGTCAACAAGCTCAAAGAATACCGTGCTGCACCGGCCATACAGGGGTTTGGCATTTCCGAGCCAGCTCAGGTCACATCTGTCATTAATAGTGGGGCGGCAGGAGCTATTTCAGGATCAGCCGTGGTTAATATCATTGAGAATAATTTACATCAACCTCAGATTATGTTAGAAAAACTTAGCGTATTCGTTCACTCGATGAAATCAGCTACCCTGCGATAATACCGTTTCCCCCATAACCCAATTCGTGGGGGAAATGATCCAAAACATAAATCCAATTTATTTGTAAGTTCCCTTATCTTCAACAATACTGTTTAACCATTACTATTACATTATTCCCCGGTAAAAAAAACTTGTCATAATAATGTGTTAAAAATCAACGTCAGAAAACAGGAAACGTATTTCGCAAAACTATTCCTGACATCAACGGAGAACCATTATGAAAAAATTACAGTCCATTTCCACACTCCTTATCGCAGCGGTTATCACCGCCATACTATCAGCATGTGCCCCAACTGCAACGACCGAAAGCACAGGAAACTATATTGATGACACGGTAATCAGCACGAAAATAAAAACAGCTCTGTTTGAAGAAAAGAACCTTAAATCCAATGATATTAATGTAGAAACTTATAAAGGACGTGTTCAATTAAGTGGCTTTGCACGTTCACCTGAAGAAGTCAGACAAGCCATTCAGATTGCAAGAAGTATTCCGGGGGTTAAAACTGTTATTAACTCAATAAAACTCCGCTGATCAAGCGAATATATTATAGAAATGTAGAAAGTACATGGTAAAAAAGAGGGGCAAATAATGCCCCACTGGTTCTCATATCAAACACACAGGTTAACTGTATCAAATAATCAAAATTTATAACCAATACCAAACATAAATACCCAGGGATCAAGGCGAGTTTTATATTTGTGTTCTGCATCACCTACTTTAAATTTCACATCGGTTTCGATATTAATCCACCAGAGCGAAGTATTTAACATCCAGTTTTTATCAAGTTGATAATCCAGACCAACTTGCCCTGCAACACCCCATGAATCTTTCAAATCCAGACTATTTAAATTTGCGGATTTTACAGTCGTATTATTATTAAATTTCTCATCAAAAAATGTAGTGTAATTTATCCCTACGCCAACATAAGGGCGTAAAGCGTTTGCTGTCTCACCAAAATAATATTGAGCCATTAATGTTGGCGGCAATTGTTTAACTCTCGCAATCTCACCTGCACCCGGCAAACTGACATTATGCTGAAATGGCGTTGCTGCCAGTAATTCAGCACCAATATTATCAGTGATCATATAACCGAAAGTTAAACCCAATTGTGTATTATTATTTACATCAAACGAACCTAAAGTTAATACATTCTCAGAGCCGGTATGCGGTCTTACTGTTGCAGTACCTGCACGGAACAGAAAATCACCAGCTTCATGGGCAAAAGTCAATGATGGGGCCAACGTTGCCGCAGCCAGGACAAGCGCAGAAATCTTTTTCATTATCGATCCCATTTATATAGTTTTAGTGGTTACAAATTTATTATTTCACCTATGGGATATTTTGAATTGATCCAAGTCAAAGTTAACTGAATATATCTCTGTCAAAGCTTGATCGGCTAATATCGGGTTAATACGCCCCTCACATAAATGGAAAAGCTTTCGAACGTGCCCTTTTGATAACAAGCCAATTCTGATAAATAAAATTGTACAATAGTTATCAGCTTTATCTTTTCTCTATCCAATAATCCGTTGAACAAGGTACAATTGGATATCATTATTGTTTCATCTGATAGGAGCCATTTACATGCCCATCACGGCAAATACCCTGTATCGTGACAGCCTCAACTTTTTTAAACACCAATTGTTGAACATTGTCATACTCTCTGTTTTAGCCGCGTTGGTGACTACACTGCTCAATTACCTTCTTATTCCTGATGGTGAGCAACTTAAGTTATTGACTGATATGCAAGATACTCTGAGGGAGTCAGGGAATTCAGGGATTAAAAACGTTATTGAACAATTAACCCCAGAAGCACAACTGATGCTTATGCGCACCGCTGGCGGGATCTTATTTTCCAATATCTTTGGTGATACTCTGCTGACTGCCAGTGTCTTAATACTTATCAGTGCTATTTCAAATGGTCATCAGGCTAATGCGCTACAGGCTTGTCAACTATCGTTAACTCGACTCCCTAAGATGTTTTTACTGGTACTCATTTGTACCGTGTTAGTTCAAGTAGGTTACGCTTTGATGTTCGTCCCGGGGGTTCTGTTTTCAATCGGGTTTGCATTTGCTCCGATTCTGCTACTTGAGAAAAGCATAGGCATATTTTCATCCATGCAGGCGAGTTGGAGATTAGCATTCGATAATTTCCGCCTGTTAATTCCTGCGGTCTTGCTATTTCTTGCAATGAAACTGATTGTTGTATTCGGCTTATCCAAAATGCCGGAGATTGCCTTATTAACCGTGAATAATCTGCTATCTTCCATATTGCTGATTTATCTATTCCGCCTGTATATGCTGGCTAAACCACAAAACTAATAAATATTAAACCAACAGCCTCGCACTATTCAGCGAGGCTTTCTTCTGCTTGCTTTTTACTCTGAATCAAACGAATAGCAAAATAAAGATCGGGGACAATAATTAAATCCTCATCACTACTCCTGAGTTTGTTCTGTTTTATCCAGTTCTTCAATTCAGTGCTGCGACCCGCAAGAACTAAAGTTATTCGTTTCCTTTTCAGCTCAGTAATCAATTCATCCAACACAGCAAACACACTGACATCATCGTAAGTAAAACTGACTGTTGCATCCACCACCAGCCACTCCGGGCGTATAACAGCACTATTTACATGTTGTAAAACCCGTTTTTTGAAATAACCAGCATTGAAATAAGTTAGAGGTGAGTTAAAGCGATACATAACGATGCCATCGACAGGCCCAATATTATTACCCTGATTGATGGAACGGATCATGCCTTGTTCATTTATCCCTAGCAACTGATCAGAAGGACGAAAAATAATACGCAAAAATTGTAATAAGCCCAATAACACCGCAAAACCAATCCCATCAATCACACCAACCAACAAAACAGCAACAAGGGTAAAAATGGATAATATGAAAGCCTGACGATTACGTTTCCGGTATGCCCAGATATTTCTCAACCCGAGTAGTGACCATGTTGAAAAGATCAGGACAATGCCCAATGACGATAATGGGATATATGACAGAAACTCCGTCATAAAAAACAATACCAGCAATATCGCGATTGCAGAAATTATCGATACCATCTGCGTTTTGCCGCCGACCGCATCATTGACTGCGGTGCGACTGCTGGCCGCGCTGACAGCAAACCCCTGTGATAATGACGAAGCGATATTGGCAATACCCAATGCCCGTAATTCTGAATCTGCGTCTACTTGATAACCGTTTTTGCTGGCAAAACTACGCGCTGTTATCATAAAACTTACAAAGCTGATAACAGCAAGGTTAATAGAAGGTACAACTAAATCACGGATACTACCGAACTCAAACTCATGCATTGGCACAATCGGCAACCCATCTTTCATATGACCTATAATCTGAATATCATACTGATTTAACTCGAATTGCCAGCTTACATAGGTGGATATGATCATCGCCAACAGTGGCGCCGGCCAGCCAGGACGCAGGAAACGAACACTTAGCAGGACAAATAAGGTCATTGCTGACATTCCCATTGTCGGCCAGTGAGATCCCAGTAATTTATGCGGTAATGCAATCAACTGTTCAATCAGTTCTGAAGGCAAACCAGAAATCCCGAATACTTTAGTAATCTGCCCCGCCATAATGGTGATGGCAACCCCATTGATAAAACCTTTTAAAATGGGGCGCGATAGAAAATCTGCAAATGCTCCCAGCCGGAAATGGCTTGCCAGTATGCACCAGATTCCTGTCATTAATGTCATGATAATGGCAAGCTGCCAACGAACATCTGCATTGCCAAAAGCCAGAGGAGTGACTGCCGCAGCAATAACAGCACACGTTGCCGCATCAGGACCGATGATCAACTGGCGTGATGTCCCGAACAGAGCATAAACAAACATAGGTAAAATACAGGCATACAGACCAATAATTGCACTTATGCCCATTAATTCAGCATAAGCAATGGCAACCGGTAAAGCCACGGCGGTAACCGATAATCCTGCTCGTATATCATGACTAAAATATTCTTTCCGATAATGACAAAGACTCTCCAAGCCCGGCATCCAGCGATATAACCTTTTCCCCAGCATAGTTTTCCTCAACATGGCCTTACGCAACGGTTTTCACGATTCATCACCAAGCAATCAATGAGTTATATAATCAATGATCTTATACAATGCAGAAATACAGACCTTTCATAAAAAAAACACATTATAATGCTAGGTCAAATCAAAACCCACACCCCTCCCCCTTCCTTGACAATCTTTTTCTTTAAACCATTTTATTAAGATCTGATACACTCTGGCATAAATTCAGAAACCTGCCATCATAGGTATTACAGTGAGCTAATTTTATGAAACAACTTCTAGATTTTTTACCATTAGTCGTTTTTTTTGTCGTCTACAAGATGTATGACATTTTCTATGCTTCTGGCGCATTGATCGCTGCTACTGGATTAGCTGTTGTTATCACCTATGCGATTTATCGCAAAGTTGAAAAATCATCTTTAATTACATTTGCAATAACAGCTGTCTTCGGCACACTGACTTTAACCTTCCATAGCGATTTGTTCATTAAATGGAAAGTAACCGTCATTTATGCCATTTTTGCACTGGCTCTGCTTATCAGTCAGTGGGTGATGAAAAAACCATTAATCCAAAAAATGCTAGGTAAAGAACTAGAGTTACCTGATGCAATCTGGAACAAACTGAATACAGCCTGGGCAATTTTCTTCATCGTCTGCGCATTAGCAAATATTTATATCGCTTTCTGGCTATCTATGGATGTCTGGATGAACTTTAAAGTATTCGGGCTAACGGCATTAACACTGGTCTTTACCGTATTGAGTGTGATATATATCTACCGCCATCTGCCCCGCGAACAAAAATAATAACAATGAGTTTCATATGGATACCTGCCGGATTATTGGCAGGTATTGTTGTCTTCACCAAATAAAGCAAGTTTTTCTAATGACACAACAACAATGCTTACCAAACGGAGAATTGGTTCTCCGTACACTGGCAATGCCAGCTGACACTAACGCCAACGGGGATATCTTCGGCGGCTGGCTAATGTCCCAAATGGATATTGGCGGCGCCATTCTGGCAAAAGAAATTGCAATGGGACGCGTAGTCACTGTCAGCGTTAATGGCATCAGTTTTCTAAAACCGGTCGCGGTAGGTGACGTCGTTTGCTGTTATGCCCGTTGTCTGAAAACGGGGAATTCATCCATTACCATTCATATTGAAGTCTGGGTGAAAAAAGTAGCTTCTGAACCCGTCGGTCAACGTTATCGAGCCACTGATGCTGTTTTCACCTACGTCGCCGTTAATGAAAATAATACTTCCCGCCCGTTACCGGAAGGGAAAAGAAATTTCAAACTGGAAAGCAGTAATTAAAAATAGCTACTCTCTGGAAAAGTAACCCATAATGAACTAAAGGAGTGCATTGAATGCGCTCCTTTTTGTTATTTAGATTTAAATATAGTTGAATCACTATAAATGAACAACTAACTTATTGATCTGGATTTTACCTGTCGTGCTTTTAAAACCCTTTTATTATCTTTATAAGAGAAGAACTATTTTAATCTTTAAATTTGAATTATCCCAAATCATTACCAGTTGTTTTATTTACTATAGACTCATTGCCTTTAATAAAATTAACTTAGCTGCCACCAACTAAAATAGGCGGTTTAGTGGTTAACTGACTGAAATTCCAGATACGCATGAGCTAAACGATACATCAGTTTATCATCCTAAAATTATCATCCAATTTCTACTCAAAATAATGTACCAACAAAATGTAACAATAAACCTTAATAAAAAACCTTGATAAAAATGGTTTCATTATAAATGTGTTAATAAGTAACAGTTTATAATCTTTTGATGGTAAATTAAGCTAAAAACCCTTTCAAAACTCAGGTTATATACAGTAAAAGGAGACGCTTTAGCGCCCCCTGTTATGATCAAAACTACGATACTGAAACACCGGTCAGCTTAAACTCGATGGTAGTCACATAACCTGTGGCTGGTTTTTTTTCATACCGCCATTTTCTCATCGCGTTTCTCACTTCACGGTCAAAAAGGTTTTTAGGTTCAGCAGAAAGAATTTCAATATTTTTAACCCGACCATTTTCATCAATATCGTATTTTACCTGTACACTCCCTTCTATACCTAATTGCCTTGCCCTATCTGAATATACAGGATCTATTCTACTCAGTGCTTTTGGCCCGCTCTGAACTTCAGATTTTTCACTGGTAACAGGATCAGTGGATTTTTTCCCATCCACATTATTTGTCAGCAAAGATTCCTGATCAGTAATAGGTTTCACTGCCTCTTCTGACATTTTCTCTGTCCTGATTTCTTTAGGCTTAGACTCCTTTTTAGCAATTTTCTTCTCTTCCCGTTTCTTTTCTACCGGTTTTTTTTCAGGCTTAGGCTCAGGCAGAGCTATTTTCGCAATAGATTCAGGTTCTGGCTCTGGGGCGGGCGGTTCGGGTTCAGGCTCGGCAATAGATGCAGGCATAGCGGGTTCAGATACCGGAGCCTGCTCCGCTGCCAACTGGATCATCGCAACAGACATCGGAGGCGATTCTGGCGGATTGCCGGATTTCAGCGTATGAAATAGCGCCGCAGCAATGGAAATATGTAAACAAACAGAAAGTAGTACTGGCCAATGTATCCAACGCATAAGAGAATTCTTGAGTAGCAGCATGATTGTCAATTTTAGGATAGACATTAGTTTAAATGCAAATGACTATCATATTCAATAAAGATTCAAAAACATCTGTATCATGCCACACATCATGTTAAAGCGATTCTGCGTTTTGAATGAACAAGATCGACCGGCGATGCTTGTAAGTACCCATCTTACGTAGTGCATAAATACGTGAATAACGGCGAGACTGGCTTTCCAGCCAACGACGACGACGTTGGATACTTTGGCGAAGGAGACGCCACCTTCCTACTTCATTTCTGCTTCTTTTCATAAAATACCCTGATAAATGTTTTCAAAATAAAATTTTTCTCACTCTAAGTGAGTAATGTTATTCTTAATCGTCACTGCCGGAGATGTCAACCAATTACAGGTTTACCTTAATATTCATTGCCAGCATGTTTCAGCAGTCGTAAATAAATAATTTCAATAAATAACATCAGCCTGAACTCAATCTACTCATCATATTTAGTTGAGCATGGGTAATATTTGGATTATTTTCTTCCTAATAGACGGTATTTCCTTGATAGTTTCTTAAAATTTACAGAAACTTGCACTCACTACGGTATCAAAATACTTAAACAGGATTGATTGCCACTTATGACAACCATTTATTCTGTACTTTACTGGCTGGCTATTTTCTTATACTGGCTGATTATCGCTGGTATTACTATCCGGGTCCTGATGAAGCGCCGACCAGTGACATCAGCAATGACCTGGTTGCTTATTATTTATATTTTCCCTTTGGTCGGCATTGTGGCTTATCTATCATTTGGTGAATTGCATCTGGGTAAGCGCAGAGTTGAACAGGCAAAACAAATGCGTTCTTCTGTGGCTGACTGGCTTTCCGATCTAAAGAAATCACAACATATTTTTGCCAATAAAAACAGTGAAGTCGCTGAGCCTTTGTTCCAGTTATGTGAACGCCGCCAGCAAATCAAAGGTGTCAGAGGCAATCAGATGCAGCTGATAACATCTTATGAGCAGTCCCTGAAATCTCTTATCAATGATATAGAAACTGCCGAACATAGTATTGAAATGGTGTTTTATATATGGCAGGCGGGTGGATTGGTTGATCAGGTGACTGATGCTTTAATGAGGGCAGCAAAACGTGGTGTCAGATGTCGTATCATGGTGGATTCAGCAGGAAGCTGGCAATTTTTCCGTAGTCCCTACCCTGATATGATGCGCAAAACCGGTATTGAGTTTGTAGAATCGCTGAAAGTTAATATCTTTCGTCTTTTTTTGCGGCGCATGGACTTACGCCAGCATAGAAAAATTATTCTTATTGATAACTATATTTCATACACCGGCAGTATGAATATGGTAGATCCGCGTTTTTTCAAACAAAATGCCGGTGTTGGCCAATGGATTGACATCATGGTAAGAATGGAAGGCCCTGTCACGACAACACTGGGCATTATCTATGCCTTCGACTGGGAAATGGAAACGGGCCAGCGCCAGCTTCCCCCTCCTCCTGACACCAATATCATGCCCTTTGAGCAGGCATCCGGTCACACAGCGCAGGTTATCGCCTCTGGCCCCGGCTTTCCTGATGAACTTATCCAACAATCACTGATGACAGCCATTTTCGCCGCCAGAGAACAACTCATTCTTACCACTCCCTATTTTGTTCCCAGTGATGATCTAATGCATGCAATCTGTACCGCCGCCATGCGAGGTGTTGATGTCAGCATTGTTGTACCGAGCCAGAACAATTCATTCCTTGTACGCTGGGCAAGCCGGGCATTTTTTACCGAATTACTGGAAGCGGGTGTAAAAATCTATCAATTTGAAGGTGGGCTATTGCATACAAAAAGTGTTCTGGTGGATGGGCAGCTCAGTATGGTTGGCTCTGTTAATCTGGATATGCGCAGCCTATGGCTAAATTTTGAAATTACCGTTGTGATCGATGATGAACTCTTTGGCAGTGATTTAATGCTTGTCCAGCAGGATTATATTACCCGTTCAGTGTTACTTGACAGCGAAGAGTGGCAAAAACGCCCTGTCCGACAACGAGTGCTTGAACGCCTGTGTTATTTTTTCAGTCCACTTTTGTGATTTTCGGCACAAAAAAATAGTAAAACATAAATATCTGACTATTTTTCATAGCCTCGCCACCACTAACGGGGCTATGATTACAGTTTGATAGTATTCAACCACTACCATCCATGTTTTAATTCCCTTCTGTTATCAGTTTCGGACACTACCATTATGGAAAATCAACCAACATATCCACATTCTCTTCACTTGGATCTCAATAACCGAATGACCGAAGACGAAGCGCTGGAACAAGCCTACGATATTTTTCTGGAACAAGCGGTTGAGAATCTCGATCCTGCGGATAGCTTACTGTTTAGCCTACAGTTCGAAGAACGCGGTGGTGCAGAGTTATCAGAGCCTTCAGATATATGGCTTAAACATGTTGATTTTGAAATAGATCCTAATTTCTTTTCAGAAGTGATTATTGGATTGGCGGAATCTGATGAAGCCGAAATTGATGATATTTTTGCCCGTATACTGATTTGCCGGGAGAAAGCGCACCCGACTTGTCGGATATTGTGGAAAGAGTGATATTAATTAACTAGAAGCATATAGCGATATCTCTTCCCACAAGATAATCGTGTAATTATTTCTTATTGCGGCTGCATAGTGAAGTGCAGCCAACAAAGAGGCAACTTGAAAGACGAAGTGTATAGTCTTACAAAGATTAATGATTTTCTGCTGAAGAGTTTCTACTTTGCTTAATTAATGCATACCGATTGAGTAATTGGATAAAATGCATATCCGTCTGTTGGATCAGTGCTGGCGATAATTCTTCTTTTATTGCTGTTTCCTCAAGCTGTCTTAGTTTTTCTTCCAATGGAGGATTTTTGTTGAACGTTTGAGTCAAAGAAAAAACAATGGATTTCAATTCAGAGCCTGTTATATAACGTCCGCGTTTTTCATCTAACCAATTTAACCGGCGAGTGAGTTCTGCTAATTGATCCATACCGGAATGCCAATGCCCTAAACTATCAATCGAAGCGGCATTCATAGTGACCTGTTTATTCCATTGGGCTGATAACTCTGCACTCAGTGGAGACTGTGGCCACAATATCTTAGACTGATGAACCAAAGAAAAACCATAATCTTGCTGCCAGACAGGCGATAAAGACTCCAACATTTTTAACTGTCGTTTTGTCTTATCCAATATCACACTATTTTCTTCATGTTCTTTATCCGACAGAGCCCCCAAAGAAAAAAGAACATCCTCTGTTAATACTTCTGGTAATGAAGCCACTGTGGATTGTAGCCGAGGATCAATTTTATCCTGCGTAGCATACTGCCATATACCAATCCCGCCTCCGCTAAACACCAAAGTAATTAGGATCCCTAACGTAAACCCCTTCCATTGAAAACCCGGCTTTTTTGGCGGAGGTATCACAATATTAGGTTGAGGTTCTTCTTCCGGTTTTGCGACATATACCCATGTTTTCTGAGAAGTATTAGGTGAAGGTATCGGTGGCAGTTCAAATTCTATCGCTGCCTCAGGTGGCTGTTCTAAGGAAGTATCGATATTTGCACCTTCCAGAGTCTCCAGACGAACCGCCGCATTGTGAATAAATGTTCCTAATCTTTCCAGCTGACTGACATGTTTCAATTCCAACATCTGTAATGTCTGACAAAGTTGAGAGATATATTGCTCTGCCTGATAGAGTCGGGGTAAATCAGTATAGACAAAGGTCTGAATACGTAATGAATTAATCAAACGCTGGCTCAAACCTGCCAGAATCTCTATCCGGGCATGTACTTGCTGGGGCCAGATAGCCTGCCATTGATGCGTAACCAAACCATGAATAATCGCCAGCCCTTCATTTAATCCCACTAACCCTGCACGAGTCGTACGTATCAGCGTATACCATGCAGCAGTCTGCAATTCGACACCATTTTGACTAAATAACGATAAGCAAAGGCGCTCAGCCTGTTCCCAGTTCACATCGGGGCGGGCTGGGTGGTGCAATTTATTCAATTCATCTCGTAATGCGGTAAAATCTGGCAAAGTACGGGGATCCTCCCCTGTCTTCAGATATTTTTCTGGCGTTGTATTCATGGTATTCCTTTATCATGCTTTGAAGCGATTATGATTGATATTTTGATTCGAGAAAATTTTGTTTCTTCAGGTGCCTAATCAACACTCTACCTCCGGGGATAAATTCAGTACCGTAGCGAACTAATCCGACTTCATGTAGTTCCGCTTCTAACGCATAGCGGAGCGTTCCAAACTCATGTTCCGGTAACAAAGTCAGTGAAAGACGTTTAATACGTGGTTCATATTTCAAGAGCGTTGAGGAAAGAATATTTATCAAACTATGGGCTGTTCCCGGCAATCCCTGCATGATTTTGCTCATATCCGGCAACCCATAATCTGGCAAATGAGCGAGAGTTCCGGTACGCGTATTGATAATTCTCTGGATATTATCCAGTACGGAAAGGATAACCTGATTTTCCTCAGAAACCTGATGTACATCCAATCCCCCTGAGAAATTTCCTGTCAACATTTCATACAGTGAAGGTTGTGACATTGTCTCAGTCCTTTTTCAGGGGTAATATGTGAATTGCCTGATTTTTCAACTCAACTTGGCGGGCTTTATCCGGATCCAATGCCGTTTTAGGAATAACAATCTGCCAGTTATTCTTTGTCAGATCAGGCGAGTGAAACATCGCAACAACTGCGACATATTGGGCTCCTTTCTCTAAAGGCATATCAAGGGAATAACTTTCTCCCGGACGAAGCTGTAAATCCTTTTCACTTAATACATCTGACTGGATAGTATTAATGTCATCTGTAAATATGTTTTGATATTCAATTAAATCAAAGGCCCTGCGATCTTTTAACTGATAGATACGAACCATTGTAGACAATGCGATACCATTATCATTCAGATTAGATCCATCCCGAACCTGAAAATCCAGATGAACTTCTTTGATTTTTTTATAAAAAATTGACCTGGTTACTTCGGCTGAACCATCACCGATAGTCTGGGTTAATCCACACCCAGTTACATACATTGCAGCAAACAATATGAATGCCAAAGCCCCTTTTCTTGTATTGTTGCTTTTATTGCTTCTAATGATGCATTTAGTGGAACCATGTTTAGAATCGATAGTTGCCATATTCATGAGTCTCTTTTCGGAAAAGTTGTTCGGGGGCAGCCTGATAGCGTCCCAAACCAATAGTAATTTCATTGACCTTTTTATCTGTGCTGGCTCTATTAATGGTCGCATTACTGCTCGCCGTCTTACCTGTATTTGTTTTATCGATTATCACATTACCTACAATTACCCTATGAGTGATTGTTTGATTAACAATCGTATCGTTAGCTGCAACAGGCGACTGCCTTTTCATCACCGCCGTTTGCCCCAGCTTCACTCCTTGCCCGGTTGTGACACTCAACTGCGCTTCTGGCAATAACTCACGAGGTATACGCAGTTGTAAACGAGCATGAATCCTTGATCCCAGATATGCATGAAGCAGGGTCATTAAATCTGCATGTAACTGACCATCAGGAGGTAACCATTGCCTGACCTCCTCTGGATCCTGAGTCTTCAACGCCAGCAGTATCTGACTGTTTACATCAATACCACTCCGACCCAACACAGGCTTATGAGATAGGCTAACAGGTGAATGGCAACTCATTCTGACTGGATTATCGATTGCTATCCGACGTCGATCATGGCGGATAACCTCCACTTCGGTATTAGGTGCCAGCAGTTTAATTAAAGAGCAGATACCTTCTGATGTTCGGGTAGGTAAACGCATCGTGCCCAACAAAGCCAAAAAACGAGAGACAGGTGTACCAATATGATTTGCACATCCCGGAATACCTAGTCCAATTAAACCAAGTAGGTATTGCGAAGTTTCATCGCTTCCACCAGACTTAAAAGTCGCAGGATATGAGTACTTGCGCCAGATACGATAAAACTGTGTTGTCAGGCGATGATTGAAGAGGTCGAGAAAATCAGAGACAGCTTCCGCTCCTTCTCGCTGCTGAGCGATATCATCGATATAAGTCGGTGGCAGCGGTGATTCAACCCCATATAACCCTAAAAAAGTGGTTCTTACACTGGGTTTATTGCCATGAGCTTCAAGCCCTGTTTCTATCGTTTTCAGCTCGCTGACAGGAAATCCCATCCCCGGATGAGGGCGAAAGCGCACGGAATCATCATCCGGGTTTGTTGTACTACCTAAACCCGATTTCTCAGGTTGCAGGCTCTCAATCAACTGACAAAAGCGATAAAAATTGACCAATGGCAGCTTATCTTTAAGCTGAGCAATCAGCGCGGTAAGTTCTGGTTGTGATTCTCGGTCCATCGGATACATTTCCCACTTGGTTGAATAATCAAAGTCAGTTGGTTAAACAGATGAATATCGGCATATAAAGAGAAAAACCGATTGAGCATTTCACCAAACAGATGAATATCGCCTTCTCCCGTGAAGCCGTTACTATCCAGTGTGACTTCAATATCAATGCCACGTAATAAAAAACCTTTTTCAAATCGTTGCAGATGCTCATGACGGACGGCCACAATCGCATCCAATTTACGATTATTCATTTCATCTTCTTGCCAGTTGTATAACGCCAGCGTCCCACGTAAGACTTCCGCACTCGCCATCATGTTGAGAAAACTCGAACCCAAATGACTCAGAACCCGCCAATGAAAACGATCCTCTGCCGGAGGGTAAGCAGGTAAAGTTGGTTTGCATAAATTCTGTACCCTGACAGGAAGCTGCAACGTTTGCTCACAGCGATTCAGCAAAGTACTTTGGAGGGCTTTACGCGGTAACTGACCGTTTGTGCCTGTAATCTGCAAGGAGAGTGTTTCTGATGTGATATTCCGATTATTTTCCCAAACCTGTCCACCCAGTATCAGCCATGTATCATGTAAACCAGTAACTCCTCGTCTGACACGAGTATGGTAATAACGCTCTGGTGCTGTGCGGCGCAACATTCCTCCTCGGTGACGGAAACTGGTAAATGGCACATAGGCGCCTTCTTCAGCATGTCGTGAGCTATTAACACCATCAACGGAATAAATTTCTGTATGACCATCCTGCAAACGGCGTGGACGCAGTAGATATTCATTTTCCAAGCCGTTGACAGTCAAAGGGTCAGCCTCCAGAGTGAATAAATTAATCACAGAGACACAATGCAACCGAATATGTTCTGTTTTTACTAAGAAATCAGAATCCCAAAGCTCACTTAAAACAATATCCAGTTCAAACCATTGGGTTTTGTCAGGAAAACGGACACCCTCCAAGCCATTCAATTCAACGAACATGAACTTCTCCCGGAAAGTGAAATACTCCAGTAAAAGCTGATAACCACTGAATGAGGTATCCCCTTTCGGCCACAACCGATCGTTATCAGTAAAACCTCCCGGAGAAAAATAACCATCAAAACGAATCCGATCCATAACTTCAGGCAAACGTAAATAAATGGCTGATTGACGCTTAGTCAATGCCAAATGCAAAGCCGCACTGATTTGAGCATCACCACTCAGATAAAAACGTAATCGGGACAGATTTACCTGAGACCATTCCACCTGCTCCCCACAATTAAAACGAACCCGGAGAACAGAGCGGCCATCCGGCTCTGTCGAGACGTGTACGTTGGATACAGTAAAAGGATGTAAATGGAGCTCTTGCGTTGTTCGATAGCGGCAGACTGCCTGCTTTGGGCCAATGGGCTGAGATAAGACTTCAAATCCCTCGGGTACAACTTCTCCCATTTTCATCTGGCTGATATCCGGGGAAATTTCGACGACAGACAGGGATGGGATCGTACGCAAATAGTGTGGCCACAATAAACTCATCAAACCTTCTGTCAATTCAGGCAGATCATCATCTATTTTCTGGCGTAATCGCCCCATAGAGAAAGCAAAGCCTTCAAACAAACGTTCTACAAAAGGATCTGGTGTACCGGCTTTATCCAAATCTAGCAAAGCAGCACGATCAGGATGAGCCTGCGCAAACTCGCGAGCGGATTCTCGCAAGTAACGCATTTCAGCATCAAAATAACGGAGTGTTAAATCATCCATTAAACGGAATCCTTACCATATGTAAAAAATGATTATCCATAGAGCACCACAGAGCGAACTGGATCTAGCCTGACCAGTTCAGCCAATAATTCATCCAATTGCTGAGCCATCACGGTTTTATCTGTACTATTACGTTGAGATTTAGACCGCAACAATTGCAAACGACGCGCCTTGATCTCAAACGCCAATTCAGGCTCCCATTGTACAAGGGTAAGGGTTCCGGCAGTTGTATCCAGTTCACTCAGCAGGTGCAACGCCAAATCGTTCCGGCCAAACTGCTCTGCCACACGTGACATCAGTAAACGCATCATCCAGCGCTGACGGGGTGTTGTTACAGCCGGACGAGATTGTAACCATGCCATCGCTTTTTCCAGACCATCACTATCCGCCTGTGCGATTGCCTCTGCCTCAAGAGACAAAATATCATCCTCTTCCACTACAACACTGGGGCTGATTGATGGGTCTGACCACCCTTTTCCTTCATCCAACACTTTCTGCATGATCCAACTGACAGTAACGTCATCGGCAAATGGCGTACCATCATTCCACGCTAATTTTTCTAATCCGGGCAACCGCTGTAAAAGTAACTTCAGATCCTGTTTGATGATGTCCGCCCAACCATCCCAGGGTGCTCCTGACTTACTTAATGCCTGATAGAGATACCATTGCACGTCCAGCCAAAAATGGTTTACACCTTCAGCAAAAAGCCTGTCTGCCTGCTCCAGCAATTCTCCCCAGCTTTGCTGCATATAAAGACGCTTAAGCTGGGCACGGGCATCAGTTCTAGGCGGAGATAATCGCGTACATCCCTGAGTATCCTGTGGTGGGCATTGATGAATGGTATCCCAGCGTACACTTTTCATTAATCGATGAGCAGAAAGCCAGCCTTGAGGCTGGTTACGCAGATAATGAGCCAGCGTTTTAGCCTGATCCAACAATTCACGACCGGACTGGATAGGCTGAATAGCAATAGACGGCCCGGATTTAGCCCCAGTAGCCAGCCCTATATTATGTGAAGAAGAAGTACTGATATTCTGAGGAACGACAGCATTCCATCCCCCCGATTGCATCAACCGGCTTTCCAGAGCGCTATATAATTTACCAAATAGAGGACGACTATTTTCATCCCATGTTTCGAGCTGATTAGTCATAAACCGCATCAAAGCGATGATGCGTTCAAATTCAGGTTTACCTACTTCTGGATATAAAGAAAGACTATCCAGAACACGGTTGCCGGATAACCATTCCAACGCAGCCTTCCGGCTATTAGGCCGTGAAGGTAACAAACTATCCCCGAACTTCATTAATAACCCGGCTAATAGCGCTAACCCATCCGCGAACCCTTCTTCTCCTTCACGGTGCAAGCGTGCCCAAAGGTAATAAGTTGCCACACGGACATCTTTACAGACCGTCGTTAATAACTTTTCTGCTAATTGGCAAATTAACTCTGTATCAGCGCCTGAGAGTTTATTAACTTCTTCACGCATCCGTTCAAAATCATCATCGTAACCCGGATCACTGCCAACTGGCTGCTCAGCAGTAATCGGAATAAGCCATTTTTCCCAGATGGCGATCTGTTTTTGTGCCAGCTCATCGAATTTGGTGTGATCATCACCAAAACAGGACTGACATAAGGTATCCAGCAAACTCATTACACGTAATCCCTGTTCTTAAAATTGAACCGTGAAATAGCAAAATAAAGCATAAAAATAAAAAAGCAGATTATTCATCTAACCAAAAAGATAAAATCATCATATTTTCTCATACTGAAATGATTACAACTCTTAGATACATTTTATTTTACTTAAATTATATTCTTATTTTTCCGAATCATTACGTACAAATAAACAATATTTTAGTGTTTATTCATCTGGATACGATATAAATAGATTCTAAGTTTCGCTTTATTCGCCAATAGTCTCCTGAAAAAAATGCCTCTACCTTTGGCTAACTGACTTGTTGGTGGGGTAATTTACAATCTACAGAAGTCTGGCTATAACCAATAATAGCAACCCTTCCCAAAAGTCATGATCATAAATCTGTTTTTGACAGTAGGAATTTTTGTCACAGCTGTTATCATTTTCAATGACAAAATTATTATAATATCAATTAACATGAAACGTAAAATATTATCATGTTTATGATGTGCTTTACTTTCGTTGAATGACTGTTTATTTCTTTTATGAAAATTTAGATCTAATATTCACACATTCTATATCAAATGATTAACTTCCAATGAAAAATAAAAATGAATCCATACCACTTATTATTTTAGTGACTTATCTCTATAGAATAACGCGTTTTGTCAGAGGTGTCTCGTTCCACTTTAAATAAAATAGGCGCCATCATAAGCTCATTAAACATAACATAAAAGTGTTATGAGTATTTTTATTTTTTATGGTTTTTTATTTTTCATGAAAAAAAACCTCATTACTCCTTTAGTTTTTTATTGATAATTAAATAAATCCCCCATTATTTCTTTATGCTCTTCATGAATATGTTGGCTGGATGAGTTGTTTAGTCATAACCAAATTTTTTCCATATTAAGCCATATAAGAAGCATGATCTAAATAATTCTATATGGTACTTAACTGAGATATATAAGTATGAAAAATTCTTACTCTACAGGTGTAATCTGCTGCCTGATCACTACTTTATCTTGGGGAGCTACTTTTCCCATCATGACCAGCGCGCTTACACGCATGGATCCTTATACATTCACATTACTGCGCTATGGTTTCGCTGGTATTGCATTGTTAATTGCACTGTATTTACGCGAGGGGAGGCAAGGATTTAACCTAAAAGGCGAACGTATAGGTTTAATCTGGTTACTGGGCACTGTGGGCTTTGCTGGTTTTGGTTTTTTTGTATTTTTAGGCCAACAAATGGCTGGAAAAAGTGGTGCATTAACAGCCTCCATCATGATGGCAACTATGCCAATGCTTAGCATTCTTGTGAACTGGGTATTACGCAAAGTTGCGCCTCCAGCTATCTCTATTGGGTTAATCCTGATGTCCTTTTTTGGTGTAATGACCGTGATTACTAAAGGTCATTATGGCAGCCTGTTTGGTGCTCCCTCCAGCTACACAGCTAACGGACTCATCATTTTAGGTGCACTGTGTTGGGTTATTTATACTGTAGGAGCTTCATTTTTTCCTACTTGGTCACCGTTAAAATACACTGCGTTGACGACTTATCTGGGGGTGATAAGTATAATAGTGCTGGATGGCATATTATATGCCTGTGGTATTATATCTGTACCTGCAATAAATGATTTTGTGTTTGTTATTCCACATGTATTCTACACAGCTTTCATTGCGGGCTTCATAGGGATCCTGTTCTGGAATATTGGTAATAAGATCCTAACGCCATTTAACGGCGTATTATTCATGGATATTGTACCAATCACAGCTTTCTCAATTTCAGCGATGACCGGAATGAAACCAAGCACTCCGGAAATTACCGGAGCTTGCATCACAGGTTCTGCACTGATTCTCAATAACCTATATTTACGCTACCGCAATATACCAAAAAAAGTTGCTATCCCCATCCGTGATAATTGAATAGTTAGCCATATATAATCATTAAATTCAGATATTAATCGATAGTATCCTCTTTATTGACAGTGTTATTTTTCTCCACATAAAATTTATTTATATCCGTTTCAGTAATGAAAGATAAATTATTTGTCAGTAACAAGGAGTTAAAAATAATTATGGTTTTATTGATGTATTTCGCTGAAAAAATTAATTTATTTTAGCCCGATAAAGTAATTCTTGCCATTAGGCTGTTAAAAATTAGATATATAATTAGATTAGGAGATTTAAGCATGTTCTTGAAATCTGGTGAATTAATATTGCATGTTGATTTACAAGGCTCCTGCGACGCCCCTGTTCTGGTGCTACTTCATTCCCTTGGGACTAATTTACATCTTTGGGATCCGATAGTATCGAGTTTAACTCGATACTATCGGGTATTACGTCTAGATATGCGAGGACATGGTCTCAGCGAAGTTGGGCAGGCTCCTTTTCTTATCGAGGATCTGGCCAAGGATATACTCAGTGTTGCAGATTATTTTGGAATAGATATGTTTTCGGTAGCTGGTGTCTCGATTGGTGGACTAATTGCCCAAAATTTAGCTGACAGAGTGCCTGAGCGACTCGTGTCAATGGTACTCATTGACACCTACCTTGCACCAACTACACAATCTATTTGGAGCACAATGGCTTATGATATCCGCAATCACGGCTTAAACCATCGGATTCAAGAAATCTTCTCTCGTTGGGTAACACCAGCATTTCGTGACACCCCATCGGCAATAGGAATGAAGCAGATGCTATCCCGTACCTCAGCAGAAGGCTATGCGGGATGCGTCGAGGCGCTATCGCAAATTAAACCAGAGCAGCCAAAGAATACAAAAGTTCCAGTATTAGTGTTAGTCGGTGAAAGTGATATTGTCGCTACACCAGCAGCCGCACAAGAAATGGCGATTGCTCGCAATGGAAAATTAGTTGTACTGAAGGATGCGGCTCATATACCCATTCTTGAAAAATCCGATGAGGTTTTGGAAGAAATGATGAAATTTTTGGTTAAAAACTTCAATCAAACTATCAGGATGGAAACTAGCGTCTAAATATAACACCACATACTACATTATAGCGGTCAACAGACATATGGCACCTTTTTGCCTCATAGTTGCAATGGTGATACTTCACCAACTGAATTCGCAAAACAATGGGAAGAAACTAAAGAAGAGTCCTCTATTTCTTAACTGCTACAAATCAAAACTGGGGGGACTCCCCCTAGTTTAATTCAATTATTTGTTAGTAAAATCAGTCAAATATCCTGTCTGGCAGAACAAAATTACGCAGTTTCAGCAGTACCAACGGGCCTTCGCCTGCCTCTGTTCGCAGCGTATAATTTAGTGCCTGTCCACTCGGTGTCTTCCAGCTCACCTGATAGCTACTGCTTGAACCTGACCACGGTGTGACTTTCGCTTTTTCCAGCAACCGGACAAAACCCCACGTTCCCGGTTGCTCCGCATAAATGCGCATTCTCGATCTTGTACCCGACCAGCTTAAGGTCGCTCCTTGCGCTGTAGTATCTGCCGGCCAGATAAATTTCTTCCAGTCCGGGCGCTGATTCATATAAATCAATTTCTGATTATCTATTATCAGATTAGTCTGCATTACCCCGCCTGCCGTTCCCGGTCGTACTTCAAACGCCAACCGCGCTTCGCCACTGGTAAATACGATATCTGATAGAGAATTCAGTGTATTCAGTGCAGACAGAAATTCAGGATTAAACTTCAATCCCTGAGCATTAATACTATCAGGCACCCAGTGATTACCTTCACGGCGTAAGACTCCACTTAACCGGCTTTCCAGAAAACGGCTAATCCGTCCACTATCCGCACGTAAGTATTGCGCCAGCAACGGCAGGGAAACTTCACTTCCTCCCGATTTGAACGGATAACGCCCGCCAAAAGCCAGATTCCAGTCATCCACTATTGCCCGTTTCCATTGCGCATTCAGGCTTTCAGCAGTTGGCGCCAACAATTGCTGCCACGACTGCTCCATTGGCAGCACAAATACGGTCTGACCAAATCCGCTCCATTCTTGGCCCAAACTGGCTGCTACCAAGTTGCCATAATCACGGGTATCAGATAAGTCTACCGCTTTACCCTGAAAAATCGTCTGTGCCATCGTCTGAGCCATCGCCTGCGTATCTGCGGAACTTGTCACCTGTTGCAGCTTCAACCGCACGCGGGTTACTCGTGTCAGAAAGCTGTACAGACTAAGATGTTGCCCATCCTGTGCTCCGGCTTTGGGTTCGATCAGTTCCAGCAATGGGCCGAAAGTCGGTTCCAGAGGGCCGGTAAAACCAACCTTTTGGCTGATTGCTGGCTGTTTATCCTTATTAAAAATTGACTTAGCAGATTGAGCAAATGAGTCTGACACTTCCTGACGCCCCGTTTTGCCCTGATATGCCAAAGTATTCATTAAGCCAATTAGCGGCGACTGGCGAACATCTGCCATTAAAGTGAGTTGATCAATCGTATCGGATAACGTATCCGAACGTCTCCAGTGCAGACCATTCAGAAAATTCAGCCAAGCACCTGAGAAATCAGCAAAGTAACGATCTGTCAGTTTTACCTTGAGCACTTCCGGAGAAAGCTCATCACTGGCATTTTGTTGACCGTCACTCAACACCCAGTCAATTTCCGTCCGCCGTTCATTCACTAACCGTTCGATCGCAGGCTCAACTGATTCCTCCCACGCTTTGCGGGTAAACATACCCGGCACAAAGCTATCTGCTGTGAAAAGAAGCTCAGAATCTGTATCACCAGTCATATCAGAGAGAGACATGTCCGCATAATGGGTAGAAACCTGTTGCAGCAACTTCTGATATAGCGAGGATTCGCCATTACGATGACCAATCTCCCGTACCAATGCAGTTCGTGATTGTCGAACTAATTCTTCATCAGGTTTCATCATCCAATCTGGATTGTTGGACAAATTCTTCGCATAGAAAGAGAGTAATTCTGGTGCCTTAGCCTGCCAGGCTGCGACCGGCATACCAGCTGGCACTGTCCAGCTCGCCATAACAGCTTCACTGAACACACCTTCATCAATATTTTCCGGCTGTCCCATCATCAGATAAGCCTTGAGCGGGCCATAAGCTTCCTTTGCAGCAAGCGAGCGGGCGGCGCTGTTTGGCGGCAGGTTCACCAGCATATTCAGGTTTTTCTCCATCTGCTCAGCGACTGAATTTCGCAGCCAAGGCATAACATATTGCGTATAAGCCGGCCACATTGCCTGTAACACCGTATCATTCTGGCTTAATCCCAGACGGGCATGAAACGGAGTGCCATGCATTTCGCGGTATTGCAGCATCGATAACATATCCTGTAATTCCAGCCATGCCTGAATACGCTCAGCCAGTGGAACCCGATCATTTTTCGCCAATTCAAGCTGCTTCGCCCCTTGCTGCACTAAATGGCGATTACTGGCATAGGAAACCAACATGCCAGCTCCAGCCATCACCATCAGGACAGCCAGTAATCGGTTTCCCGCTTTCCGCCATTGCCAGCCCAGTTTTGTTGCTCTCAGCTTCGGCGGCAACTGCTGAACCGAACTCAGTAGATTGTCCCAACGGCTATCCCTACTCCAGTGATGTATATCCACTCGTTTGCCTGCAACAGATGACAAGCTAAACACTATTCCTGCCAGCGGTAATGGTTGGTGTGAATTGAAAAACACGGCCAATGAAGCACTAATTTTTTCACTGCCTCCCTGACGCAAAAAATTCGCCAAAGTCAGTAAAAAATCATGACGGGAATTATGGATAAGCTGTTGAGTCCCCTGCTCCGTTATCATCGGGACAAGCTGATTCAGACTGTTATGCAGACTTTCCTGTATACAGGAGGAAGACAGAAAACAACCCGGAGCTGAAACTTGTTCATAAGCGTTATCCCAGCTCGTTTGATGCAGAGACCAGACATACACTGGCACACGCCAGCCTAATGACTGATAGCGCTGGATTAAATGACGGCTCAATGTCTCAAATGCATGACCAGAAACGAGACGCGAATGAACTGATGCTTCAAGCAGGGCTTGGTGTTGGTATTGATCTGTAACCCAGATGAGCGCATCCAGTGGTCGGGTACAACGTAACTGACGCAGAGACTGATCGATAGTTTCATCAACATTGGCGGTAATATTACCGCCCCAAATTAACAAAGTACCGTCAGATTCCAGCCATTGTTCTGCTACCAAACCGGGAATAAGTTGTTCAACATAATCAGGAGAACCAATAACCATCAGGATTTGAGTTTTCTTTTTCCATGAAGAGCCATAGCGGAGTTTTAATGTTTGTTTTAAATCCAGATATAGTTCTGATGATCCTTTTGTTTTTTTCTCTTTTTTTGTTTTTGATCTTCCGGATAATAAAGTAAAACTCACCTCAGCATGTTTACTCCACCCCAATAAAAAAAAGGGAAAAAGCAGGAATAAAGCACCGAAAACGGAACCAGCGTAAATCAATAATTTCTTTATTGGCAGCTCTGGATTAATACTGAAATGATATATCACCACTCCAATAAATATAACCAGTAATATTGCTAAGATGTAAGCCGCCGCGAGAAAAACAACTGATTTTCCTGATTTAGATTCAGACTCAGGCATAATAATCATTCACTCCGATATGCATTATTGTTAAAATTAAAAACATTCATCTGACTCGATAGATTCCAAGATGCAGAGTGATAATTATTTAACCACCATAAACCAGGGCTTATTTAAATCCTGAGATATTGCACCCATTATTAATTGTGGCTTTTGATTTTTTTGTGCTGACTCCAATGCGATGGTTATTGCTAACCAAGGTGAAGCAGCTCCTGCATAGCCAATTTTCCCATCAATATCAATTTGATTTTCAGGCTGTGTTAAATGGGGATATTCTTCACCCAATGGCGCAGCAGCTATCTGCGCTTTATTGTCACATCCCATTCCTGATATCCAAAGATATTGAATATCTTCACCACAACTTTTTCCCCATAATAACGCCTGAGACAATGCATAATTAATTTCATTTTGACCTAAATTTTCAGGACGGCATAATCGAGTGCTATCAATTTCACAAATTACTTTAGAAGAGGATGAAGTTACTAGCAGAGCAACCGCAGCATCACCATGCCCATCATCATCACTCTTAGATAAATGAACAGAAATGATCAATAAAGGCTCGTGAGAAGAATAAGAATCAATCCATTGATCCAGAGTTTCGAAACCTTGCCCATGAATATAACTGACTGGAAGTGTAATCTGACTATTTTTACAAACTTTTTCCCATACTTTTTGATATTGAGAAGATGATAAATTTGCATCCAGTTCCAGACAAACCTGAATATTGGTTTTCTTGAGAAGATCTCCTAAGGAAAAAGAAAGTTCATTATCAGCCAATAACATGCATATCTTTTCATATAACAGATCTTCTGTTTGTTCTACTTTTGACCAAAATGATTTTCTACGAATAATTTTACCGGTGGATGCGTCTACAATTTTAGGCATTTCTATAATGGAGTGTGCCAACTGTTCAGACAGGGTACCCTGCATAAATGCATCTGGAATATGTATAACAGAGTTAAGATGATAAAGATGTTTCTGACCACGATTTATTTCGTGTTCAATAAGTTTTTCTCGTTTTCTATCCCAGTTATCTGACCAAAGCTGATTGAGATCGAAATATAATCTCCTGATAAGGAAAATAAGTGACCAAATAGAAAAAGGGTAAATAAATGAGAATAAAATAAAAGTAAGAGATTTAACCGATTTCTCTTCTGGCCAAAAGAACGCAGTGATAATGCTGGCTCCACCAATAAAAACAGAGAGTATGTATAACCATTTTTTTAGCTGTGGTGGCCTTTTTCTATCTGCTTTATCCGGAATATTTAGGAGATCAATAGCCATAATCAACTCGACGTTGCATTACCCAATGAGGAAATTAATGTACAGCCACATCCACATTTATGACCATGAAAGGCAACAGATATACCATTATCTTTGAACGTCGGGTGTCCTTCGACAATTTGAGTTATACCATGCCCTATTATAGGACAGGATACTTTATCACCAAGGCGGGCAACACCAATACCCGAAAACTTCATTACGCCAGATCCTTCCTGCACCGCTCCACCGTGAGTGGTTTTATCCCCAATCCTAATTATGCCTTTCATGTTAATTCCATATGAAAATTATTCCATTCCTACATCGATTATATTCTGATTTATTTTTTTCATTAGTAGTAAAAAACCATGATTTTATGCTTTATTTGTAGAAATAAAGTATTAATCCAAAGCTAGAATTCACACCTATAAGGTTATAGGAAAAATAGAGGGTATCTTATCAAGAGAAAAAATAACAATCTCACGTCACTGAACGATATTGACTATCTTTTATTTTCCAGAGGGCTTATGACCATAGTTGATTTTCATATCCATGCATGTTCCTCTTTTATTAATCCAAGCAGAAACAGCATATCTACCAGACTCCCACATAACGACATGTTTTTTTCGATTGCTTGGTTTACCAATTTCATTAATAATGTAATCTAATTTTTTACCTATAAAATACTCTCTACTCCGATATACACAACAAAGAAAACGTTCACCTTCAGTTTCTTCTACTGATAAATCAGCCGACAAATATAATTCTTTAATAATTGAAACCACAGCAATGACCATTTCTATGACAGCACTGAAAAAATAAAATATAAGTACCAATCTATGTTTTATCATTGAAATCATCAGGAAGAGAATGTATGACATAAATAATATTGAAACGATAGTGTTCGACATTATATAACTCTCTTTAAAAAAATCTTCACCATTTTTTATTTTCATAAATAAAGATCAAAAATCATTAACAGTAAAATAACATGTTTTTATGATTTCTTTAATACGTATGTAATTCTGTTAAGATTTATAATTTTCCAGTGAAAAATATCTCATATGAAAAATCGGATATGCATTAAATAATTAAGATATTATCAAATGCATACCTATATACAACTATGTATTTTGTATTTTATGTCGCTTGGTTACTCGTCTTTTTATGCGGTTTACCGCTATCATTTGCTGTTTATGATACTTTAAATGATCCTTCATTTTCAAATTAGCCAAAAAATATCGCCATACATATGGAATATTATTTTTATAACTCACATTAACTGGGTCATCAACTGCAACCTCACATTTTTCCTCAACCTCTTCTGGCCACTGAGGTATCTTACTGGTTTGCATTGCAATATACCGAGAGAATGATTCCAACAGATAGTATGGAACAAGTAGTAATTTATAGAACCAATCCCATTTAGTATCAACGCGAAGAATGTACTGAAGGCCATAAATGTAGCTTTCTTTTTTTTCAGAAATTGGATGACATAAAAATATAGTTTTAGGAAGTTCATCCAGTACATCTTCCTCCATATAGCAACGAATGAATTCCCAATAACCCGGAATATTAACTTTGCTATCGTAAATTCCCAAACTGAATGTCTGCAATACAGTTTCTTTATCATCTGCAAGAATATGACCATCAATTCCCCATCCCTGCCCTATTCCCTTTCCTTGATAAAGTGTAAAAAAAATATTATTCCAAGGGGCTACTAACACAGTCCCATTCACTTGATAAACATATACCATCTGTGTTTTTCGATTAAATCGAATAGGATAATGGGTTTTTCTGAACCACTCTTTTAAAAAAACGCTCGAAGTGGCACATACAGTAAAAAATAGAAAGATAATACAAAACACTATAAGATAAGAATCACCAGATTCTAACGGTTCATCACGT
>NZ_NJAJ01000038.1 GCF_002632825.1 Xenorhabdus stockiae
GTCCTTCCTTTTTGTGTTTTTTTGGTTTTGCGATTAAAAAGTTCGCAAAAATAGGACTGAGTTTCTTTGATTCGCCTATCATTTTGAAAAGCTATTTAGAGATTAATGAAAGACTCCTGCTTTTCTTCACCGTAGGCCAGCCTTTGGCTTGGCAAATTCGTTTCTTTGCAGCCACGATGTAACTTGAAATCCATAGGAGATACAAGGAGTAAGAAAAAAATGAAAAACTTTTTTCAAGAAATATTAAAGGTTCTTTTTAAGTAGCCGATAAAACTGTTGGCGGTGATGAACACCGTGAGCAAACAGGCTCAGACTAATTATATCGACTTGATTTTAAAAAGGAACTCTACTATGGCATCAGTAATCAATACTAACTATTCATCTCTGCTGGCTCAAAACAACCTGACCAAATCTCAGGGTACTTTAGGTTCTGCTATTGAGCGTCTGTCCTCTGGTTTACGTATTAACAGCGCGAAGGATGATGCTGCTGGTCAAGCGATTGCTAACCGTTTCACTGCTAACGTTAAAGGTCTGACTCAGGCTTCACGTAACGCAAACGACGGTATCTCCATTGCTCAGACTACCGAAGGTTCTCTGAACGAAATCAATAACAACCTGCAACGTATCCGTGAACTGAGTGTTCAGGCTACAAACGGTACTAACTCTTCAAGTGACCTGAAATCCATTCAGGAAGAAGTGACTCAGCGCCTGAGTGAAATTGATCGTATTTCTGAACAAACTCAGTTTAATGGTGTAAAAGTATTAAGCAAAGATACTACTCTGAATATTCAGGTTGGTGCTAACGATGGCGAAACTATCAAAATTGATTTGAAAAAAATTGACAGCAAAGAATTAAAACTGAATGACTTTAGCGTTGCATTGAAACAAACACCTGAACAAGAGGAAAATGTAAAAAAAGCTGAAGAAAAAGTAAAAGCGTCTGAAAAGGCGGTAGCAGAAGAAAAGGATGCTGGTAAAAAAGCCACAGCACAAAAAACTCTTGAAACAGATCAAGAAGCTCTTGAAACAGCAAAAAAAGCAGGAACACCAGCTACAGAAAAACCATTGGCTAAATTAGACGAAGCTCTGTCTCAAGTAGACAGCCTGCGCAGCTCACTGGGTGCAGTTCAAAACCGCCTGGAATCCACTGTTAACAACCTGAACAACACTGTTAACAACCTGAGCGCTGCTCGTAGCCGTATCGAAGACGCTGACTACGCGGTTGAAGTTTCTAACATGAGCCGTGGCCAGATCCTGCAACAAGCTGGTACTTCTGTTCTGGCTCAGGCGAACCAGGTTCCACAGACCGTTCTGTCTCTGCTGCGTTAATTTTTATTACCCAGCTAAGGGCTTATGCAGGGCAACCTGCATAGCTCCTGCTTATATGATAAGGATCGGCTTGCCGATCCTTATTTTTTAGGTGCTATTTAAAGGGAATACCCTAAGTATTTCGCGTTGTATCGCGGCGGCAAGGGAGCGAGCCCCTGAGCATAGATAGACTATGCGACTGGGGTGAGTGAGCGAAGCCAACAAAGAGACAACGTGAAAGACGACGGGTATTGTCAGGGACAGCCTGAAACTTGCGATACAAGGCGGACAACAAAAAATTTCGCATAGGTGAAAAAGAAGCGCTTTTACTTCATTGTTCAAACGATTGTACCCGTTAGGGGATTGGATAATGGTATCCAGTCTCTTATCCAAAGGTGTCTGTTGTTGTGAGCGATTTGTATACCGCCGAAGGCGTGATGGACAAAAATAGCCTCTGGAAGCGCTATGTACCACTGGTTCGCCATGAAGCACTGAGGCTACAGGTGAGGTTGCCTGCCAGTGTCGAGCTTGATGACCTGCTTCAGGCCGGTGGCATAGGGTTGCTGAATGCAGTGGAGCGTTACGATTCCCTACAGGGAACGGCGTTTACCACTTATGCAGTGCAGCGCATCAGAGGTGCAATGTTGGATGAGTTGAGGAGCCGTGATTGGGCGCCACGCAGTGTGCGACGCAATGCACGGGAAGTCACGCAAACCATCCGTAAACTTGAGCAAGAGTTAGGCCGTCCAGCCAGTGAGCAGGAAGTTGCTAAAGAATTAAAGATTAATCTGATAGAATATCGGCAAATACTGTTAGAAACCAATAACAGTCAGCTATTTTCTTATGACGAATGGCACGAAATTTACGGCGAAAGCTGTGAGCCAGTGATTGAGGAAGAGCATGAGACAAATCCTCTCCAACAGTTATTGGAAGGTGATCTCCGTCAGCGGGTTATCGATGTTATTGAGTCGTTACCTGAAAGGGAAAAAATGGTTCTGACGCTGTACTATCAGGAAGAACTGAATCTTAAAGAGATTGGCGCGGTGCTTAATGTGGGGGAATCTCGCGTGAGTCAGCTCCACAGCCAGGCAATAAAAAGGCTGCGGGCGCGTTTGAATCCAGAGAAGTAACTTTTTGCTTATTTGTTTTTTGTTAAGACTACACACAGGGCTTTATCTCTTATGTCTGTTACAACACAAAAGAAACGGCCTCTTAGCCGTTATATTAAGGACTATAAACATAGTCAGACTCATTGTTTGCATTGTCATAAGACTCTTGACCGTATTTCCCTTGTTTTTAACGGTCAGGTTATCAATAAAGAAGCAATTTCCGAGATGACCGAATTGGTTGATGACAAAACATGGAATGAGTTACAGGGTAAATTTGTAGCGCTGTGCCGCTTCTGTAGTGAAATTTATTGCAATAGCCAGACTGATTATTTCGACATTATGTCATTTAAACAGTATCTGTTTGAACAAACCGAGATGAGCCACAGCACAGTGCGTGAATACGTGGTTCGTCTGCGCAGATTGGATGAGTTACTGACCTCAGACAATTATCCTGAAGAAGAGTTTACACCAGAAAAAATTCAGGAAAAATTGAGTGAGAAGCTGTCCGAATCTGCTTTCAGTAATTACAATATCGCGCTGCGTAAATACGAACAATATCTGAGCTGGCAACAGAACGGGCATTGATTAATTCGGCAAAAACATAGCGTCTGTTTGGCTGAACAATTTGGTCAGTTTTAGAGGGGAATGTACAAATAGTGCATTCCCCTTTATTTTTAATAAATCATGTTTTATATGTCTATTTAGTTATAAATATATAACCAAATAGAACTAAGCGGGATATTTTAATCATTTGATTTAATCAAATGATTATAAATAAATTGTCTAATCTATTTTTTTAATTCCGCTTTTTTAACCGATGGTCATTAAGCTGGCATTTCCTCCTGCCGCTGCGGTGTTAACACTCAATGAACGTTCATGCAGCAGGCGCTCCAGCAACAGATTAGTTTCGCCCCGGACAAAACCCTGCACTGAAACAATCGGCCCTTTACGTTGTGCAACAGTTTCACATACCTGCCGTAACTGATCGCAATCACCGTGATAAATAACCGCTTCCATAACTGTGTCTTCATTCTGCCAGTCACTCACTAAATAAATGGCGTGACGAACTTCTTTTGGTAACTGTTTCAGTAACTGCTGGTGAAGCTCATCCTTTTCCCAGACCGCCTGACAACCAACCGAAAGCACTGCGGCTAACTGAATCAGAGTATCCTGCTCATTATCTGCAAGACAGAGAACCTGACCGCGCGGCAACAGGGTGTAGGTATTGCGTTCGCCCGTTGGTCCCGGTAGTAAGCGCGTTGTCCCGCCCTGAGCCAGTAAAGCGTATTCCTGAATGATGTGGCTCAGTTCCGAGTGGTTATTTGATGTAGCCCATTCAGCCAGTTTGTTGAAAGGAGAGTGCAGGGCAGTGCGAATGGTGGCATCCAGCGGATATTCCTCATCCTGACGCGCTAATGTCTGAGTTGCAGCATTGACAGGGCGTTGAGACAACAGGCGATAAAGATAGAGCGGCCCACCGGCTTTAGGCCCGGTGCCGGATAATCCTTCACCACCGAATGGCTGAACACCAACAACGGCACCGACCATATTACGGTTAACATATAAATTACCGACTTTTGCCTTACCAGTGACCTGAGAGATGGTTTCATCAATACGGGTGTGAACGCCTAATGTTAACCCATAGCCGGAAGCGTTAATCTGGTCAAGCAGTTGATCTAACTCGTCCCGCTTGAAACGGACAACGTGCAGAACCGGGCCGAAAATTTCTTTTTTCAGCTCATCAAAACTTTCCAGCTCAATAAGGGTAGGTTTGACGAACATTCCCTGTGGCCATTCCTGACTGTCTGCCGCGTTTTCATGTGTCGCCTGATAAACGGTTCTGCCCTTAGTACGCATAGTCTGAATATGGCGCTCGATATTCGCTTTTGCTTCCGCATCGATCACCGGGCCGATATCGGTGAACAGGTGCTCAGGATTCCCCATCCGGCATTCTGCCATTGCGCCTTTCAACATGGTGAGTGTTCTGTCTGCAACATCATCCTGTATACACAGAATACGCAGGGCAGAGCAGCGCTGACCCGCACTGTCAAAAGCAGAGGCAACCACATCAGTGACAACCTGCTCAGTCAGGGCGGAGGAATCGACAATCATCGCATTCATTCCGCCTGTTTCTGCGATCAATGGCGTCGGGCGGCCCTGAGCATCAAGACGTCCGGCGATATTACGCTGTAACAGGCTGGCAACTTCGGTGGAGCCGGTGAACATCACGCCACGCACACGCTCATCGCCTACCAGCATAGAACCGACAGTTTCCCCTTGCCCCGGCAATAATTGTAGCACTTCGCGCGGAATGCCTGCCTGATGCAGCATTTTAACGGCGACCGCTGCAATCAGTGGTGTCTGTTCTGCTGGTTTTGCCAGAACGCTGTTACCAGCCGCTAATGCAGCGGCGATCTGACCGGTGAAAATAGCCAGAGGGAAGTTCCACGGGCTGATACAGACCACAGGCCCAAGCGGGCGATGGGTATCGTTGGCGAAATCCTGACGCACTTGAGCGGCGTAATAGTAAAGGAAATCCACCGCTTCACGAACTTCTGAAATGGCATTGTTGAACGTTTTACCTGCTTCACGAACCAGAATGCCGAGTAGGTATTGCAGGTTATCTTCCATTAATTCCGCCGCGCGTACCAAAATAGCTGCACGCTCTGACGGTGGTGTGGCAAACCAGATGGTTTCAGCATTGGTGGCGACTTCCAGTGCGTGTCTGACTTCCTGTTCCGTGGTTTCACGCACATAACCGACGATATCAGAAGAGTTGGCCGGGTTCTTGACCGGATTGGCAACCGGTAATTCCTCAGTATGAGTATAGTTACCACCCAATAACGGTTCGCTGTTCCATATTTCCATGGAAGAACTCAACAATGCGCTGGAAAGAGAAGCCAAACGGTGTTCACTGGAAAGGTCTAATCCTGATGAATTGACACGATTTTTACCATATAAGTCAATTGGTAATGGAATTTTCGGATGAGGCAGGCCGATTTGCCCTTCAGATTTAGCCAGTTCATGAACCACTTTTACCGGATCGGCAACCAATTCATCTATCGGTAGGTTGGTATCAGCGATACGGTTAACGAATGAGGTATTCGCCCCATTTTCCAACAGGCGTCGAACCAGATAGGCCAGTAAAGTTTCATGGGTTCCGACCGGTGCATAGATTCGACACGGACGATTCAGCTTGCCATCCGCAATTTTACCGACCACTTGTTCATAAAGCGGTTCTCCCATTCCGTGCAGACACTGGAATTCATACTGCCCCGGATAATAATTCTGCCCTGCGATATGGTAAATGGCAGACAGAGTATGGGCGTTATGAGTTGCAAACTGAGGGTAAATAATATTAGGCACAGATAGCAACTTACGGGCGCAGGCAATGTAAGAAACATCGGTATACACTTTGCGGGTATAAACCGGATAGCCTTCCAGACCGTCAATCTGGGCACGCTTGATCTCACTATCCCAATAAGCCCCTTTTACCAGACGGATCATCAGTCTGTGGCGGCTGCGCTGGGCTAAATCGATAATGCTGTCAATAACGAAAGGACAGCGTTTCTGGTAGGCCTGAATAACAAAACCAATTCCGTTCCAGCCTTCCAGTTGTGGTTCAAAGCAGAGTTTTTCCAGCAAATCGAGGGAAATTTCCAGCCTATCCGCTTCTTCTGCATCAATATTGATACCGATATCATACTGGCGGGCCTGTAAAGTCAGGCTAAGCAGGCGAGGGTAGAGTTCGGTCATCACGCGTTCATACTGGGCGCGGCTATAGCGGGGATGCAGGGCGGAAAGTTTGATAGAAATACCCGGCCCTTCATAAATGCCCCGACCGTTCGATGCCTTACCAATCGCATGAATGGCCTGCTGGTAAGAGACCATATAAGCCTGTGCATCCTCTTCGGTCAATGCCGCTTCACCAAGCATGTCATAGGAATAGCGGAAGCCTTTTTCCTCCAGCTTGCGGGCGTTGGCAAGGGCCTGAGCAATAGTTTCGCCTGTGACGAATTGCTCTCCCATCAGACGCATTGCCATATCTACACCTTTGCGCACCAACGGTTCACCGCTCTTGCCGATGATTCGGGTTAGCGATTTGGATAACTTGGCTTCGTTATGAGTAGAGACTAATTTACCGGTAAACAGTAAACCCCATGTCGCGGCATTAACGAACATGGATGGGCTTTGCCCCAGATGTGAGTGCCAATTACCGTTACTGATTTTATCGCGGATGAGTGCATCGCGGGTGGCTTTATCAGGAATGCGTAACAGGGCTTCGGCAAGGCACATCAGTGCGACACCTTCCTGTGAAGAGAGTGAAAACTCCTGTAGCAATCCCTGAACCAGACCGGCGCGCCCAATACCCTGTTTTTGCTGGCGTAATTTCTCTGCAATAGAGTATGCGAGTTTATGTGCCGCTTTGGATTGTTCTTCTGGTAATTGAGCTTGTTGCAGTAACATTGGAACTGCCTGTGTTTCAGGCAACCGATATGCCGCAGTAATTGCAGAACGTTTCACCGATTGGGGTAAAATGTGCTCGGCAAAGTCCAGAAACGGCTGATAACGGGTTTCAATCGGTGATTCTTCTTCGGAAATCTTTTCTTCTTTGTTATCCTGAGCGGCTGATATTTCCGGGATCTTTTCCTCATTTTCAAGACGTTCGAGATAATTAAAAATGGCTTGCTTAATCAGCCAGTGTGGTGTGCGTTCAATTCGTTGTGCAGCAGCTTTGATGCGATTGCGCGTTGCTTCATCGAGCTTCACGCCCATAGTGGTACTACCCATTCTCACTCCTTAATAGGAAGACTAATCAAGTTACGGAACAATATCTTCCATGTTGCAACTTTGTGCAACTTTGTTAAAAGCCATTATTCAGAATTTGTGAAATCAATCTGATTTTGAACATATAATTTGTGGCTCATGATTATTAATCTATTATCTACATGATAGATAAGCATTTATTTTTATTTGGCTACATAGGGTTTTTTATGGAAGGTGCAACTTTATGGGTGATAAATGTGACTTGGCGAGCGTTTCTTGTAAAAAATGCCGTTAATCAGTTGTTAAAAATGTTTTAGCTAATTTAGGATAGAAAGTGATTTTTAAATAATTACAAATATAAATTACATACCGGAACAACGCCACCTTCAGGTGAAATAATCTTCAGGTACAACTCTGGTCTACCCAATAAACTTCGAGTTGCATACAGCCAGAAAAAGGCAGTCTGAAAGCAAGATGGGTAAAACCTGACAACAGAACACCTTGTCCTGAGAGAGATATTGCGCTGAAAGAAGTGGGAAATCTATACCCAATGAATTTCAAGCTGCATCGCGGCGGCAAGGGAGTTCATCCCCGGGAGCATAGATAACTATGTGACTGGGGTGAGCGAGCGCAGCCAACAAAGAGGCAGTTTGAAAGACGACGGGTATAAGTACAGAACACATCATTGACGCAAATCAAGTAGTCTGAATAAACAGGATTTGCAAAAAATACTATGGAGAAGAACCTGCATGACAGTAAATTCACCAATGCTAATTACCTTCATTGTCTATATAGCCGGGATGCTGCTGATAGGCTTCATGGCTTACCGTGCCACCAAGAATTTCGATGACTATATTCTGGGTGGCCGGCGATTAGGCAGTGTTGTAACAGCACTATCTGCTGGCGCTTCTGATATGAGTGGCTGGTTATTAATGGGGTTGCCGGGAGCAATTTTTTTATCCGGTGTATCAGAAATCTGGATAGCGTTGGGCTTATTATTGGGAGCCTATCTGAACTGGCGCTGGGTCGCAGGCCGATTACGTGTTCATACAGAAATCAATAATAATGCGCTGACTTTACCGGATTATTTCACCAACCGCTTTGATGATAGCAGTAAAATTCTCCGTATTATCTCTGCCGTTGTTATCCTGATTTTCTTTACTATCTATTGTGCGTCAGGCGTTGTAGCGGGTGGTTTGTTGTTTGAAAACACATTTGGCATCAGCTACGAACACGCAATCTGGCTGGGGGCGTTAGCTACGATTGCCTACACTTTCCTCGGTGGATTTTTGGCGGTGAGCTGGACTGATACCGTACAAGCAACCTTAATGATTTTTGCTTTGATTCTGGTGCCTGTGCTGATTTTACTCAACGTGGGCGGCGTGGAGAAGGCCATTACCATTATTGAGGCGAAAAATCCTGTCTATATGGATATATTTAAGAACCTGAATTTTGTGGCCATCATTTCATTGTTGGGCTGGGGATTAGGTTACTTTGGTCAGCCGCATATTCTGGCCCGTTTTATGGCCGCAGATTCTCATCAGACTATCCATAAAGCGCGCCGCATCAGTATGACGTGGATGCTGTTATGTCTTGCGGGTACGTCAGCGGTGGGTTTCTTTGGTATTGCATATTTTTCAATCCATACAGATCAGGCTGGCCCGGTATTACAAAACCATGAGCGTATTTTCATGGAGCTGGGCATACTTTTATTTAATCCGTGGATCACGGGTATTTTGTTGTCTGCGGTTTTGGCGGCGGTCATGAGTACACTGAGCTGCCAGTTGCTGGTGTGTTCCAGTGCTCTGACAGAAGATTTTTATAAAGCCTTTATCCGTACGAAAGCCAGTCAGAAAGAACTGGTATGGGTCGGACGGATGATGGTGCTGTTGGTCGCAGCTATTGCCATTGTGATTGCGACTAACCCAAATAATAAAGTGCTGGCTTTAGTCAGTAATGCTTGGGCGGGTTTTGGCGCAGCATTTGGCCCAGTAATCCTGATTTCGGTGATTTGGCAACGTATGACACGTGATGGCGCATTGGCAGGTATGCTGGTGGGTGCAGTGACTGTACTGGTATGGATGAAGTTTCAGTGGTTTGGTCTATACGAAATCATCCCCGGATTTATTCTGGCCTCGCTTGCCATTGTGGTGGTGAGCTTGTTGGGCAAAGCACCAAATAAGACGATCCAGCAGCGTTTTATCGAAGCCGAAGCTCAATATAATACTAAATAAAGATATATTCAGAGCCTCTGAAGTAGCAGAGGCTCATTTCTTATCCTGTCCGATTCAATTACCATCTTTGCTTACCTTTACACGTAATCTTCAGATATCACTCAGATAAATCCAATAAATTTTGAATTGCATACAGCCAACAACAAGGCAGCCTGAATAAACAGAATTTACAAAAAAATACTATGGAGAAGAATCTGCATGACAGTAAATTCACCAATGCTAATTACCTTCATTGTCTATATGACCGGGATGCTGCTGATAGGCTTCATGGCTTACCGTGCCACCAAAAATTTTGACGATTATATTTTGGGAGGACGGCGTTTAGGCAGTGTAGTAACTGCGCTATCTGCTGGTGCATCTGGTATGAGTGGCTGGTTATTTATGGGGTTGCCGGGAGCAATTTTTTTATCCGGTGTATCAAAAGGTTGGATCGCGTTGGGCTTATTACTGGGAGCCTATCTGAACTGGCGCTGGATCGCAGGCCGATTACGTGTTCATACAGAAATCAATAATAATGCACTGACTTTGCCGGATTATTTCACCAACCGCTTTGATGATAGCAGTAAAATTCTCCGTATTATCTCTGCCGTTGTTATCCTGATTTTCTTTACTATCTACTGTGCGTCAGGCGTTGTAGCGGGTGGTTTGTTGTTTGAGAACACATTTGGCATCAGCTACGAACACGCAATCTGGCTGGGGGCGTTAGCTACGATTGCCTACACTTTCCTCGGTGGATTTTTGGCGGTGAGCTGGACTGATACCGTACAAGCAACCTTAATGATTTTTGCTTTGATCCTGGTGCCTGTGTTGATTTTACTCAACGTGGGCGGCGTGGAGAAAGCCATTACCATGATTGAGGCGAAAAATCCTGTCTATATGAATATATTTAAGAACCTGAATTTTGTTGCAATCATCTCATTGTTGGGCTGGGGATTAGGTTACTTTGGTCAGCCGCATATTCTGGCTCGTTTTATGGCGGCAGATTCTCACCAGACTATCCATAAAGCCCGCCGGATCAGTATGACGTGGATGTTGTTATGCCTTGCGGGCACGTCAGCAGTGGGTTTCTTTGGTATTGCGTATTTCTCATTCCATACAGATCAAGCTGGCCCGGTATTACAAAACCATGAGCGTATTTTCATGGAGCTGGGCATACTTTTATTTAATCCGTGGATCACGGGCATTTTGCTGTCCGCGGTTTTGGCGGCGGTCATGAGTACACTGAGTTGTCAGCTGTTGGTGTGTTCCAGCGCACTGACCGAAGATTTTTATAAAGCCTTTATCCGTACGAAAGCCAGCCAGAAAGAACTAGTATGGGTCGGACGGATGATGGTGCTGTTGGTCGCAGCTATTGCCATTGTGATTGCGACTAATCCAAATAATAAAGTGCTGGCCTTAGTCAGTAATGCCTGGGCGGGTTTTGGCGCAGCATTTGGCCCAGTTATCCTGATTTCGGTGATTTGGCAACGCATGACACGTGATGGCGCATTGGCAGGCATGTTGGTGGGTGCAGTGACTGTGTTGGTATGGATGAAGTTTCAGTGGTTTGGTCTGTACGAAATCATTCCCGGATTTATTTTATCTTTACTTGCCATTGTGGTGGTGAGTCTATTGGGTAAAACACCAAATAAGACGATCCAGCGGCGTTTTATCGAAGCGGAAGCTCAGTATAATACTAAATAAAGATATATTCAGAGCCTCTGAAGTAGCAGAGGCTCATTTATCCTAATTATTACCAGCATATCCATCGTTTGGGATCTCCAGCATATTCAAGTTTTGTCCCTTCTGGTGGTTGAAGAAGAGTAATAGTCCACCCTTGATCTGAATCCTTAAAATTACCAGTTTGATTATTATATGTATCATTGAGAGAGTGGATTGTTATTGGTTTTGAATTAAAATTCGCGCGTATATAATCTGGCGGAGGTGCTCCATCAGTTTTTTCACTTATTTCTCTCAGATTTGCAGGGCAATATTGTTTAGAATAAAAAACTGTCCAATAATACCCAGATATGAGAGTAGGAGAGACTTCTATCATTCCTATCCGACCAGACCATAGTAGTTTTTCATCTTGAGTAATAAATTTAAATCCTGTTATTTTTGCAGCATGAAAGCAGTTGAGAGAATTTTTATCTTCCCAAGTAAAAGTCCCTTTTTTTCCCGGCCCTACTGTTATCACCACGGGATTGCCTTCTGTTGGTTGATATGTGCAAACAGCATAGACAGATGGTGCATAGACAGTGATTGTATAATTTGTTCTATTATCAATAGTTATCGGGTGATATCCAGAAGAAAATGCTGAAATTGATGTGGTAGTAAGTAACATCATAATAATCAAATTAAACATTCTATGATAAATTAAATTTATGATTTTCATAACAGCTCCTTACTTATTAGTAAGTAAATAAAAAATTACCCCTTCTAAAGGAAACGTTCCATTAGCGAATGGTGGTTTTTTGTTCTAATATATTATTAAATAATAGTCTATATTTTTGATTGTTCTAATTATTAATGTTTAATAAAAATTATATTAATGTATCTTATCTTTAATGATGAATGAGATGAGTTGTTATTTTCAATTAATTGTTTTTACAGGGGATGTTTTTAATGGGAGGATTTGATTTTTATTTTTTAGTGCTTTTTCTACTGTATATAACGAGATAGGTGATAGTGAATATGAAAAATATCAAATTTTCTTCAATAACACGATTCTCCAGCCAATCGGTTGACTGGAGAATTCAATTACCTAATTTTTAATTAGGATTCAGATGCAGATGCATTGATGGATGCAGGATAAAGATATGCAGACCATTCATTATATTGGCAAACAAATATTGACGGATTTCTTGCTGAAAGTGGAGATGCTAATTTATAAACTCGATCTCTTATTTCAGCAGCAGTATTTAATGAGTAACCAACATAAGTGCCGGCAGGTAAGGCCATAACATTGCCATTTGAAAATACTACTATGTTATTAAAATTAATTGTTTTAAGTGATTCGTTAAGAGCACTAATTTCTCTTGGGCCTGCACCATAGATTTCAACGCGGATTAAATAATTAGCCATGGATTACCTCTCTTTTATTTAATGTTTGAATAAAATCATTCATCGGTTTTCTGTGTGCAGAATACGATGATATTTATATCCAATCTCTTTCCGAGGTTGGTATGCTGGAGAATCTAACAGGTATTAATGACATTACGCCATATCATTAAATCACAGTTATTTGATGAAATGTTTTTAGAGGATTTTGAATATAATATTTATTATCAGATCTGCTATTTAATAGCTCTACAAAGATATAGATCTTTATATATTTGACTATGGGGAACCTCTAAAAACTTTTCATCGCCGCCTAACCGAGTAAGATACACACAGAATACATTTTTGTAAGGTAATGCCATCATGATCCTACCTCGCTCTGCTTTGAAAAAAGACAAGTTGGCGGTCGAGTATCATCGGCAGAAAATAGATGAATTAGGCAACCCACTATTTTTGCTTGATAAATATGTCAATTTGTCGGCACTCACGGAGGTGGTTGACTGTGCGATGCCCCGCATTGTTTCTCCTAAAGGGGGACGCCCGCCGACTCATGGCACTCTTAATGTTACATGAAGGTCAGACCGTTTCTCATATCGTTAGGAGCCTTCATTACTCACGTTCTTCCGTCCATCGTTGGATAAATTGGTTAATATTATATGGGTTGGAAGGGTTAAAAAGCTTACCAAGAGGAAGGCCTGCTCGATGGAATTCAGCTCCGATTTTTAGCTTGCTGTCATTCTTATTATCACACTCCCCACAAGATTTTGGCTGTTTGTGTTCACGTTGGAGTATTAAACTTATCACTCATATAAACGGTTTTTCACTGTCTAAAAGGACAACAAAAACGCGTGATGGTGCTGGGGAAAAATCAAAAGCACTACCTTGCAGGTTGCCTTGAGGAACGAATAGGTCAAGTGACCTATGTCTGTGGTATAAAGAAAAACTCTGATCTATTTATCAATATGTTAGATAAAACTAATCGTCAGTATCGCCAAGCCAAAAGTCTCATATTAATTTTGGATAATTATGGTATTTACAAAAGCCAGAAAGTCAGGGAATGGCTAAAACAACATCCTAAATTTAACCTGTTATTTTTACCGGTTTATTCGCCAAGGCTAAATAAGATTGAACGTCTGTGGCAATCTTTGCATGAAACCGTCACACGGAATCATTGCTGTCGGTATATGTGGCAACTCTTAGCGTGCGTTGAAGAATTTATGACTACCTTTTCATTAGGGTTACAGCCGGGGGTGATAAAAATGAGTGTATCGTTATTATGAAAGCTTATTTATATGATTGTGGAAATATTAAATATATTTTAACAGTTGTATAAATAATAATTTTTATTAGAGCTTTAATGAAAATTATTATTTATTTTTATAATAAGACCCTTTATAAAGCATGTAAATAATAAAAGTTTTTTATTGTTTATATATAAATTAATTCAAATAATAATTGTTGCTTATTAAAATCTAAGGAATAATATTATGGCTGATAATTTATCTATTGATTTTAAAGGTGCTGATGTTTTTCAAGGGTCAAATCTTATTATAATAGCCACTTATACCGGAGATTCTTCACATAAAGTACTTAAAACCAGTAATATTATACTTGAAAATAATCCACGAAATGCAAATATATCGATAAAAACTTACGAAGATACTAATAGAAAAATAAATATTGATGATACTAATAATAAGATGGTAGTTCCTTTTATTATTGAAATAAAAAATTGCGCAGACGCATCTGATATAAAATTAAAGTTTTCAACTACTATTACGGGATCCTCTGTTAAAAATGTTACCTATAAACAATATTCATTAGTAGATGGTAGCATAGATATAAGTTCATTAGAGCCTTTAGCTATAGGGAGCACTGTTGTTAATGATCTTAATCCAGTAAAATATCCACAAAATCCAGATAAAGATCATCCAAAATTAAATATAGTAATATATCCAAGAACTAGCACTAATAAATTGTTACCCTATTGTCAAATTCCATTACATGTAGAAGGTATACAATATACTCGTTTGTATAACGGTACCACAGAAATTTTTCCGTTCAATAATAATATGTATTATGTTAATACTGATAGTTCTGGAAACCTCGATATCAATTTTTATGCGCAAAGTCTAACCGATACATATGCTGCAGAAGTGATTATTTCTAATACGATGTATGATGGTAATTTTCCTTCACAAAAAAATGCATTATTTTTTACAAAAAATATAATACCTTCGGATAATTTAGATAATCCTTCAATTACTAATATAAGTGGAGACGAGGTACCTCCCCCTTCAAATAAAAACGATTTATTTTTTGAAGTTACACTACCTCAATCAGCTCAACTAAATATATTAGATACTATTTATATTATGAGTGATATAGATATTAAAACACCTACAGTATGCATATCTGATATGTATACTGAAAATAAAAAATTTAATGTTCCTTATAAAATATTCACTCCTTTTCAATTAAATATATTATATTACTATGTTTTTACTGCCAGACAAGATATTTTTAGATCAAAAAATTTAATTTTTAGAGTGGGTGGGGATTCTAATACCTATGTTCCACCAAACGGAAATCTTAGAATACCCATAATTAACAATTATTTAGGAAATCCAGTTGATCAATTTTTTACTTTTGGTATAGATAATCTTGGAACGGGAATAACTTGTGTTATTCCCGTTGGTACTAGGAATTCACCTCAAATAAATGATATGGTTACTTGTATTTTAACAATTATTACCTATGATTCAGATGGAATTTTACAGCCTCTTGTTACGACAATAGGTAATTCTCAACAAGTAAAAAATGTGACTCCAATTACATTTACTATTGATAGCTCCATTTTAAAAGGTTTTGGTATAGACTATACTGATAATCCAACATCTTTTTACATTAATTATTTAGTTAATCAAAGAAAATATTCGCAAAGCTGGGAAGGATATCTAGATACGGTTGAATTATAGTCTAAATCAATATAATTCATAAGTATTATTATTTAAATTTATAAATAGGAATAATACTCTATCTTTGGGAGTATAACTAATGATTATATCTAAAGATAAGTTACTTAAAAAACCAGATTACCTCAAAGAGATTATAATATTGGAGTTCTTGATGTTAGTTTAAAACAAAATGATTGCATGTTAGTTATTGTTGATCGCTTTGGTGGCGAAAGCCCTAATCAAGATATAACTATAGGGAACCTCTAAAAACTCGCCCATGAAAAAATAAGGTCAATTTTGTCCCCAACTGTAATAAAGTTGACCTTATTGAGTGTGATTCTTTCTGACTTTTTTAAAGATTAAAAGGCATGAATCTCCGATTTTCCAAAATAAACCAAACACTGTAAATCATAGCAGGTTGCCATTAAGGTCATCCTGAGATTGGCACGCCATTGACCACTTCAGATAGTCTTGTTCCTTCAGCACCTGCTCACGCTGATGGCTGGCATACTCCTTGTCAGCATAAATATCCCGACTCGTATTGGCCTGTCCAAAACGGCTTCAAAATATGGCTGTCATGGACAGAGGCGGTTCCTATGGCGCTCTGACGAATGACTTTGTACTTTGCATCGACATTAAGCGTGAGTTTGTAGCCAAAATAACTTTTTCCGTGTTTTTTGTCCAGGTAGCACCTGTCTCTTTCTGGTGTCGTTTGTTTTTCGTCCAGTTATCCGGGGTTTTACCCTAACGGATCGGTTCATTCTCTTCTTTTTCTTTCTTATTATGTTGTTTAGGAACCGGTATCAACGTGGCATCGATGATTTGACCGCCACGGGGAATGAATCCCTGTGCGGAGAAGAGTTGATGTTTGGTTTCTTCAAACAAGGCATTGGCCCCTTCCTGTCCGAGCCGTTTTTCAAAACACCAAATTGTGTTGCAGCCCAGAATATTAATGGCTTCAGTCAAACGACAAAATCGTTGCCAGCTTATTCAGTCAATTAATTGATATTACATCTTTTCATCGTAAAGGTGATGGAAATGTTTCAGGATAATGACGCGAACCATCACCTCCGTGGGGAACGGTGGGTATCCCCCTTTAGGAGAAACAATGCGGAGCACCGCACAGTCAACCGCCTCCGTGGGTGCCGACAAGTTGACATATTTATCAAGCAAAAGGAGTGGGGTGCTTAATTTATCTATTTTCTGCCGCTGATACTCGGTCGCCAATTTGTCTTTTTTCAAAGCAGAACGAGGTAGGATCATGATGGCGTTACCTTACAAAAATGTGTTCTGTGTGTATCTTACTCGGTTAGGCGGCGATGGAAAGTTTTTAGATGTTCGCTACTTATGAGCCTTTTCCTCCAGGCGTTGCTCAATAGCGCGTATCACAAATTCGCGTAATTTCTCCACACCAAGAAAACCCACTGCTCCGCCAAGAGCAGGTGATACGCTGACAGGAATACCAATCAACTCTAGCCCGCTGGAAAATCCCCATGAAAGTGCTCCACAGAGAAGAGGCTCAGCCCAGCGGTTTCTTCGTTCCACACCATCATAAATCAGCCGCCCATAACAGATCATGATAGCCAGCAATGCACCAGATATCTGTGGCCAGGCATTTCTCAGGTAGTACATAAGGTCAATCCATAATTCAGGATATTCTTGCATTATTCGCCCCGTAATTTGTTTCCGGTGGTTCAATCACAATGCCTGAATTAAAATTAACTGGGCAGAGATTGGATTCCGGTGTTCAGTGATAGGTCACATATGTCCATAATAGCGTTAGCATCGGATATCCACATTTTTATAAAGTTGTACCTTGCATAATACGAGCTTCACAGTGAATTTTATTGTGAATTTTTCCCTGATATCTTACTAATACCCTGCCCAATCAGTACACCAATAATAGTGAGTGCACTACCGGTAAGTTGGGTTAGACTGGGGCAGTCGCCTACAATAGCTTGTATTGCTAATGCAAAAACAGGGACAAAATTAAAAAATATTGCTGTTTTACCTGCGCCACGAATAGCAATTGCCATGTTCCAGAAGAGATAAGCAACAACAGAACCCGCAATCTCCATATAAAAATCAGCTAAATGCTGCAATTAATGTCAGGACAATCGCTAATTGTGGTGTATTTCGTATAAGCATATTATTGACTCGATCAAATTTTCATGAAATCAAACTGCTTGTTTTTTTATCATAATGATTGTGACATAGTCGAAAAAAAAGATATTTAGATATAAATAGAAAATAATTTTCCCAAAATGGAAGTCATAATATGCAATCACTTATTTGGGATGATATTCGTGTATTTCTGGCAGTGGCTCAGACTGGAACTATCCCAAACAATATATCAAATTTATATATGCTGGTTGACTTAGGCTTGTAGTCTTCTGTTTGAATTGCTATGCGACAACAGTTGCTAGCATACATTCGACTCAGAAATGTAACGACTGAGGTTCAGATGGCTTTCATAGCCATACATAATGATAGTGTAATTTAGAGAGGTAAAATGTGATTGTTTTAATTAAAGATATAACTAATGTTTATAGATATAGGTTGGTCATGTTATAAATAACTTATGCTTATTTGTTGTTTTTTTTCAATATTTAAATCTGTAATTAATCTATTTTATTCGTAATAAATGTCATTTTCACTGTTTTTAATAAAGATAATATTTTTTATTTTAAATAAAGTGATTATACTATTGAGTTGTAATCACTTAACAGAAGTGTTTTTATCCATTTTGGGTAAATATTCCTATTGCAAAGTTAAATTATTTAACATAGATTGCTTGCAAATTATAATATTGATGTTGCTGGTAAGTAAATTAATAGGTAATCATTTTTATTATATTGTTGATATGAAGGACTGAACGTCATATAAGAGATTAAAATGAATATACTCTGTACTATAAAGAATAATATGAAGTTAGAACAACCTATTGAAGTACTGGAAAAATTACTTTCTTATTTATATTTAGATGATTGCGTATCAAATAAAGAACTATCATTAAAAATAGGGTTGCCTATTCCTCTCGTATCCGCATTTAAAAAAGAACTGATAAAATTAAATTTTGCGGAAAATAAAGGGGTATTTAAACTCAAGCTAGAGGGTGTTCAATATATTCAGAATGAACTTAATTATAAGCTTGTTGATTCTGAATTATATAATTCACTTTCCTCAGAAGAGGAGTGTGAAAGATTTAAAGATGATTTAGCTAGTTTATTGGTTCCTATATATGATAGCCGACCTCGCGTTAATGTATTGTTGGATCAGGCTCATGCTACTTTGGATACATCGGTACGCAGGGTAATGCTGCTACTCAAAAACCCGATAATATTTAAGCAAAAGATTCTTTTTTTAGGTGATGATGATTTAACATCTATAGCTTTAATGATGGCATTCAAAAAACTGGGCCATCATGATAATAAAAATATTCATGTTAAAGATCTTGATGAAGATCTGTTGAAATTTATTGGGTATGTATCAGCGAAAAATAATTTTACGATTAATACTGAGCATTTAAATCTGAAAGAACCAAATAGATACGCCCGAATATTTGATGTGATTTTAACAGATCCACCCTATACTCTTAGTGGATTAAAGCTATTTTTGTCAAGGGCGATTAGCTTCTCTAAAAATGAAGGGAGTGAGATATTATTATCATTTGGACAAAAGAAGCCTAAAGAAAATCAGGAAGCTCAAAAACTTTTTAGCGATCAGAATCTTTTTATCAAAAGTATCTATCCACAATTTAATAAATATTATGGTGGGAGTATTATAGGTAACGTCAGTGACTTATATATTCTTTCTGTCACAAAAAATACATATCCAATCATTTCAGGTAATGTTGATTATTCAAATAAAATATATACCGGAGAAATTAATCCACGTATAAAATTTTATCAATGTAAATCGTGCAACAATCGGCTTACGATTGGATATGGAAAAGACATATTAACTATAGAGCAGCTGATAGAAACAGGTTGTAACAAGTGTAGCGGAACCAAATTTCAATATCAGGGGCAAGAAAAAATCCATTTGCCTCCAGAAACAAGACAGTTTGGCACTCATATCATCATAGAAATGAAAAACTGTGAAAGTGACAAATTGAAATGTATATCAACTATTGAGAATATGATGGTTGATATTTCTCGTAAGTGTGAATTTGATGTGATTAATTACCATTTTCATCAATCGGAATCACGTGGTATCAGTGGGGCAATGATATTGGAAGGATCACATTTTACTATTCATACGTGGCCAAAATATAGCTATGTAGCACTTGATTTATTAATTTATAGTGATTTTAATCATCAGGATACACTTATAAAGCAGTTGCAGAGCCAATTAAATTCACAGGAATATGAGTGCAAAATATTGCAACGAGGGTTTTAATATAGCTCATGTCTGGCTGATAGATTATCTGGCCAGACATATAGAAAATAAAATCTTTTTTAAAGAAAATAGCTATTCTAGTTCTAATGAAATTTTATAAACCCTGTTCATTTATTAGAGACATATCCATAACATTACAATACCGCCCCTGTTTAAGGGCTGCTTTACGTTGAATACCTTCCATTTCAAAACCAAACTTAGTATAAAGAGCTATTGCCTTTTCATTATCGGTGAAGACTTCCAGATCAATCCTAATGCAACCAAGCCAATTGAAAACATAGTCAATGGCAAACTCCATCATTTCTGAGCCGATACCTCGGCCTGAGTAATCGGGATCAATACCAATACTGAGGCTGATAACATGTTTTCGCCTTGGGTTAGGGTAACTATATAATCCCAGAGTACCAACAACTTTACGGTCTATTTCTGCCACGAAGTCGAATACCCCTTGAGTTCTATTATTTTTAAGACGCTCGCGCCACATTTCAAGAGATGGGCATGGGCGTTGTAATGTATAGATATAAACATCGTGATGGCCATAAATTCGTTGAAAATGCTCAGCATCTTCAGTTTCAGCAGATCTGATTTTAGTTTTCATATATTCCTCTCCTGAATTTGACTTTACAATAAATACCCGATAAAACATTAAATGTAAATATAATGTTTAAAAAATAAATAATACTGTCTTTCCTTAATTACTAGAATTTAAGGATATCAATGGATCAGGAAAATTCAGCCATACTTGCAATAATAAAAAGCTTTGAAATCAGCATGCATGGAGAAAAAAGATATGATATTGAATGGTTAAATCGCATCCTACATGATGATTTTCTGGAAATAGGGAAGTCTGGTTATATTTATACGAAGAAAATTGTGGTGGAATCTTTAAAGGAAGAAATAAATATTATTTCTCAAATTTTTCAGAAGATTTTAATATGCAGATTTTGGATAAAAATATTGTGCTGCTTACCTATAAATCTTATGAAGTAAATAAACAAGGGCAGTCATATAACGAAGCATTGCGTTCATCAACCTGGCAGTTATCAGCATCGGGTGTATGGCAACTCAGATTCCATCAGGGAACAAAAATGGCGGATTCTCAATAGAACCCATAAAAATGGCCCGGATTCCGGGCCATTCTATTATGCATAGATTTTTATCATTCTTCTCTTATCAGCGGTGGGTTTTGCGCCTTTTCACAACCTGATACCCGATCATTAAAATAATGAACCAGACAGGAGTTGCAATTAATGCTTGTCTGGTATCTGCTTGTAAAGACAGCAGGACTATGACAAAAGCAAAAAAAGCCAGACAAACCCATGACATCACGATACCAAACGGCATTTTGTAAACAGATGCTTTATGCAGTTCAGGACGATGCTTACGGTAGGCCAGATAGGAGCACAAAATCATACTCCAGATAAACATGAACAGAATGGCTGATATCGTTGTTACCAATGTAAAAACACGCATTACATCAGGAATAAAATAGATCAGAATAACGCCGCAAGAGAGGCATAAACAGGTAAAAATCAAACCTGATGCAGGAACTGAACGCCGGGAAAGTTGGCTGAACTGTTTTGGTGCATTTCTTTCCTTAGCTAAACCAAATAACATCCGGCTGGTAGAGAAGACCCCGCTGTTTGCTGAAGATGCAGCAGAAGTCAGTACTACGAAATTCACAATGCTGGCGGCGGCAGGTAACCCGATCAGAACAAACAGTTCCACAAAGGGGCTTTTATCCGCCACAATTGCACGCCATGGTGTAACTGACATAATGACAATCAATGCGAGTACGTAGAATGTAATAATCCGGACAGGAATGGCATTAATTGCTTTCGGCAGCGATTTCATCGGGTTTTTGGTTTCTGCCGCCGCTGTCCCGACTAATTCAATCCCAACAAAAGCAAATATTGCGATTTGAAAGCCGGCAAAGAATCCGCTCAGCCCCATAGGGAACATGCCTCCATCGCCCCAGACATTGGAAAGGGAAGCAATATGCCCAGCGGGAGACTGGAAATGACTACCAATCAACACGCCACCAATCACAATTAAGGCAACAATGGCAACAATTTTGATCATCGCAAACCAAAATTCCAATTCACCAAACAGTTTGACTGTTGCAAGATTCAGTGTCAGTAAAATCAAAACGCATAAAAGAGAGGTCGCCCATTCAGGGAAACCAGGTGCCCAATACCCGACATAAGAGGTGATGGCAACAACATCAGCAATACCGGTAATTACCCAGCAGAACCAATAAGTCCAGCCCACAAAAAAACCGGCCCATGGCCCCAAGAGGTCAGCTGCAAAGTCACTGAATGATTTATAATGCAAATTAGAAAGCAATAGCTCTCCCATTGCCCGCATCACGAAAAACAGCATAAACCCGATGATCATATAAACGAAAATGATCGAAGGCCCTGCAAGGGAAATAGTTTTACCTGACCCCATAAACAGGCCGGTTCCAATAGCGCCCCCGATAGCAATAAGCTGTATATGTCGGTTAGTCAGGCTTCGCTGAAGATGCGAGCCTTCAGTTTCAGGTGGGTGTGTGGGTTGTATATTTTCTTCCATAGTTGTATCCAATTTATTCTCACAGCATGGCCTTAATACCCTCAGGCTGTGTTTAAGACGCCATTGTGACATAGACAACTACATTATTAACAGAAGGAATTTACACGAAAAACCAATAGAACGTATTTTGAGCTAAATATTGATGGTTCTGTTTACTCATCCTAATCCTCATTTTTATAAATACATATGTTGATGTTCTGTCTCTCAGCGATGGCATACTTTGGGATGAAGAAGTTCACTTTCGACGGATTCATTATTCCAGAATTCAGATATAAATATTGTTTGATGAAATTTAAGGTAGACCATTAATTAATCATATGTAAAAAGCAAAATAGCCAATATAGTGTATGGGAGATAATATAAATAGGAGAATAAGACATGAGTAAATATATCGTTGTTTATAACGGTCTTGATAATAATGATGGGGTTTTGCAAATAACCTTAAAAATAGATAATTAATCAATTATTCAATCAGTAATTTGGATTGTTAATAGTCAATATTACTGTTCTAAAATTTTAACTTCATTGGATAAGAGGGATAAATTATATTGTTATGTTATTGTTTAATGATAATAACTGGTAATATTTTACATTGACTATTATTCAGAGTAATGTGGATTAAATTTATCAGTAATGGACTCCTTAAATGTGGAAGTTTTGTTGGTTTGAAATTTAGGTTATTGATTATGATTAGAAAACTAGCACAATTGGTTGTTGCGGTGGTTTCTGTGTTATTTTGGCAAGTTGCTGTAGCAAACAGTGGGATTATTCCTTTTACTGAAAATGATGCTAAATTTGCAAAATCGCTTGTTGATAATGAGGTTAAACTGTTTTTTTCTGGCAAAAAAAAATCTAATGATTATGGGTATATTCATATAACTGCAAAGGATTTATACAAAAGGTATTCCGAAAATGAAGTTAAAGCAAATAATGATTTAAAATATAAGAAAGTTATCGTTTTCGGAATTATTAAAAGTATAAATAATTACTCTTCTGATGGTAAAGTCTTCATTGCATTAAGTGCTGGAGGGTTTTTAGATACTGTACATGCAACACTGAGTAATGATTTTCAGGATTATGCGTTAACATTACGTAAAGGACAAAAAATTACTTTAGCCTGTGAAGTTGCCGGAACTGCTGTTGGTGAGCCTTTTTTAAAGCGTTGTATATCAGAAAATAAAGCAAAAGAACAAGTTACTAAGTCTATTATATCTCAGATTAATAGAGTGGTTAGTGGAGATAAGAATGAATCCAATAAAGTAGGTGTTAATATAGTTGCATTAACAAAGTTAGTTGATTTATCCACTAATAATTTCTCTATTTGTAAAAAAATAGATATTTCTTGTCTGAATAAATCAAAAAGCTCAGAGTGGAAAAAGTATGTAGAAAAAAACAGAGATCAAATAGAGTGGTATAAAGAAATGTTAGAGTAATAAATATTGTAATGAAATGATTAGCTTGATAACTATGTTTTCGAGTGATTCTTGTATGGGATTTTTTTCTGTTAAAAATGATTGCCATTTATATTCTTTTAGGTAAGGATGATATCCCCACAGATATCATTATTTCTATTGATTTAATGATTGCTAAAAATAAAAATGATAATCAGGAAGATATTGATCTTATGATATCGACATTAGCTATCAATAATTATCGTTCTATTCGTGACCTTCGTATTACTCTTGCTCCTCTTAATGTGATTACAGGCGCAAACGGTAGCGGTAAATCTAATTTATATCGTGCATTACGTTTGCTATCTGAAACAGCTCAAGGTGGTGTAGTAAATTCTCTAGCGCTGGAAGGTGGGCTGGATTCTGCATTTTGGGCCGGGCCGGAAAATTTTTCAGGTGCGGTACGTGCAGGGCACATGCCAGTACAGGGTGGGGTTAGAAAAGAAGTAAAACGGTTACGTCTTGGGTTTGCGACAGATTCGTTTGGTTATTCCATCTCCCTTGGTCTGCCTCACCCGTCTAGCTCTGCTTTTGCGCTAGATCCAGAAATTAAACAGGAATGTATTTGGGGAGGAGGGCGTTATCATCCGGCTGGTGTATTGGTAGAACGAAAAGGGGCAATAATCCGGGTTCGTGATGGGCGAAAATGGCAAATTACTTCAGAACATATTAATAGTTTCACCAGTATGTTTGATCAGCTTTCTGATCCTTTAATGGCTCCGGAAGTTTTTCATATGCGTGAGTTTATTCGTGGTTGGCGTTTCTATGATCATTTCCGGACAGATAGTGATGCTCCTGCCCGAAAAGCTCAGATTGGTACCCGCACTCCAGTATTGCATCATGATGGGCGGGATCTGGCTGCTGCCTTACAAACTATCCGCGAAATAGGTGATGCACAATTACTGGATGAATCGGTTAATGATGCTTTTCAGGGAGCTTCTTTGGCAATTACCCGTTCCAACGAAGGGCTATTTACATTACAGTTTCGTCAGTATGGTTTAATGCGCGCGCTCTCCGGTGCTGAATTATCCGACGGAACGCTACGCTACTTGTTATTGATTGCGGCATTACTGACACCACGTCCACCATCAATGATGATATTAAACGAGCCAGAAACCAGCCTGCATCCAGAACTTTTACCTTCATTGGCTAAATTGATTATAAAGGTTTCAGCTCAGACTCAGGTTTGGGTTGTTTCACACTCTCCAGTATTGATTTCAGCACTACAGCACTCTTCGCTTTGTCAGACTATTCAGCTTGAAAAGCAACTAGGTGAAACTCATATCATTGGTAGGGATATACTGGAAGAGCCATCATGGCACTGGCCAGATAGGAATTAAAATATCTATCGTCTCAGGTTGTTTCGCTGAGAGATTGTGATTCTTTTCACGCTTTACTTCCTATAAAGACAAAACTAGGAAAATTTCCTAGTTTATCTAAGACAATAGCTCAAGCCAATTTTTAACCCCTTTCTTAGAATCTCAGTAATAACAATACCTACGAAAAAATTCGCGTTTTAGCGAGCCGCCTTTTTGATTTCCACCTGCATTAAAAAGGTTTTCTTTGTCGTGGTTATCTGAGGATTTCATATGATTAAAATTCTGGAACAAGTTCGTCAACCGACGTTGGATCTTCCAGTCGATATACGCCGTAAGATGTGGTTTAAGCCTTTTATGCAGTCATATCTGGTGGTTTTCATTGGCTATATGGCGATGTATCTGGTGCGCAAGAATTTCAATATTGCCCAGAACGATATGGTTTCTACTTATGGTTTCTACTTATGGTTTGTCGATGACGCAGCTTGGGTTGATAGGGTTGGGGTTCTCTATCACTTATGGCGTAGGCAAAACGTTAGTGGCTTATTATGCAGATAGAAAAAATACCAAACAATTTTTGCCATTTATGTTGATTTTGTCTGGCCTGGCCATGCTCGGTTTTAGTATGAGTATGGGCAGCTCTGGGATCAGTATTTTTTTGATGGTGGCATTTTATGCGCTAAGTGGTTTTTTCCAAAGTATAGGTGGGCCGGCAAGTTATTCCACCATTACCAAATGGACTCCGCGTAGCAAACGAGGTACCTATCTTGGGCTTTGGAATATGTCGCACAATGTGGGTGGCGCAGGTGCGGCAGGAGTTGCTTTGTTTGGAGCGCACTATTTATTTGATGGTCATGTCATCGGGATGTTTATTTTCCCTTCCATAATTGCTCTGATCATTGGTTTTATTGGTTTACGTTATGGAAGCGATTCGCCTGAAAGTTATGGTCTGGGTAAAGCAGAAGAGTTATTTGGTGAGTCGATCAGCGAAGAGGATATAACAGCAGAAGAAAATCAAATGACTAAGCGGGAGATTTTTGTTGAGTATATTCTGAAAAACAAAGTGATCTGGCTTCTTTGCTTTGCCAATATTTTTCTTTATATCGTGCGAATTGGCATTGACCAGTGGTCAACGGTATATGCGTATCAGGAATTAGGACATTCAAAAGAAACTGCTATTTCCGGCTTTACAATGTTTGAGGTTGGGGCGTTAGTCGGGACGCTGATGTGGGGATATTTGTCAGATTTAGCAAATGGTCGTCGCGCTCTTGTTGCTTGTGTCTCACTGGGTCTAATTATTGTTAGCCTTGAATTCTACCAGCATGCAACCAGCGAGTTTATGTATTTAGGCTCTCTATTTGTACTCGGATTTCTGGTGTTTGGCCCACAATTACTGATTGGCGTGTCAGCTGTTGGCTTTGTACCGAAAAAAGCGATCAGTGTTGCAGATGGTGTTAAAGGTACGTTTGCTTATTTAATCGGTGATAGTTTTGCTAAATTAGGTTTGGGAATGATTGCTGATGGAGTGCCTATTTTTGGTTTAACAGGCTGGAAAGGTACTTTTGTCGCACTTGATACTTCTGCATTTATCTGCATTACATTACTTACGTTTGTTGCTATTGCTGAAGAGAGAAAAATTCGTAGTAGCAGGAAAGCGCTATAAAGCTTGTTAAAAATCGTTATGACGCTACTGTTTTATTCGCAGTAGCGTTTTTGAGTGAAACGTATCGTTCCCAGTCTATTGCACAGCTATATTAATGAGAGTAATTTATACGGGTTTTCTGATCTGGCAATAAATAACGATGATTAAAGTAGCATTAGTCGATGACCATGTGGTAGTACGTTCTGGCTTTGCCCAATTATTAAGCTTAGAGCCTGATATTGAAGTTGTTGGTGAATTCAGTTCATGCGCCGAAGCAAGATATGGTCTGCCCGGTTCAGGGGCAATGGTTTGTATTCTTGATATCTCAATGGCTGATGAAAGTGGATTATCACTATTGCAGGATATTCCCTCCGGCATTGGTTGTATTATGCTGAGCGTCCACGATTCAGCCACCATGGTAGAAAAAGCCCTGAAGGCGGGAGCCCGGGGTTATCTAAGCAAACGCTGTAGCCCGGATGAATTGGTACAGGCGGTGCGTATTGTTGTGAATAATGGTTTTTACTTCTCGCCGGATATTGTGCTAAAACTGACATCATCAAAAAATAATCCTGCTTCTTTGGATCACTTAACCAAGAGAGAGAGGCAAATCGCGGAAATGCTTGCCACAGGAATGGATGTTAAAGCAGTAGCTGCTGAGCTGGGTTTGAGTCATAAAACAATTCATGTTCATCGGGCTAATGCAATAAGTAAATTGGGCGTAACAAATAACGTGGGCCTAGCAAATTATTTTGCCTCTAGTGATCTCTAATGTATCGATACTTGCTCAGTTCATTTTGTGGTGGATTACTGTTTTCCTGCTGGTGGTTCTGTTTATGGGTGATAGCTTATTACTTTGTCAATGACTTAGAGCTGGCTATTTTGTTTTTTCCATTTGCACTACGTCTTGGCATTGCTTTACATATCCCGCAGAAATATTGGCTAACACTATATGGTACAGAATGGTTGCTTACGATTGGTCTGGCCTTACTAATGAAGCAGCCTCAGTGGCTAACTGTATTAACAGCCAGTATAGTCAGCCTTCCCATAGTCTGGGCCGCCAGTCGTTATTATTGTGGTAATCAGTGGCAAAGACTTTCTGTGATGGCCCTTGTGATTGTAATCACTTCAATTGTTAATGTTATATCCGTCATCAATCATAATCCGGCTGTAACCATCGCACTTTTGGTGAGTTTAACCGGAGGCGTTATGCTGGTTCCTTTGTGTTACTTAGTTTGGCATTATTTATTCCAGAATGTCTGGCTACCCATGACTGCCAATGTTATTGCACACCAAATTCGTTTCAATCTGAAACAGGTTATTTTTTATAGTCTATTATTTGTATTAAATATTTTTCTTCAGATCTGGATACCTAACGAACTCCGCTATTTTGCGCCATTCTGCCTTGCTATTCCGATTATTTTATTGGCTTTTCGCTACGGTTGGCAGGGAGCATTGCTTGGCACTTTACTGAATAGTGTTGCGTTAATTGCTGCTCGCAGCGGTGTTTCCGATATGGAAATTACGGATTTGCTGTTATCTCTTCTGACCCAGACTCTGACAGGAATAATCCTTGGAATGGCTGTTCAGCGTCAGCGTGATCTGAATATGCAGCTAAAGAGGGAATTATCTCGTAATCACAGTCTGTCACGCCAGTTAGTAAAAGCAGAGGAATCAGTAAGACGGGAGATTGCCCGCGAATTACATGATGAAATAGGTCAAAATATTACAGCTATCCGGACACAGGCAAATATTATCCAACGTGTTGGTGCAACGCCGGTGGTTATTAATTGTGCCAAAACTATCGAAACATTATCTCTGAATGTTTATGATACTACCAAAATGTTATTGAGCAGATTACGGCCTAAAGTACTCGACGATTTTGGCCTTAAGGAAGCTATTGAGCAGTTATTGCGGGATATGGAATTTGAAGCAAACGGCATATCAGTAGAAATTAATTGGGAAATCGATTCCGATGCTGTTATTGAACAGTTAAGTGATGCAACGAAAGCTACATTATACCGCCTTTGTCAGGAAGCATTGAATAATGCATTAAAGTATTCTCAGGCTGATTGTATTAAAGTGCATTTTTCTATTAAGGAAATGGTCCGTTTATTGATCAAAGACAATGGTATTGGCTGTAAAGCTGAAGATCATATGAAGGGATTTGGCTTGCGAGGTATGCGTGAGCGTGTACAGGCCCTCGGTGGTAATTTTTCAATTCATAGTGAGAAACAGCAAAATGAATCTACACGCTCTGGTACGGATTTATCGATCATTTTGCCTAAACTTTAAGAAATGATCATGACAGTTTTTTCTCAGCCTAAACTAATTAATCCAAATCATTTGTCTACGGTAGAAATTAGGGAGCAATATCGTTACTGGCGTCTGCATATAATGTTGAGCTTATATGTGGGCTATGCGTTATTTTATTTCACCCGTAAAAATTTTAATTACGCAATGCCAGAATTGATCAGTGATCTGGGTCTTGATAAAGCTGAAATTGGGTTGATTGGTACGTTATTTTATATTGCTTATGGTTGCTCAAAATTTATTTCCGGTATTCTCTCTGATCGCTCTAATCCACGTTATTTCATGGGTATTGGGCTAATTGCTACCGGTATCATTAATGTTTTTTTCGGTCTGTCCAGTTCTGTTGTCATGTTTACCTGTTTATGGATATTGAATGCTTGGTTTCAGGGATGGGCCTCTCCTTCATGTATTAAATTACTTACCACTTGGTATTCGCGTTCGGAACGTGGTTTTTGGTGGTCATTGTGGAATACTTCGCATCACATTGGGAGTGCATTAGTTGCACTCTTTGTTGGTTTTGTCACCTTGCACTTCAGCTGGCGTGAAGGTTTTATTGTGCCCGGTTGTCTGGGGATCTTAGGAGGAATTCTACTATGTTGGCGATTACGTGATAAACCGGCTTCAATGGGGTTGCCAACTATTGGGCAGTATCGCAATGATTTTCTGGAAAAAAAACATGAAAATCAAGGGAAGGGGTTAAGTACCAGAGAAATATTAAGAGATTATGTTTTCAGGAATAAATATATCTGGTTACTTTCCTGTAGCTATGTGCTGGTTTACATTGTTCGCACAGTTATCAACGATTGGGGAAACCTTTATCTGACAGAATATCATCATTATGATTTAGTGAGCGCCAACTTTGTCGTATCACTGTTTGAAGTTGGAGGCTTTGTGGGATCCTTGGTTGCCGGCTGGGGTTCTGATAAGTTATTTGGCGGCAATCGAGGTCCTATTAATTTAATATTTTCAATTGGTATTTTTTTGTCAGTAGCTGCTTTATGGTTGATGCCTGTAACAGATTTAGTTTTTCAATCGTTGGGATTTTTTTCTATCGGTTTTTTCGTTTTTGGTCCGCAGTTATTGATTGGTATGGCAGCAGCAGAATGTTCACATAAAGATTCAGCTGGAGCAGCAACGGGATTTGTTGGTCTCTTTGCCTATACAGGTCCGGCACTTGGTGGTTATCCTTTTGCGATTATTTTGGAGAACTATCATTGGACGTGGTTGTTTATTACCATCTCTGTATGCGCTGTCATGATTGGTTTATTATTGCTGCCTTTTTTACAGGCTCAATTTCCTCAGCAAAGAGAGCAGGGTTAACTGCTCTTATTTTAACGCTGTGATATTTGCCGGTTAAGCCACTCTTCTCTGGTTAGTTCCCATATTTCATTATCATACTCCCCTGAAAAGTATGTTTTGTCTATCATCTCTTATCATTTGTAGTCATGTTTAGCTAAAGTATTTACTTCAATTTATTGATTTTTAATCCAATTAACCCTATCTTCTTCTTGTCTTTAGTCAATAATGATCACGTATATTCATGCGGAGTCATGAAAAAAATGTACATATGAGTGTACATAAACTACATTAAAAGCTGTGTTATCTTCCGAGGAAAGTGATATGGCTATTACTGATTCATGGCTCCGTTCTACCAACGGTAAACCCCAAGAAAAAATCATCACTAAATCAGATAGGGATGGGCTGTCTGCTCGTGTCACCCCCAAAGGAAAAATCATATTCCAATTTAGATATCGCTGGAATGGTAAGGGTGACAGGATCGATATTGGTACATACCCGGCAACGGGTTTAAAAGATGCGCGTGATTCTGTGATTTTCTATCGTGGGGAATTAGAGCAACACCGCAATCCGAAAATAGTCAAGCGTGTTCGTAAAGAATCCGCCTTAAACGCAGTCACTGTGGAAACACTCATTAGGGAGTGGTGGACAGCAACCATGCAAGGTTCGAAGGTGAAAGCTGACGAACTTTTGCGCTCTTTCGAACTTTACATTTTCCCAAAGATTGGCAAATTACCCCATGATGAAGTCACGCTTCACGTCTGGCTTTCTTTAATTGAAGAGACTATCAAGCAAGCACCAACAACTGGTGCCCGAGTATTAACGTACTCCAAGACTGCTCATAAATGGGCGGTTCGGAGAGGGATAACCAATTTCACCCCGTTATCCGATGTGGAACGAAGTGATTTAGTTCGAAAAAATATAGATGTCGATAATGAGATAAGTGAGCGGATCTTAAACGAAGAAGAGCTGGCTATTCTCTTTCAGGTGATTAACACTCCCGGGTATAACCCACGAAATGCACTAATAATAAAATTATGCCTTTTATTTGGTTGTCGCATCGGTGAACTACTAAAAGCCAAAGTGAACGACTTTGATTATGAAAAAGATATTTGGATTATTCCCCCTAAAAACCACAAGACAGGAAGGAAATCTAAAAAAAATATCATTAGACCCATTATCCCTGTGGCTAAAGAGTTAATTGAGCAAGCCAAGAGATTAAACGGTGGGAGCGAGTATTTATTTGTTGTGGGAAGTGGCAATCCATTTTTACCAGTGGGGGGACACGCAAGCATAATGACCATGCTAAACAAAAAAATGTCTCTTCACTTTCCTAATTTTAAATCTTTTTCAATTCATGATCTACGTAGAACTATGCGTACTGAGATATCTGAATTAACGTCACCCCATGTCGCCGAAATCATGCTGGGTCATAAACTGCCGGGAATTTGGCAGGTGTACGATAAGCACACCTACCTAAATGAGCAGAGAGAAGCCTATGAACGCTGGTGGGATAAACTGACTAAAATTGTTTCCCGTTCTCCCAATCAAGAATATCCTGCCGCAAAAAATTAAGCTGATTGGATTTAAACTTGGGTTTTGGGAAGCCTTCTCGGCGTTGCTTCCCATTACCGCACCACAATCTTATAGTGTGTGGTTTTACGCCATAACGTTCTGCCAGTTCCTGAGTTTTAATGTAAGGTGACTGATTCATTTTTCCTCTCCTTTCTGATACCCGTTCTCCAATATCACCTTCGCCACACTCGCCGGAGCTGCCTTATCACTCCACGTTGCATCGAAAATAATGTCGCTCAGTTCCGCCATGAGAATATCGTTCAAATTTTTCGGTCTTGCAGAGTAGGGCGCCCCATCGGGCACCCCTTCCATAATGTCGATAGTGAGCTGGGCTATTTCTGTTGCTTCTCGTTCCGGCTTACGGTATCCAGAATGCCAAACTACATCGGTGATATCAGACGGATCACCCCAGACTGAGGCAATAATCTGAGTCAGGTGGAATGAGTTATTGATCATTGCTGCTTTCTTCCTTCTGCTT
>NZ_NJAJ01000039.1:0-6887 GCF_002632825.1 Xenorhabdus stockiae
GCACGGCTTTGATACGGTCACGGACGCGCCCATCACGAGTCGTATCGTGCATCAATTCAAGCGCTTCTTTTTGGGCATCTGTCAGGGTAATTTTCATGGCGCGATTTTGATCTGATAGGAATGAAAAATCAAGCATCTTCAATGACGATGGGTATAAAACGAATGAAACTATATTAGACATAGAATTATTTTTATCAAGGATAAGGAATTTTTTCTTATGATAACTCTAGGGGTTAGCGGTAGTTTCGAAACATTTGAAACACCTGTTATTGGGGATATACCAAATTGGTTTGGTCATGATGCTTCAGCTGCGATCATCAAAGATGGTAAGATCGTTGCAGCAGTGGAACAAGAACGTCTGGATAGAATTAAGCATTCTAACCAATTTCCCATTGAGGCTATTGTTGAGTGCTTGAAAATAGCACAGCTAAAAATAACTGATGTTGATAAAATTGCATTTTATTTTGAAGAGTTAAATACAGATACAGGGCTTGGATTACAATATATTGAAAGAAAAAATCTTGAGGTTAAACATTCTAGAAATTTAATTAAAAAAATACTTGTGAGTAAATTTGGGGAAGTAGTTAAAGATATTCCAATTGAATATATACGTCATCATGATACCCATGCTATCATGGCAGCAGAAAACTCGGGTTTCGATAGTTCATTGGTTATTGTAATAGACGGAAATGGGGAAGATGAGTCTATATCAATTTACTCATATATCGACGGATTTGTTAAAAATATATATAGATATCCTGTCTCTTCATCATTAGGAAGATATTATCTCGATTGTATATCCTTACTAGGATATGAACGATTTGATGAATATAAGGTCATGGGATTGGCTTCCTATGGAAAACAAAATAAATTTGATGAGCTTTTTGAAAACCTTATAAATTTTGAAGAATATGGAAATATTTCATTTAATCATACAAATATACCTGCTTATCTTTTAGATAATGGTATATCGCCAAGAAGAGAAAATGAACAAATTTCAGAAAGTCATCAAAATTTTGCACATTCCATACAAAAGTATCTGGAGAAGATGGCATTACATATTATATCTTTCTGGTTAAAAAAATTAGGTCAAAGAAACCTATGTCTTAGTGGCGGAGTAGCTTTAAACTGTACATTAAATGGGAAACTCGCCTTCAGTGGGTTGTTTGATAACATATTTGTTCATCCTGCTTCACACGATGGTGGAAGTGCGGTTGGTGCAGCCATGTGTGCAATGTACCCTGATGCTAGGATTAATGGAAATAAACTCGAGAATGTTTACTTAGGACCTGATATAAATAGTAAATTTGCATTTGAAATAATAGAAAGAAATAAAAATATTATAGAGGTTGTTAATTCTGAAGATGAATTCCGGTTTCTTGCTAATGAAATTAGTAATGGCAAGATAATAGGATGGGCAAGAGGTCGAATGGAATATGGTCCAAAAGCTCTTGGTAGTCGTAGTATACTTGCTGATCCTAGACCCATTGAATCAAAATATAGAACTAATCAAATTATTAAGCAGAGAGAGTCCTATCGCCCATTTGCTCCTATGGTATTGATGGAGGAAATTTCGGATTGGTTCTTGGTCCCAGATTGTAAAGTTAATTTAGAGTATATGGTATTTAATCTTCCTGTTATTAAGGAAAATAAACAAAAACTTGCAGCTATAACACATGTAGATAACACAGCAAGAGTTCAAGCTGTAGGAAAATATAATAAGGATATCTATCAGCTAATAAAGAACTTTAAAGAAATCACAGGAGTTCCTATATTATTAAATACTTCATTCAATGTAAATGCAGAACCAATTGTATGTGATGCATATGATGCTATACAGTGTTTTCTACTTACAGGTCTGGACTATTTGGTTGTTGGTGATTTCATTATTAAGAAAAGAATCCATGGTGATAATCTATATAAGTTATTTAGACCAATAAAAAAAGAGTTTGTAACTACTATTAAAAAAGTTACAAATAAATCTCGTTCATATTATATCAATACAGCAACATACACTGAGAGAATTACAGAGGCAGAGTTGTCCTGTTTTGATGCTTCAGATGGGATTAAAACAATTAGTCAACTTCTACTCGATGGGAATATTCGAGAAGGAGATAGCATAAGTGCCTATAAAAGATTATTAAGCAATAGATTGTTAAATTTGGTGTTATAGGACGATGCATGAAACCTTTTGAGATGAATTGGCCTGTGTGCGATGTTGACCTACTAACTGATGTAGAGAGGGCGCTAAGATCTACACGTTGGACGTTATCAGGCCAATCTGAAGTATTGCCATACTTTAGTAGTCTTTTTTCAAGAAGGTGGGCAGATTATATAGGTACTAAACACGCTATTCCATGCACTTCTGGAACCGCTGCGTTATCTATAGCTCTTGAAGCCATTGGGATTCTTCCTGGAGATGAAGTAATAGTACCAGGTATGACTTGGGTTGCAGTTGCCCAAGTTGTGTATAATCTAGGTGCTATTCCTATTTTGACTGATATCAATCCTTTAACCGGACAAATAGCAGAGAAGGCAATAAGAGAGAATATTACCCAGAATACCAAAGCTATTATTTTAGTACATGCTTATTGTGGCATGGCAGATGTGAAAAAAATTGGTGCTATTGCAGATAAGTATGGTTTAAAAGTTATTGAGGATTGCTCACAAAGCCACGGTGCAACATGGAAATCAAAGAAGGCTGGCTCTTTTTTTGATATATCTGTATTTTCTACTCAGCAATCTAAACTACTGACTAGTGGAGAAGGTGGAGTTATTGCTACTAGCTCAGATGATTACTATTCTAAAATACAAAATTTAATGATGGATGGTAGAGCTAGAAATAATAACGTAAACCCAAAAAATCTTATGGTTATTTCTGGTGATGGAGAAGTACAAGGAAGGAACTATAATGCAGTGTGCCATTTTATTAAATGGTCTTAAAAGATTAGATAATGAAAATCGACGTTTAAATGCCATTATTCTTAACTATTACCTTAGAAAGAGTGGAATCTGTAATATTCTTAGGGTAGATGAAAATGTTGATCAGAGAGTATATTGGCGTTGTGTTATTGATTTCAATTGTGAAATTAAAAATGAACAAGCACAAATAATATCGAACCATTTCTCAGAGAGATATCGAATACCTTTTGAAAAGCTCGATAGACCTTTAAATAATAACCCGCTTTACCAACCTCATCGAGTTGATAGAAATAAATATTATAGTCATTTCGAAAGACTTAATAGTATGAATTATAGCCTTCCAGGTGCTGAGAATTTTTTCAATCGAACAATGGCATTTCCCCATCAAGTGTTACTTCAGCCGAAGGATTGGATAGTTGATTTTGCAAAAGAAATAAATAAGGTTGTACATCAATGTCAAATTGGTTTGTAATTCCTCATCATGCACAGAGTAAGCGAGATAATGATTATTTGATTGAAACCTTACTCTCAATACATGCTCAGTCAATCCCAGATTGGTGTGTTGTAATAGTAGATGATAATTCAAGTTTCTATGATTTATTGAATATTAGAATACAAGATTTTTTTCCAAAAAATGTAATTGATAATAGATTTCATTTTATAGTTAACGAGAATGAAAAGGGAGTGTCGTCAGCAAGAAATCTTGGTGTAAAGTATGCACATAAACAAAATGCTAATTTCATTTTATTTCAAGATGATGATGATATTGCACATCCATATCGTATAGAAAAAACGTTATGTGCTGCAAAACAAATTAATCAATCAGACTTAATTATTAGTACCACTTTTAGTGGAATTGATGAAAAAGGTAATTCGGTTTCTCTAGAAAACTTTAGGAGTGATATGCTCGATGTTGCTGTTCAGCATAGTCGGTATATTCCAGAAGGAAATAATAAATATCTTGATATGATAAGACACTGTGGCTACATATTCCCAACGTCAGGAACGACGGTTAATGTTGACTTAGCGCTTAGATGTCCATTCCCTGATTTTTCAGTTTCGGAAGATCATGTCACTTGGATGAATATGGTTGCAGATGGAGCATTTATTAAAGTACTAGAAGACATTCCTTTTAAATATAGATTTAAAGGAGATTCTGAACATCGTCCTGAAACCTTTTTGAAAGAAAAATATAAAAATGATATTGAAGGGTTTATAATATCAATGAATTTATATATTGAAAAATTTGGTTCTTATTTTAATATTAATGAAGTAATTGAAGAGTTTCTGAATAGGTTAAATAATTGCTTATCATTACAAGAAAATTACACTCTATCAGATAAGCATAATTTTAAAGCCTCTTTTTTTTGAAATAAAGAGTAAAATCAAGGAGTAAGTAACTTATGACTCTGAGTATAATTATCCCTTCTTATAACAAAAAAGAAAGCCTGATGTCTTTGTTAGCTTTACTAAACAAGCAAAGTGCGGACTTCAGTGATTTCGAAGTAATAGTTGTAGATGATGGTTCTAGCGATGAGACTTGTCTCGCTGTTACTAAGCTAGATTATAACTATAAAATTAAATATATATATGTGCCTGACGAAGGTTTTCGCGTAGCCCGAGCGAGAAATATTGGAGCTAAAAATGCACAAGGGGAACTACTGGCTTTTGTTGATGCTGATGTGCTTTTGCCAAGCTATTTCGTTCAAAGTGTGATCAAATTCCATAGCTATAATCCACAATCAGTTTCGATTGGATATGTATACGGTCTTTACTCTGAAAATAAGTGGGATTTAAAAGTTGATCTAGATGATGTAGATAGCACAATTAGGAAAATGAAAGAACAAGGTATTGGCAAAGATATTCGCCAAAATTCATACGAGAAATTCAACTATAAATTATGCTCTATGCCTGCACCCTGGGTTTTTTTATGGGGAACAATATTCAGTGTAGAAAAAGAACTTTTTGAAAAGGTGGGGTGTTTTGATGAACATTTTACATCATGGGGTGGTGAAGATATTGATCTTGGTTTCCGACTTCACAAAGCTAATTCTAAATTTCATTTATTTGAAGGGATAGAGGGAGTGCACTTATCTCATCCAGAAAACGATGAAATAAATTATAAGACAAACTTAGAAAATAAAAAGTATATTTCTGAAAAATATAATGATGAAATGACGGATTTTCTTATAAAAGAAGAGAATATATTTAAATTAAATGATTTGATAATTTTAAAAAACGCTGAAGAAAAGGATGTTTAATATGGTTAATATTGCTATTGCTGGTATTGGGAATTGTTGTTCGTCTCTTTATCAAGGGATTAATTATCATTTAGATAGTGATCCAATAATTAATGATTTGGGTATTTCAATCAAAGATATCAATGTGAAAGCAGCATATGATGTTGATTGTAGAAAAGTTGGTTTACCAATATCAAAAGCAATTTTTACAAAGCCTAATTGTGCAAGAATATTCTGTACTGATTTACCAGAAGGTCCGATCGTTGAAAAAATTGAAGTTTTTGATGGCGTGTCTCCGTATATGAGTAATCAACCTGAAGATCGAGGATTTCGTGTTTCTAGCACTCAAAAACCAATTGACTTGATTTCCAGCCTTAAAAAAAACGAAATAGATATACTGATAAACTATTTACCTGTTGGCTCTCAAAAGGCTACCGAGTACCTTGCTGAATGTTGCTTGGAATCTGGTGTTTCGTTGCTTAATTGCATTCCAGTTTTCATCGCATCTGATCCTGAATGGGACAGAAAATTCTATGATAAGGGGATCCCTATCATAGGTGATGATATGAAGAGTCATTTAGGTGCATCAATATTGTCACAAGTATATCAGGAATTAGCTCTCTCAAGGAATTTAACTGTTGACTATCACCAGAAAATTAATATTGGAGGAAATACTGATTTCAATAATATGATGGTTCAAGAAAGATTAACATCCAAAAAAATATCAAAAGAGAACGTTATTAGAAGTCAAAATGAAATTGCCGGCGTGGAAGTTCACGAGGATTCTATTTTTGCTGGACCATCAACTTATATTCCTTATTTGAAAGATAACAAGGTTGCGCACATACGCCTGGAACTTACCGGATTTGGAGGAAGTAAAGTCGAAATTGATACTAAATTATCGGTACAATATTCTGAAAATTCAGCTGGTGTTGTGATTGATGCTATACGTTATTTAAAAATTGCTAGAGATATGGGATTAAAAGGCGCCTTAAAAGGTCCTTCAGCATGGACTCAAAAGACCCCTCCTGTGCAGTTAAAAATAGAAGACGCAATTTCTGAGTGTCAAAAGTTGATTGCCTTTGAAGTACCAAAATGCATGTTTTAAGTTTGAGGGGAACTATGAATAAGCCAATTTATGTTTTAGGTTCTGGACTATCTCATGATGGATCAGCATGCTTAATGAAGAATGGTAAGATTATCGTTGGAATTGAAAAAGAGAGGCTTACTAAGATTAAGCATGATGGATTTAATGATAACGATGCCATAAGGTATTGCTTAAATGCAGCCGGAATCACTTTTAAGGATGTAGATTTATTTGTTGAGAAATACACAGTAAATGAAAAACATAAGCCCGATGACATTATCAAACGCCGAGGTAGAATTATACCTGAGTATCTCCCCGTTGTTAGGATTAGTCACCATATTGCGCACGCATATAGCGCAGTTGGCACCTCTCCATTTTCAGAGTCTGCCGTGATTGTATGCGATGGTATGGGAGGGAGTATTGACAGTTGTTTAGATCACGACATAAGCCTAGTTCCTAGTGAAATAGGAAAATTATCTATATGCAATTAACTTGAAGATGCAGGAATTAAAGTTTGGAAATTATCGGTCAGCCGGGTAGCTAATTCCTGTCCTTTTTCGGGTAAGGTGACATGAAAAAAATGATGAAGGGTTTTACGGAACGTTTTGGCATCCGGGAAATAGACATTGTTTCGTACC
>NZ_NJAJ01000039.1:6987-30723 GCF_002632825.1 Xenorhabdus stockiae
GAGCAATCATTTGAGCAGTCCAGCCTTCTGAAGCTAAAAGCACGGCTTTGATACGGTCACGGACGCGCCCATCACGAGTCGTATCGTGCATCAATTCAATCGCTTCTTTTTGGGCATCTGTCAGGGTAATTTTCATGGGCGCGATTTTGATCTGATAGGAATGAAAAATCAAGCATCTTCAATGACGATGGGTATAAGTCGGATTATATCGACTATTTTGAAAAGGAGAGCTACTATAAGTTTTTTGATAATAATGTGGTAACAGTATTTAAAGATTACTCAAAATTTAATCTTAATGATCTAGATAAATACAAAATTGCTCCTTATGATATCGAACATTCCATTGGTGGGCTATATGGAGGGGCTAGTAAATTTGTATTCGGTAAAGATTTCAACGAAGGAAAATTAATGGGTTTGGCACCATATGGTAAAAGTGGCAGATTCCCTGAAGAATTATTTTTGATTGAGGATGCTAGGGTAAAAATAAATTATGATCTAATTGAGGATTTAGGAATAAAAAATACAAATATTAAGGATGATTTTCAGTATTGTGCTGATTTGGCTAAATGGGTACAAGAACAAACTGAGAAAGCTTTATTTTATATACTTAATTCATACCATAAAATGTATGCTTCAGATAACTTATGTTATGCAGGTGGATTAGCACTAAATGCAGTAGCTAATGGTAAAATAATAAAGAATACACCATTCAAAAATGTTTATATTCAACCAGCCGCTGGCGATAATGGCCTCGCCATTGGCGCATGTTATTATGGGTGGATGAAAGTATTAAATAAAGAAAAAGTCCTATTTAATGGGAATCCATATTTTGGGATAAAATACGATGAATCTAAATCTAGTTTACGAAAATACTTGAATGATAATTATGCAATAACTAAGCCGGATAATTTGGACGAAGTTGTCGCAAAACATATTAGTAAGGGAAAGGTAGTTGGATGTTTTAGAAATGGATCTGAATTTGGACCTAGAGCATTAGGGAACAGGAGCATATTAGCTGATCCGAGAAGAAAAGAGATGCTCGATTATATCAATATTGAAATTAAGAATCGTGAAGAATTTCGTCCATTCGCGCCTTCCATTTTAAAGGATAGATATTTAGACTTCTTTAGGCCTGGCAATGAAGATAGCGATTATATGATCAAGGTTTCACAAGTGATACCTGAAAAATCAGAGCAAATTAGTGCTGTAGTACATGTTGATGGAAGTGCCCGTGTTCAAACAGTGACTAGAGAATTAAACAGAGATTACTATAATCTTATTAATGAGTTTTACAAACTTACAGGTATCCCAATTTTGCTGAATACTTCCTTTAATGGCAAGGATACTCCCATTGTAGAAACTCCCGAAGATGCTATTAATTTCTATAAGGAAAGCAAACTGGATTTTTTAATTATAAATAACTATCTAATTTATAGGAAATAAAGAAGTATGCTAATGGATGAAAGGTTTTTACATGCCAAGCAAGTTATTGCAAATGCAGGAAGTATTTTACTAGAAATGTTCAACAATCTCACATTTACATGTAAATATAAAAAATAAAGAGATGTGCTCACTAGTGCTGATCTGATTGTAGATGAATATTTAAAAAGATCCATTTCAAATATATTTCCTAGTGATACTATTTTTTCTGAAGAATCTTCCGTTTATGGTATTGCAGATACGAGCGAATATACCTGGATTATTGATCCAATTGATGGAACTCATAGTTTTTCCACAGGTGTGTTTGGATGGTGTATATCTATTGCTGCCTTTAAGAAAGGCAGCATATTATTTGGTTTGATTTATGATCCAATTCGTAAAGAATGTTTTAGTGCTTACCATGGACAAGGTGCTTTTTTAAACTCCACAAGATTATTGGCAAAATCTCATCAGTTCTTAGAGCATGATCTGTACCCTACTTAGCTTTTGGTACGTCTTATCGTGATGACAAGAGAAAAATTTCAAAAGTGTTAACAACATTACTCGAGTCTGGCTATTTGCCCTATAGAAATGGTAGTGCAGCTCTCTGTATGTCATATGTTGCTGCAAATCGCTTGCTTGCTTTCTTTGAGCTAAATTTGTATCAATGGGATGTCGCAGCAGGATATATTATATTAAAGGAGGCTGGCTTTCAGGTACATTATTTATTTAATGATATAAACACTGCTCGAACATTGATATGTGGTAATCATGACATTGTAAAAATAATTGAAAATGAGATATTTTAGGTTAATTTATTATGATTATTAGCGTTATCATTCCTTGTTATAACAACACAACTCAATTGTTATCAACTATATCATCTTTAGATAATCAAGTATTAAAAAATAAATTTGAATTGGAGGTGATAATAGTTGACGACGGCTCAAATGAACCCATAAATATAAAAAGTATTAATTGCATGCATGAAGTAATTATTGTCTCTCAAAGGGATGAGGGATTTCGAGTTTCATTAGCTAGAAACAGAGGAGCAAGGATTGCTAGTGGTGAAATTTTACTATTTGTTGATTGTGGAATATATTTAGAAAAAAATGCTGTATTGAGTATTATTGAATCTTCTTTGTATGATAAACGTTGTGTATCCCTAGGAAATATTTATGGGATTACTAACTGTAATAACCACAAGGAAATAATTCTTAGAGATATTGAAAGTTATGGAATTGAAGGTGCATTAGAGCTATATATCTTAAATTCTACTTTCCCTGATCCCAGAGTTTATTATCTTTCATATTATGATATGGATATGCAGAAATTGCGTGCACCATGGGTGTATTGTTGGGGAGGGGTAATAGCTATACACGCATCTCTCTTCGACGCAATATCTGGATTTGATGAGTCATTTAAATCTTGGGGAGGTGAGGATATAGAGTTGGGTATTAGACTAATGAAAGAGGGGGCGATATTTAGTTTCGTTTCCAAATCAGTTTCAATACATACTCCTCAACCAGAAGACATTGTTAGTAAAAGTAAATCTAACTTTAATGCCTTTGAATATATACACTCTAAGCATTTATTAGATGAAACATACCTATTATTACAATATGAATATTGGGGAATTGAAGAAATACTTCGTCAACGATCAGTTTTGAGGCGAATCAAATGACATTTCGTGTAACCACTGATACTTATAGAATAATTAAACTTGCTTTACCTATTATGGCTCAATCTATATTGTTTACTTCGATGTCAATTATCGACACAATAATGGTTGGATATATAGGTACAGAAGAGTTAGCTGGAATGGGACTGGCAACTAGCATTATGTTGGTTTTTTTAAGTGTAGTCTATTCTTCTTCAAATTCAGTATCTGTTATCGTTGCTCAAAATAAGCACTTTAAAAACACTCTAAAATTGATTGTGACTAATGGACTTGTACTTAGTCTTACTTTATCATTTTTTATTTTTTCTATTATAAAACTATTTAACGAAGATATTATATTGCTTTTTTGGGGAGAGGAAGATTACGCTTATAAAGCAATAGACTATCTCAATATTATTTCATATACAATTTTGGCATCCGCTATTATTCAAGTTTATATAGGTCTTCTCAATGCACTTGGTGACACATTTTTGACGTTTTTGATATCTGCGAGTGGTGTAGTTTCAAATATTTTCTTCAGCTATTTTTTGGTGTTTGGTATAGCTGACATGGATGGATACGGAATTATTGGCGCCGCATTGGGTTCAATTCTTTCAAAGTTAGTAGAAATAGGGGTAATCTTATTTTTTCTATTAAAAAAGTATAATGGATTGTACCTTGATTTTGATAAGTTTAATTATAAGTGTAAATCCTTTAGAGAATTGCTGAGGATAGGAGGTGCGCAAGCTATAAATGCCTTACTGTGGGCGGCGAGTATAAACCTATACACTTTAATAATTGCTTTTCAAGGCAAAGAGTTAGTAGCTTCGTCTGCAGTGATCTCTTCAATTACAAATCTAGCCCATATTGCTTATTGGGGTATTGCAATCGCTGCGGGGATTGTAATAAGTGAAGCGTTAGGTAAAAAGGAATATGAAAGAGCTACAACTATATCACGTTTGTGTATAATATTGAGTTTGGTATTCGCTTTACTACTCGCAGCCCTGCTCTATCTGCTAAATGGTTTTATTTTATCTTTTTATCCTGAATTATCACAAAGGTCTATTGACTTTGTTGATGCTGCTTATTCTATTGTATTATTTACTATTGTTATCAGATCACTTTCTACGGTAAATATCGTCGGTACTCTCAGGAGTGGAGGAGACAACCGCTTTATCATTACTATAGATGTAGTAGCAGCATGGTTCTTTGGTATACCTCTGTGCTATCTAATACTTTTCCATACAGATTTACCTTTGTTTTTGGTCTTTGCTGCCCCAATGGTGGAAGACATGGTAAAAGCGGTTCTATCAACTTTTCGCGTAATTGGAAAAAAATGGCAGAGAACTATTAATGTATTTTGACCTTGTTTAGTAGTTATGTGTATAGCTGCGACTTGATCTGAAGCTATCTTACGGTAGGGTACGATTAAATTTGACGGTCGGCTACTCAATGTAAACTACATTACATTCTCCTTAATGTGAGAGAAGAACTTTATTTTCAATTTACTCATTCTAGTTATGTAAAAATAGATTTCCAATGTAATTCAGCCAGCGACACCAACACACAACGGGGCATAAACGTGTTAGACCAAACGGCCTGAATGGGTCAGCGCGTATTGACAGCCTCTCTCTGACTCCCCAAAAATGCCGTCGTGCTCCTGACATTATTTTTTGTCCCGGGAAATGAATTACTCATTGACCGGATGATTTCTGTTGATTAGCGTAGTCAGACTTATCCATGATCCGGTCGCTTGTGAGGATCACCTTCGGGCAGCGACAGCAACACTCCTGTAGCCTGCAAGGGAGTACACTACGGTGTGGTACATCTGCGCCCCTTTGGAAGCAGATATCGTCAGTCTGATGACGATGAAGGTCGCTTAATCTTATCCATGATGGCCAACCGGCCAGTCACCCAACGGGGAACACATTTCCCATTGGGTCAGGTGTTCTCCGTTGTTTTTATCAGGAGAATACCATGCAACAACATACTACCCCGGCCACGGTGCACACTGTGCCCCCGGCTGAATTATCCCCTTTTGCTGACATTTTTCCGCACACCGGTTCACTGGAACTGATGTTGCTGGAGCACACGTTCATTAAAGCGGCTGCCGGGCTGTGTGACGATGAGCGGTGTGACCGATGGCTGTACCGGAAGGTGTCAGACCACATCGCCTATATCGTGCCGATACGGCCGGATTCTTCTGGGGTCAAGGTGAGTACGACTGACTTTAAAGGTGAAGTCTCCGCCGATGCCTTTGGGCTGATGGTGACCCTGAGCGTATTAAGTTACCTGACTGACCTGATGAAGCTGGACGGGTACGCGGAGCGGTTTTGCGCCCTGCGTGAATATGCGCGGCAACATCCTCAGGCTCAATGTATCCGGGCGGCTCTGGGCTTAAAGGGAGCACGTGATGCCGGATAATGAACTGATGCTGCTGGACAGCCTGGCCCTGTCGGTTGTGTTTCCCGATAAAACCCCGCTGGAACGGTTGTTTCTGGGGTTCCTGCTGGCGAATACGGCCTCACAGTTGTGTGGTGAATATCGTCCTGAGCAATGGCGCAGCCGGAACGTGTCTGATTCCCTGACGTATATGATCCCTACCGCGGCAAAAACCTATTCGGTTTATCTGCCGGAGACGACACTGACGGCCACGTTGTCTGCGGATGCGTTTGGTCTGGCTGTCACCGCGATTGTGTTTGCCCGTATCGCCGAGCTGGATGAGCCGAATGCCGATGCATTCCGGTTCTGCGAACTGCGGGAATACGCGCTGCACCACCCGGAAACCGGGCTGCTGCGTGCGGTACTGGCGATGCAGCCCAAAGAGGACATCATCAGCTCGTCATTTATCCATAACAACCCTCATCACCACTGACGTTATCAGTCGATGAGGCTGTTAACTCTCATTTTTAGCGCCTGACCGGGGAGCCGACAACACCTTCCCGTATTGGGCGGGTGTTGTCTTTTTTTAACGTCAAATCAAGGAACAACACCATGAACGCCATTTTTTTGCCCGTGCCGGAGAATACTGCTCAGGTATTACCGGAAGACATTTTTAACGTGCAGGTCACCGGCCTGATGCAGCATCCTCACCGACCGCAATCGCTGCAAGAGGAAATCCTGACCGTGTGTGAAACTGCCTCCATCACCGAAGCGGTACAACGATTGAAAGTCATCCATTTGCTGGGTGACTGGCCGATACCGGAAATCTCATCGGGTCAGTATCGACGCGCCTTTTTTCCCCTGACCGTGATGATATATGACGCCAAAGATAACAGTGTGCTCGGGGGGCGCTTTTATGACGAGATCGTCTGGGCACAGCCGGTTACACTGACGTCAGAACGTTTGTCACTGGAACGAAAACAACAGCAGTTATGTCAGGCGGCCACCGTTGAGCTGAGCTGGCAGGATCCGCAGGCAGCCCACGTTTTGTGGCAGGAGGCGAATTTGTTGTCACTGCATATGATTTCACCCGATTACCACTATCATCACGAAGTGCAGGATATTCTCCGGCATAGCGCAACGGTCAGCGTTTGATGGTGTCACCCTGGAAGCCTGACGTTTAACCGTCTGGCAGGTGATTACCGCCGTGCGGCTGAAACGCTATTCTGATCTGAGCCTGAACGATACCGCGTTGTGTGAAACCGAAACGGTAACCGAATTTATCGCCAGTGGCATCCGGCCGTCTGATGCCATCAATGAACGGGGGGATAAATACGATTTAACCTGACTGAACGCGTCGGCAATGATGCCCGATACACCGTATCTGGGCATACATGACGAGCTGACGGTCATTTTTGACAGCGGTTTGGCTGAAATGCTGTTCAGGCAAGCCAAATCGTAACCCTTTTTTCATTACCCATCGGGGGAACTGACTCCCGTAGGGGAACAGTTTCTCCGGTTTTTAAACTTAAAAATCAAAGGAGCTTAATCATGGCAGAATGGGTCACTAATCAACTGGACGTCACCGGCAAATCCGTTTGTCTTGATGTCATGCAGCAATGGGTCTGTGGGGAGGAATTTCCCCGTTACCGTCAGGCGGTATTGCAGAGCCTGCGCCTGTTTCTGGCCGGCTGTGCGGGGATATTGAAACCCACCAAACCCTTAACTTACACGCCGTATCCGGAACTGGTACGGGGGACGGCAGCGCCGACGGCGCAGAATCTGGCGTTTGAACAGTGGCTGGCGTTGTTGCAGGACAATGTGCTGCTAACCACAGAAAACATGAAGCGGATTGACAGTATCTACCGCCAGTCGGGCTTAAGCCTGCTGCGCTGGGAGACTATACCGGCGTCAGCGCGTGACATGATTGCCCGCCTGCTGACCCGCCAGTACACCGACTGGTTTGGTGTGGTGGGCTGGTCTGACAATCTTGATATCAGTGCATGCTGGGAGAAACTGTCGGTTTATCCGACCTCTGCTCAGCCCTGCGATATGCTGATGATACGACCGACCCGGCTGGCGACGGAGATTAACGGCAACAGTGGCTTACTGAAAGGAATGACCACCACAGCGCAGTGCTACGATGAGCACTATGGGCTGGAATGGCCGTTCGGTCATCATGTCCGCTGGGAAAGGCGCCATGTCAGCAGCTTAACCGTGCGTTTTGACACTCCATGGGTACCGCCTTCGGCGGAACTGATGGGCGGGCTGTCATCAGTGTTTGACTGTGAAATCCGCCACTGGTACAGCGAACCGTCAGGCAGCCTCAAAGGCTATGACTGCTATGACCAGGGCGAGCATGTGGACAGTCATAACGGGCAGGTAGGACACGAAAACCGTCCGGTCCTGTATCTGGTTAACGGCGATAAGCCCGAAACGGCACTGGCATTACCGGCGATGGCCGTCGGGCAGTAACCCGCTGTTTAACGTTGTATCAGCTTATTTTCACTTCAACCGAAAGGGGAAACACATTCTCCTTCCGGGGTGTGTTTTCCTTTTTTTATCAGGAAAACACGCCATGGCTTCTTGTCCGGACTACCAAAAAGACTTTATTTCGCTGTTTAAACAAACCGCCCGTTACCGTAACCGTTATCGGGTTTTTCAGGATTTTTGCAACTGTGCAATGGCGGCCATTCACAATAAATACTGTTTCAGTGAGGAACTGGAGCAGTTCTATCTGAAAACTATCAACAAGTATGAACGGGAAGATATTGACCGGATTGTGAAACTTTTTTCCTATACCGCGCTGGCCCTGGCAGAAGCTCCCTGTGATTTTCTCGGCAGCGTGTTTATGCAACTGGAGCTGGGGAATAAGGGACTTCAGCAGTTCTTTACCCCCTGGAGTGTGGCCAGAATGATGGCACAATTGCAGTTGAATGAGGTATCTGACTTGTTGCAGACCCAACCCTTTATCACCTTCCACGAACCTTGCTGTGGTGCGGCCTGTATGATGCTGGCAGCCGCAGAGGTATTAAGAGAGCAGGGACATGATCCGTTGTCCAGTATGTGGGTATCTGCGATTGATATCGACCCGCTGGCGGCAGTGATGGCCTATATCCAGCTTTCCCTGACCGGTATTCCGGCGGCGGTCACGATCGGTGATGTGCTGAATGATCCCGGCAGCCAACGAACCCGCTACACACCGGCCCATTATCTGGGGAACTGGTCACAGCGTTTGCAGGACTATGAACACGCGGCCTGAAACCTGATTTTTCTTTCTTTCATATGCGCCTTTCGGGGCGCTTTTTTTATATTTAAATGACGTTAATGAACTGATTTATGATGAAAATTAAGCGGATTCAGTAAGTCGGTTAATGGATGAAGCGAGTCAGTTTAATTTTCATTTCCGTAAAAAGAGTTTCGCCTTGTTTCCGATTGGGATCCACCGACACTGGGGCCAAATTTGAAAAGGAGAAAAGTGATGTTTACACGTTTTAAATCGCATTTTACCCGCTCGCCAACGTCACAGAAAAAATCATCAGGGCAAAAAATGAGCGAGGCTTGTGATAACGGGGACTATTGCCGGCCACAATCAGTGGAGGCGTTGCTAGCAACGCCTTTGCGCCGTCAGTGCCTGCAACAATTGTGGCAAAACAGTACGCTGCCTGAAGGGTTGTATCAGCGTTTTTATCTCGCCCCGATTAAACAATTATTGGGCAGTGTTCAGCAGATACCTGCCTCTCCGGAAGGAAAATGGTCAGGCAGTGGCGGATTTGCTGACCTGACACTGCAATTTACCACTTGTGCCGTGCGGTTAGCGAAGGGATATTTGTTGCCGCCGGGTGTGGCACCGGAAACGCAGGCCGCACAAGGGGTCTTATGGCAGGCGGTGGTGTTCTGGGCCGCGTTGTTTTACCACCTGCCATTGTTGCGGCAACTCGAAGGGGAACTGGAAGACGGACAGGTCTGGCAACCGGGCATCGGTATTCCCGACAAACCGTTTCGTTTCCGTTTCCGCGCCCCGGAGAACATACCGCCGGCTCCGCAGGAAGTGTTGCTGGCCGCCTGTCTGTTACCGGAAAAAGCCATGATGTGGCTGGTGACGGTACCGGAAGTCTGGCACTGTCTGATGCAGCATCTTAACGGACGACCCTCTACTGTCCCATTGATAGAGACATTGCTTCAGGATGCGGCCGGACAGCTCCATTCCCCTTTGCAGGTGAAACCGGTGACGGAGACCGTGTTCTCTACTGAAGACAACCCTGTGCCGGAAACGACAGTGCGGACTCCCGCCAGTGGCATAACGCCACCGCCCACCGCGCCCTCTGACGATACGCTGACATTATTGTCCTTATTTCAGTCACCGGATGCATCTTCACCACAAAATCAGGGAAAAAATCATCATCACGGTCCGAAACTGACCAAACAGCCGGGACGGGAGAAAGAAAGTATTGCCACTGACAGTCACCCGAATTCATCATTTAAAGGTAAATAATTTAAAGGGTTATGTGTATTTTATTGCCGTGAATTGTTTTTGGACAGGGCACGGCAGGATAAACCGAGGAAAAAATAACATGTTGAATACAGCAGAAACGCTCAGTTGGGAAGAGCTATTAGAAGAGTACTTTTTTTCACATATCCTGCGCCCGGATACCGAATGGAGTTATCGAAAGGTCACACGGGGTTTTATCCGGTTTATGGGAGAAGCTGCATCACCGGCACAGGTTATTCACCGGGATGTGCTGCGGTGGCGGCGTCATCTTCTGGTAGAAAAAAAGCAGTCGAGTCATACCTGGAATAATAAGGTGGCTCATCTGCGGGCGATTTTTAATTTCGGTATGGAGCGAAAACTGCTGCCTCACACCGAAAATCCGTTTAATAACGCCGTGGCTAAAAAAGAGAAGAAAAAGAAGAAGATTTTGAGCCAATCGCAGATAACCCGCATTAATCTGCTGATGGGCAAGTTTGCTGAGGAAGAAAGCATCGAGATGACTCCGCGGGGAGGGCGGTGTGCCCTGTATCCGACCTGGTATTGGTCAACAGTGCTGGCGACATTGCGTTTTACAGGAATGCGTCAGAACCAGTTACTGCACCTGCGGCTGCGAGATATCAATCTGGACAGCAATTATATTGAACTGGGGCTGGAAGGCAGTAAAAACCACAGTGAATGGGAAATACCGATTATTCCGCCGCTTAAACGCCGGCTGGTAAAATTAGTAGAAAGGGCCATCGCGGCCGGTGCGAAAGCCCACGATCCGATTTTCGATCTCAGCCGGTTGAGTGTCCCGCACCCAAGCCGGCTTTCCCGTTACCAATACGATATCAACCGGGAAAAACAACAGCTCCGTTCTTTCTTTCGCCGGCTGTCCAAAGAGTGTGATTTTGCGGTCTCGCCTCACCGTTTTCGTCATACGCTGGCGACGACCCTGATGAAATCGCCGGATCGTAATCTGCCGCTGGTGAAACGCTTACTGGGGCACCGTAATGTGGCGACCACGATGGAATACATTAATCTTGATATGGAAGTGACGGGCAAAGCGCTGGAGCGGGAACTGGGGTTGTATACTGATTTTGTTGATGAGTATGCCGATGAGAATGAATAAAACGGCGTAAAAAAGACAGGGCTGGTCTCAGACAGGATTGAGGTGGAGGTGTGAGTGAACTGCCCTGCATCAATATCGATGGTATGAAAAAATGGCTAATTCCGATCCCCTGTCACGTGAAGTTTTCACCTTACTTGACATCAGAATCAATTACTGAAATCATTACCTTAAACGAGAAAAGGGTAACTGTTAAAACAGCTACCCTGTTATCTTGTCTTAAATGTTCTTTTCAACTAAACAGTACAAATTGAGCTGATTAGGATTTAACATTTAATTAACGATTGATTCTTTTTTGCGCTTTTGTCAGGGAATTTAACAACCTAGGACAAACCCGCATGGAAATTTGGTGCCGGAGGCGGAATCGAAAAACATTGTAACTTATTGAATAATAAAAGTATATAACCTTACCTTCCTTTTATGCCCCTTTTAATGCCCCTAGATTTTTTTGCTTGCTTTTTATTTTATATCTGACTGATTTTTATTATTTATATTACTCATTGTGTGCTTTTCAATCATCTTAAAGCAAAAAAGCCATGAGGGTTAAAAATGGTCAAATTGGGCTGCCATTTCACGCTCAGGGCTTTATATTAAAAATGTTCATTTTTACGACGTCGATCACAAATTGAAGCGGGTTATTCCTGTGGCTTAGAGCGGGCTTTCCTTTCTAATAATTCACCAGTATAAGAATCGAAATAACGGCTGGGCCAGATCTCTGAGGGATGGATGCCAAGGTAATCTGCAATGATCCATTCACCTTTCGGCCACGGTCTGCTGAATGCATTTGCCAATGTCGATGAACTGAGTCCTGCCTCACGAGAAACCGCCGCTAAGGTTGTCCCGCGTTTGCGCAATGCGGCGATGATATCGGCCTGATGCCAGTCATTTTGAACATTATTGTTATTCATTCCTGCTACCCCTTCCATTAATTAATATTGATGGTGGCGATTCAGACAGGGTTTGCAGACCGGCACTTATTCCGGCGAGGCATAGCCTCCCCAGCCTGAACCACCATTGAAAAGGTAATAGCAAGAACACTGGTAAAGTATCTTACCAGTGTATAAGTGCACAAGGCTGCAAAACCTTGACCATTAGATTTTGCTAATGGCGGGAATACTTTAACTGATTGTTTTACCTAACACAATAATCGAACGGCTAAGTTTAACAGTTATTCCTCCTCTCAGAGCGCATAAACTCAGGGGATAATACGGACGACTAATCAATCTTTGTTGTTTGTTCTTGTTCGTGATCGCTTCGCTGTCCGTATTTCCCCTGTGATTTTCAGACTAACTTTACTCATTTAGAAACATTTTCCCTGCGTGTCGGTTAGGTTCACCGTTCCGTGGTGTGTCAGATAATGTGTAGCAGGGCGAGGGTTATGTTGAGTTTTTGCAGGAGTTCGCTGCGTGCTCAGCACGGCGATGGTTTACTCCCCGTTCAGTGCCTGATTCAGTCAGGATGAACGCCTCATTATTCGTGACGTGTGATATCTCCTTTCTTTATTGCATCTTGCATCAGCCTGTTGCAAGGCGGTGGGTGAAAAAACGAAATAAGTGAATTAAGGCAGAAAAATGCCAATGAAAAGTGGTGACACTGAGTAAAATGGGGTTCAAATCGTGAGTAAAGCCAGACCGGACGTGCTCTGGACGTTGACGCTTAGCGGCGTCACTTGGTAATCGCTTCGCTTAAACGCAAGTGACGCCGCAAAGTTTTCGGGACGTCTATCGTGCGTAAATCAAAGCGTGAGTAAATATCGTGTAAGGCAAAATGGTTAAGGTGAACGTGGCAGGGTTACTGCTCAGCGTGTGTGATAAGCCGGTGCATAAAGAAACCGGGAAACTTTCATCATTGATATATTGGTTATTTATCCGATGATATCTGCTTCCAAAAGTGCGCAGATGTACCACAATATTTGCTCTCCCTTTCAGGCTACAGGAGTTTTGTTTCGCCACCCGAAGGCGATCCTGACAGGCGATGGATCGTTTTTGTAGAAAAGATATTAACGGTTAGCCAGAAGGGAGTCAAACGACCGTTTTTCCTGTCATCCTGACTTTTGCCTGAATTCCCGTGCAAATTCCGCCGATAGGCCGATATTCCACCAAAATCAGACAAAAATTGGAGTTAATTGGTTAATTAATTTTATTGGTGAATATGTACAATAAACCATCTTTACAGACTGGATACCTATTTAAATTCAGCACAGAACCGCTTCCTGACAGATAAAACATAAGTTAAATTCAATGAACAACAACAAGGAATCACTGTACCTGCGAGAACGCGCCTATCTGCGGGAACTGGCGCAACGTGTGGCGAAAGACTCACCGCATCTGGCCGATTTTCTGATTGCCTCCCATGATCCCGATATTACGCGTCTTTTTGAAGCCTTTGCCCTGTTGATTGCCAGTGTTCGGGCTAAACTGGAGGACGAACTTCCCGAAATCACCCACGGGATTCTGTCCCGAATCTGGCCGCTGGCCCTGTGTCCCCTTCCGCCCACCACGATACTGCAATTCTCTCCTGCCGATGGTGAACATCAGGGCAGCACAGATATTCCGGTGAATACCGCCGTTTCGGCTCACCACAACGGGCAGTTAATGACGTTTAAAACCCGCCGTCCGCTGCATATTGAACCCCTGGTCGTACAACAACGCGCGGTGAAAAAAAACGGCACTCACAGTGAAATTATTCTGACCCTGTGCCAGACCGGTACGGCCTCCCCGATCTGGCAAAGTGGTGCATTAACTTTTTTCCTCGGCACTGACACAGAAAAGGCCGCCCAGCTCAGTCTGTGGCTGGATCAACATATCTGTGATGTCAGCCTGAAAACGCAGGGCAAGCAGCGAAAGCTGCGCGGTTTCCCTTATGGCTGGCATGATCTACTTGATAGTCCGGTGCTGCCTGTGCCCAAAAATACGTATTCCGGTCTGCAACCGTTGGTGGAATATTATGCTTTGTCCCCACTGTATAACTTTGTCACGCTGGATATCCGCAACAGTTGTACCACCGTGCCATTGAATGGGGATGGCACGTTTGAGCTGATTTTTCGTTTCGAGGGCGAATTGCCGCTGACGGATGTCGATGAGACATTCTTATTGGGCTGTGTACCGGCTATTCATCTGGAAAATCGGGTAAGCCTGCCCATTGAGCTGGAAGCCGGTAATCACCGTTATCCTCTGCCGTTGGGAGAATCGGTGCGGTTGTTCCGGCTGGGTGATATTGAGGTTGTGGAACAGCCCGGTGACAGTGAGCAACGCGGGACACCGTATCACTGGCTGCCGATTGAACAGTTTACCCCGGCCGGGCGTTTTCGGGATGAAAATGAGCAACCCGACACGTTTTATTACCAGCTCCAGACCGAACCCGATTTTCTCGGCAGAACCCAGCACCGTCTGCACTTTTTTGATTTAACGGGCAAACCGGCCAACGACTTACCTGCCATTGCGATTTTGTGTTATTTCACCGGCTACCATGAACAGGCACCGGCATTGACGCAAGGCACGATTACCGTGACGCAGGAAGGCGCACCGTCTCATCTCAGCGTCCACAATATCACGCCGGTCACGACCGATTACCCACCCCTGTTGCAGGAAAAGAGCGGCTGGCCGCTACTGTCCTGCCTCTCCAGCCCGCCAATGATGCTGTTTGCCACCGACAGCCTGAAACAATTTTTCCGGTTGTTTGACCCGTATGCCGACACGCACCGTCCCCTAAGCCGTCAGTTCCGCCAACACATTGACGGTATTGTGCAGGTCGAAGAGCGCCTGACCGACCGGATGCGACTGGGGCGTTCTGTTCGCGGGCATTTACTCGCGCTGACGCTGGATCCCGACTGCTACCGTAATCCGGGGGAGATGTACCGTTTCTGCCGGTTAATCAATCAGGCGTTGGCCTGTTTTATCACCCAATCTGCGTTTGTCATGCTGGAGATTTTTACACCGGACAGTCACAAGGCGCTGTGGCAGTTCTGGCATGTCGATGGACTACGCCCGGAAATGTAATGGATTAAGGAACACATGACAGAAACCATAAGGAAAAAATCAATATGAAAAGTGGATTACGCTTTGTCTGCCACATTGCCGGTGTGCCGGCAGACACCTTTGCTGTGGGAGAATTCTCTCTACAAGAGGGATTATCAGAACTCTTTACCCTGAACCTGACGCTGGTCAGAGCCGGTAACGCAAACCCATTCAGGCCACAGGCTGACATTGATTTGGCCTCACTGTTGATGCAGGAAGCGGTGTTGCAGGTGTTTAACGGGGACAGGCTGCAACGTAAAGTCACCGGCATCATCTCCCATGCGGACTGGGTCGGCACCGATGGCAACAAGACACTCTATACTCTGACGGTGCGCCCGGCCTGCTGGCGGCTGACGCTCAATCAGGACAGCCGGATTTATCATCAGCAAAATGTCCCGGCGATTTTAAACAGCCTGCTGAAAAAACACCGGGTACAGGCCGACTCAAAACTCTACGATGCGCATCAGGACAGGGAATACGTGACCCAGAAACGGGAGTCTGACTATAGTTTTTTCAGCCGTCTGGCAGCGGAAGAGGGCGTCAGTTTCTGGTTTGAGGATGAAACGGCGTTTTTCAGTGACAGTCACCTTGGTATGACCGCCGGGCTGCCGCTGCAATACCAGCCCCAGCCGGAAACAGCCTACGGAACCGATACGATTTATCAGGTACGGTTGGGTGTCGGTATGAGTCCGCAGCGCAGCCTGCATAAAGATTTCAACCCGGCAGAGCCGCGTTATCACCTCTCCCATATGCACAGCAGCGAAGGTTTCCGCGATTTCGGCAGCCAGACTCCCTATGCCGTGTTTGAAAGTTACGGGCGGTTTCAGAAAGATGCGGCGGCTATCCCGTTTTTAAAATACCGGCAGGAAGCGCTGGATAACCAGAAACAGACGGGCAGCGGCAGCAGCAACTGCATCAAACTGATGCCGGGCAAAATCTTCGAGATAAAAAATCACCCCCATAAACCGCTGAATGTGCGCTGGCAGGTGGTTGGCATCAGCCATCACGGACGCTGCCCGCAGGCACTGGGCGACAGTGGCGGTGAAGGCACCACGCTCTCCAATCATTTCAGTTTTATCGACGGCCTTGCCGACTGGCGTCCGCCTTTCCACTATAAACCGCTGGCAGACGGGGATGAAACTGCCATTGTGGTCGGCCCGAAAGGGGAAGAAATCTTCGTCAATAAAGACGGTGCGATTAAAGTCCATTTTCACTGGAACCGCTACGACCCACCGGATGATGGGGCATCGTGCTGGGTACGCGTGGCGCAGGGCTGGAACGGTAACGGCTTTGGCTTTATGGCAATCCCGCGTATCGGGCAGGAAGTGATTATCTCCTATCTTAATGGCGATATTGATCGACCGATTGTCACCGGCTGTGTTTATAACGGCCTGAACCGACCGCCACTGGATTTACCGGCGCAAAAAACCCGTACCACGTTTAAGACCAAGACCCACAAAGGCAAAGGCTTTAACGAACTGCGCTTTGAGGATGCCAAAGACAGCGAAGAAATCTATCTCCATGGTCAGAAAGACCTGACTGCACATATCGAAAACGATGCCTACTGGCATATCAAACATGACCAGAAGAGCCGCATCGATAACAACCGTTACCACGATATTCGTGCCGATGACCATCATCAGGTCGCCGGTTCTCAAAAAATTACCACCGAAGGGGATGTGTCGCACCGGATTGCCGGCAGCCAGCATATTCAGACCGGGGATGCGACCGTCATTGACAGCGGACAGGAAATCCACCTGAAAAGTGGCGGCAAGGTAGTGTTGGAAGCGGCAGCAGAAATTACGCTGAAAGTGGGTGGCAGTTTTCTGAAAGTTACTCCTGCTGGCATTTTGTCTTCAATGATTAATGTCGGGCAGGGGTCAGGCGGCAGCGGTCGCGGGGTTTCACTGCAATTACCGGAAGGCGTGGCACCACTGGCACAAGTGGGGCAGCTCCCGATGGCGGAAGCACTCCCGATAACCGAGTTTCCGGCTAAGCCTCCCTGTGCCATTCTCGCGCAGCAAGAGGAAAACTGGGTTATCACCGGAGCAGAGGAAGCATGATGGAATCGACTAATTGGAAAAGCTGGTTATCACAGCAGGACAGCGGCGAGTGTTATTTTCTGGTCAACAGTCTGGCGAAACCGAATCCCGTCCAGCTCTTTTACCTCAACGACTGGACAGAGCAGGCATTTCCGCTCTACAGCGGTACACCGATGAAGGCCATGCAGGAGCAAAGTCCGTGGCTGATCCAACCCAAAGCCAAGTGTCTGCCGGAACTGGCGCAATTGCTGGATAAACACGCATTCAGTGATGCCAGTTGGGGCTGGGGCTATCGCAGTACCTTACCGTGGTCATTTCAGTTAGAACACTGGCGCTTACATCAGCAGGTAATGCTACATGGTCAGGTTGTGGTGTTGCGACTGATGGATAACCGCATTTTCACACCATTACTGCCTGCTTTGAAACCGGGGGATTGGGGTGAACTGTTAACACCGGTGAATGAGCTGATGATCGATACGCCCGCTCCGGTTTGCTATACCCGCCCAGAAAATTGCCCTCAGGAACTGAATAAGAATTTATTTGTGCTGGGCGATCATCTGATTGACGCCCGTTACTCAACCGATACGACGCTCAAGAATCTGGCTTACGCGTTAAGTTGTCAGCTTTGGGAAGAAAACCCCGAATTGGCACTGAAACTGGATGAACCTGAAGGGCGATTGCAAACAAGCCTTGTGGCGTGGTTAAAACAGGTGAGAGGTGAAAAACAGAACCTGAATAAACTCACCGTTGAACACTTTATTACCGATAACCCACAGGTTGCGCTTAGAAAAGAAATTTAAGATTAATTAAGGAAAAAAGAATGAGTCAGTTAGAACAAACGGATTGCATTAACTGCCAAGATATACTGAAACACTGGATTGAATTTCAACTCGTCGATGAACAGGGTGAACCATTAACGGGTATACCTTATAAACTGACAAGTCGCGGAAACAAAAGCATTGTGCGAACGGGCACCACAGATGGTAATGGTTTATTGCGTGAAGCAGATCTTCCCCCCATGCCTGTGACATTATCTGTTACAGCACAGCCTCTTGCCGATGAAATAGTGAAACGAACACCCCGCCAGCAAACTGGAGAGGCTAATTCTCTTGTTAAGCCAACAGCTATATTGGACGGACATGAATACCAATATATTACATTGGGTATGCTCAGTAATGCATACCCTAAGATTAAAGGCTGGCAGGAAGACGAATTGAAATCATCTGAACACTTTAAAAATTCGACATTAAAAGGTTTCAGCACATCTCAACTTAAACGAAGGCATGTGTTGGAAATGCAGGTGATTGAAAGTGGTATTAATTTGACTATTGGTGTCTTTTTTGATGGAACGGGAAATAATATAGATAATACGGATGAACGTTTATGCGCTAAAGAAAACAGTGATCCAACCCCAGAACAGTTTAATAATTTTGTGTGTTCATTTAATAAATATGGAGCGCCTGGTGATGTCTGGCGACTAAGTTACGACAATTATTACACCAATGTGGTTTTCTTACATAACATATATAGTAATAATGAAATTAGTGAAGGAAATCATCAGATTAAAGTATACATTGACGGTGTTGGCACTAAGTCAGGGGAATCCGATAGTGTCGTTGGGTATGGAACAGGACGAGGAGATACCGGCGTTGTTACTAAAACAGATATTGGTATCGAGAAAATAAAAAATGAACTTACGAAATTTTTAGAAACAACAGAAGATAATGTCAGATCACTTCAGTTCGATATTATTGGTTTTAGTCGAGGAGCTGCATCAGCCCGTCATTTCGCTAACCGTGTTTTGAAACAAGATAAAGATTTGTTAAAGGCACTTAATGAGAGCCTTGCTGATCATCGTTATCTGGAGAATTCCCGTTATCCTACCGGTAAGACCCGCTTTCTAGGTATCTATGATACGGTGACAGCAATTGCTGAAATGAACAATCTGCTCAATCCCCATAATTCTTCTGTGACAGGACCTGCTAATATATTTTTATCTTCTGATATTGCAAAAAGTGTTTTCCATATTACAGCGCAGAATGAATGCCGTTATAATTTTTCCTTAAACAGTGTAAAACCTCACTGGCCTGAACTTGAACTACCCGGCGCACATGCTGATGTTGGCGGCGGATATGATCCTGTGGGTGATGAAAATTTATGTATTACTCGACCGAAGATGATGGAAGTTTCAGGGTTTGGAGTACCTTCAGATAATAATCTTCATGTTTATAAAAATACGCAAAAAGAGTTGGAGCAGTTAAAAAAATCCCCGACCATTGGCTCATTAGTCACAGATGAAAATGTTAAGCTGATCACATGGCACGATGATAGTTCAGAATATGCTAAACGATCGGGTTCGACCAAGGTGATGGCAGCAGCAGTTCTTACTCGTACCATCCAGAATGATTGGTCTAAAGTGGGTATGCTGGTCATGCAGGATGCCGCCCAAGAAGCAGGACTGGTTTTTGATAAACCAAACGATAATGATAGTAATTATCAACTTCCGGCGGAGCTTCAGGCGATAACAAAAAAAGCTATTGCTCAGGGGCTGGCTATAAGGCAGGGGGAAAAACCTGAGCCTTTTACTCAGGAAGAACTGACTCTGATAGGGTCTAAATACACTCACTTTTCAGCAAATTGGAACAATACAAAAACAAAAGATAATAACATGCAAGGGGATATTTTCCCGGCGGAAATTGCTTATGCGAATCGTCCTAATAGTAATTGGCGTAGAACTATTTTTGATAATAATGGCAAGGATATTTCATAATGAGAAACAAAAAAACATTAGCTTTGTTATTTAGCTTGGGCATGATATTCGGATTAGCGGCCTGTCAGTCATATCCGTCAGGAAAGCGAGTAGTAACCTATAAACCCATTGTACGCAACAGTGAACGGCTACCTTATGATAAATGGAGATTTCAATTTATTACTCCAGAATATTTCCCCGCCAGTATTAGTTTTGTTCAATTTTTGGATGAAGATAATTATCTTGTGCAAAAATTTATGCCTGATGGAGCAAATTCAGATTTTAGAAGTATGAATTCATGGAGTAAGAAATTAGGAGGGGGGACTAGCGGGATTAAAAATCATGGTGAAGCCTTACCCCAGGCATTATTAGTTTGCTGGGATTCTGTGATTGATAAAAAAACCTACCAGACACAGTTTGTTTTTACACCAGATATCCGAAAGTTGATGAGAGAGCCTTCTGTTGGCCAACGAGTTAAAAATCATATTTTCTATCGAGATACCTTATTTATTGGTCTGGCTCCCGGTGGAACCGGCAAGGCTTGGTTACGGGGTTATGATAAAAACAATGGCGATAATATTTTAGTGGCCACGGGTGAATCAGTTTCCGGTGAAGATATGACGATATGTCAGGGAAAAACAAAAGTTCTGAATGGTTATAGTGAGTATTCGGAACGTATTAAAAACTTTATCAAAGGGAAAGAATACCCCTACGGTGAGTGGTAAAACGGTTATTTGGAAATCGCCTCAATATCAGAAGTTGGCATGACTTATTTATGATGTTGATGGGAGCCAATATTGATAACTGGCCGGAAAGCATTTCTTGCTTATTTTTCTAAGTGTCACTGACGCGCTGCGCTTGTCATCTCCGTGCTACCGGGCTAATACATTAACCCGGTAGCACGGAGAGCTGAAAAACACCTGCCAGAAAAAATATTTCCTCACCTGCTCCTCATTTTTCTCCTCACTTTTTATTTTCCTCACTGCAAAAACAAGTGAGGAATTGATAATTTTTTATCCTTAAAAATCAATGTGTTTTGTGCTCCTCACTTTTTCCGTATATAGGCGAGAAAAGTGAGGAATTTGGTGAGGCACAAATTTCCTTTCCTCACCATTCCTCACTTTTTTACTCACTTTTTAATCTTCATTGTTCTGATTCATGATGGTGAGTTCCTGCCCATGGCGGGTAATCAGTCTGTCTTGCTCTAACTTGGTTAACCAGCGGCTGAAATTCTTCACATTCACGCCCATCGATTTTAAATCATCACGCACAAGGGCAATGCTGCAGGGTTCTTTCAGGGCAGTGCGCGACCGGATACACTGCCATAGTGCCGTATGGTCATCGGTTTTATTGGCGACCTGATTGATTTCTTCCTCTTCGACCGGAGCGCGTGGCCTGTCAATCAGCGCCAGTGACGTAATATCTTCACCGTCTTTATCGGTAAAAAGCTCCACCACGCGCATATCATAGGCTTTGGTGTCCGGCTCTTCGGCATCTTTCATTTTGGTGCAGGAGATAACCAGCGAGCCGCCTTTTTTCCCTTCCCGGCTGATCTTGTATTCAACATCCAATGCCGCGCGAAGGGCACTGGAACCTCTCGCGCCTTTACTTTCGTCTTTGCCGGAGTGGTGAACCACGAGAATGCTTGCCCCTGTTTTGGCTTTCAGTTCGTCACAGCCCCGAACGAACGCACCCATATCTTTTGAATCATTTTCATCCGCGCCACCAAAACAGCGGGCTAACGTATCCAGAATAATCAGGCGCACCGGCTGACCTGTTTCAATTTCAACCTGTCGGGCGGCAATCACCAGCTCATGGACTTCGGCAGGCGAGGCCGGAAAAACGGGCGTATTGATCAGGTACATATTTTCAACCGTCTGTCCGTTGACGATTTCCCATGCTTTGATGCGCCGGGGTACACCAATGCCACCTTCACCGACCACGTACAGTACAGCCCCCTGAGCAACCGATTTTCCAGCCCATGCCTTACCTGTAGCAATATGACAGCCCCACGCCCCCGCTAGAAAACTTTTATATGATCCGCTTGCCCCGTAAATGCTGCACAGGGAATGCGCAGGAATAATGCCCTTAACCACGTAGTCTAACTGTGCGTCAAAGCCCTCAGAGCCGACTGACAGGGGTAATTTTGTTTTACGATTTGGATAAATGCTCTCGACGTTGTCATAACGACGGGTTTCTATTGCATCACTGTTTATCGGTTCCCTCATCTGATATAACGCCTGACTGAATGCCTGCTGTGCTGCCTCAATGCCATGTTGTTGGCGATAATCATCCCAGTCGGCTTTATGCTCTGTCGGTGGTAATGTAACCCAGCCATTCACCGCAAGCGCTGCTTTTTCTGCTGAGATCTTGCCGACATTCACTTTGGGTTTCCCGTTCTTATCCAGCTCGTCGGAGCGATGCCAGTCATTGTCTGCCGCAATAATGATTTTTACGTCCGGCCAGCGTTCCCGAACAGCGTTGGCAACAGAAAATAAATTGCCGGCATCCAGTGCCGCCAGAACGCTGCCTTGATATAACTGATTAACGGTCAGGGCTGTGGCGTAACCTTCGGTAATAATTACTGTGTCGGAATGAGCTTCCGGCGCTGACACAGCAATAAACGCACCTTTCTTCTGGCTGCCAGAGAGTAATTTTTTCTCACCATTGGGTTTGATGATCTGCGCACCTGTAACTTTTTTATCCAATGTTGTCAGTGCCAACACTGCCGAATTATCGGGCAACAGCCGTTGATTAGGGCAATGTAGCCCTTTTGCGGTCAGATAGGGCGATTGTCCGGTGACAGTCTGCGCCATCAGTGCCGCCACTCTTTCGGCAATGGGCTGTGTTGGATAGATAATTTCTTTGGCGGGCTTGAGTTCTGGTAAAGGCAATGCCTGCACGTTAGCAATAATTTTTGCTGCTTCAAGAATCGAGATCCCGTTGGTTCTTGCCACTAAATCCAGCCCATCACCATAGTTCGGCGCATCACACTGGCGGCAATGCCAGTTGCCGTGATGGTGATCATCGATAAAGTGGAAACGGTTAGTACCGCCGCAGACAGGGCAAGCACCGTGCTTCCCTTTTGCCGGGATTTCAATGCCGCAAGCTGGCAACAAATTTTGCCAAGAATACATAGCCGAAGTTTTCACGGTCTGGATCAAGTCAAGCGGTTTTTGATTGCTTGATTTTTTTGGGGCTGTAAATTTAGGGCGAGTTTGGGTATGCTGTGTATCAGCCATCGTTTTTACCTCACTTAAACGGTTTTGGTTAAACGCCTCAGATGTGTCCGACCACACTGGGGCGTTGTGTTTTATATTCTGTTTCTTATGTCATAGTCTTTTTTGTGTTATGCCGCCCGCGATTCTGCGATACGTTGTGCGACCCAGTTATCAATTTCTGCTTCGATAAAGGCGACTGAGCGTGGGCCGATTTTGACCTGCTTCGGGAATTCGCCATCGCTAATCAGTTTGTAAATCCACGCTTTGCTGTAACCCGTTCTGCGTTGTACTTCCGGCAAACGGATCAGACTGGTTTTCAATGTTGTCACTGTCATATTTAATTCTCCTGTTACCGAGTCCTTGAGCGCTCATCGTGGACGTTATTTGATGACAGGCGGATTATTTAAAAAGCCAAACTAAATGAACAGCGTTAATTGTTTTTCTCCCGATGAAAATTAATTTTTAGGTTGCATTATCGACTTTTTCTGTCGCGCAGTGGTTTAGCGAAGTCATACGGTGTGATGGATTTTTCCCGGTTTGCATCTAGATAACCTCAGCTTCGCTTAAAAATAGCGATCTCATTATCCCGTAGATTCAAGCTCGGTTTTTTAGGTTGGAATGTATAAGCAATAAGGCCAGCAGCAACT
>NZ_NJAJ01000004.1 GCF_002632825.1 Xenorhabdus stockiae
CTAAGATCTGGCTGTCAGTAAAACGTGACTTTTTCATAAGATTTCGATCTCCTCTGCTACATTAAGCGTATGAGAAAATTCTACTTATGGACACTCCGGCTTTTAGGGGGGATTACCTAGGCTTCTGTTGTATTGTTTTCACAACGCAATACCAAAGCCTCTTCCCCGTTCTCTGATGACAACACTGCAAAATAATCTATCTTGTCAGTGAGCTTATTTACTTCTTTTGTGATATCCCATTTTCCAAGCTTTGGCATATCGCTTGCCATTACATTAAAGGATAAAAAACATACTGTAATTAACCACGTAACGCGCTTTTTCACTACAATTCCTCATTGTTAATTTTATATACAATACTAACTAATGAGGAGGCATAGCTCAATAATCCATACTTAAGAGAGTTTGTGTAATTAAACTTAGATTAACGCCAGTGCCAAGCTGTTATTTATTGTGATTATTGTATGCTTTTTAATTCCCTTCATGCCTTCATTGAAAGCATCAGTAGCTAATATAGTTAACTTTTGGCAGTTGTAATCATCCATATATCTCAAACAATGGAAAGATGGCCTGATCTCTTTTTCTTTACCATTTACAGGAACCAAGGTAGCTGAACCACCTAAAAACCTATCATCTGATGGAGAGTATGTTGAGATATAAGTATCAGATACTGTATTAATACGTATTCCTGTGATTCGCTCTAGCTTTTCAGGCACATTCGCCCACACAGCACTACATTCTGAATCACCAGTGCAGTGCTGGTTTTCTGCGGTCACTTTAGGTAATGGTTCTTTCTCTTTGGATTGAGCAGAGCACCCATTCAAAGTCAGCGCAACAACAAAACCAGCAATTAACTTCTTCATTTTCATCTCCACCTGAGTTAGCTACATAAATCTTAATCAAAGTATGGTGCAAAATGAAGCAAATACGCGGTGAGAACGAAGTGGCAGCATGAGTTATCGGTATTCCTTTAACCACTCAGGGAATGGGTATGGGAATAAAGGCCTGCTTTTAACCACATCAGGCAAGGTGGCTTCCTGCTTTCCACAGTCAAGAAAAACCGATAAGTTGGTTATTCCGCAGTCAAAAGAGGAATACTACTTATGAGTGAGATTTCGTTTAAGTGCCCTGATTGCCATAGTGACCTTGTTGTAAGCTCCAGCGTCGAAATCAAGGAAATAGATGACCTCAACGGAACCAAGTGTACTTCGTGTGGTAGAGCTATCAGCAAAGAAGATATTACTGCTCAAGCTAGCGATTATGCCGCTAACATGATCAGGGATGCCTTCAGGAAACACGGACTTTAATTCATCTATTTTTTTATCTAATTTACTGGTATCAAATTTTATTGATGCCAGTATTGGTTCTTTCATTGTTCCACTCCTCATTTACACTGCGCCCTAACATAATCCTGCAAATATCTCAGTTTTGCCCGGTCGTTGATGATGCCTTCTCGGATATCGAGAACAGCTTGTCCAGTTTCTCTAGGGAGTTCGATGGTGGTTGCATCGCCCACGCTGACGGAGGGAGTGGCCTCACGCACAGGACAGGTGGCCTTGATGCGCAGCTTGCGACGACCAGCGGCAACATCAGCCCGAAGAGTATCGATTTCAGTCTTAGCATTGGCGAGTTTCTCTATGTAGATTTCGTCTAATTTTGCAAGTTGTTCAAGACGCTCTTGCTGCTTATTTATCGCGATAATCTGACTGTCATACTGTCGCTTTAATCTACGGTATTCTTCGGCCTTGTCCTGATACTCACTGTAGTAGAACCAGAACAAGCCAGAGACAATCACCAAAGCAATCAGGGTGAAGTACTGGCTGTTGAGTTTCATCTCACCGCCTTATTGGGTTCGTGTTGTTTTGCCCTTGCCTGTTTCAGCCAGAACAAGATCAAGAACTAAGTCGGTAGCCTGTCCGATTAAGCCTCTTATCTTGCTTTCATGTTCAGGTCTGACCTTCTTCCATTCATTGAGTCCCGTACCAAACACACTAGCGAGCTGCTTGTCTCTTTTTAACTCAGCACAAGCCTGATTCAGTTCTTCCATCACGTTACGTTTACGGGGATTAACAGCGATACCTTTTGTCCAGTATTCATAAAGCACATCGTCGCATTCGCCCTGATAGCGGATCACTTTGTCCCTAATTTCAGGCTTAACTTTGTTAGGGCTGATAGTTGCTAACCAACCTGCTAGCTTACGGAGAGCAAGGCAAGTCATTAACTGTAAGCCACCTTTTGTAGGTGTTGGGATTTCCTCAACCCCTTTTTTAAAGCGTTGTTTTAACTTGGTATATTGCCCTGCCCAGTCCATCCCCATCCCTTCAACAATGGGTCTCATTGGCACGTAAGGCTCATTGTTGTATTCCACAACATAAAGTTCATCGTCATAAAAAGGGACTGTAATTGTATGCATCTTGCGTATTCCTATAGAAATAAGAGCCTGCTGACGTAGAAATATCGCCCATGAGAGGTCGCCACCTAGCGATACTTCTCAGGCTCTATTTCTATAAGCTCATGATTGGGTTTAGCGCACGTCAGTACGCCGATAAAAAGAAGCCCCGCAAAAGCGAGGCTCAGAATTCAAAGTAGATTTTTTCGAATATCACGTAGGATCTCATGACAAAAACATCTGGCGTTCAGATGCCCTGCGCTTAGTCAGACCGTTCATCACTTTACCTGCTGCTTTATTCCATCTCTGGAATTCATCGGCTGCACCTTGGTAGTCACCTGCATTGAGCTTCTTAAGTAAGGTAGAACGAGCAAAGTTACCCGCGCCACAATTGAAGATGAACGAGCACAGGGCATCAAACTGTCCCTGAGTCAGTGATACCTTCACGGTGGATTCAAGGGTAATGTAGATAGGTTTAAGGTCATCATGCAGGAATGCTTCGGCCTGCTGTTCGGTAATAACTTGCCCTGGCTTGACGTCTTTTGTGTGACCGTAACCAATCGTCCACGGAATACCACCTGTAGCCGGATCGGGATAGGCTTTCAGTTTCAGGCCTTCATATTGTTTAATGCACTCCAGACCTTTATTGCTGATTTCCATCAGAAGCGCCTCCCGCTTTCTTCTCCGCCGCTTTACGCAGTAATTGACCAATGAAGTCTGTCCCCAAATAACCAATTACCACACTACCGATGTAGGCCAAATCAGGATTCAGACCAAACAGATTTAATACGTCACGAATGAACCAAGCGAACATGGCACACATAAAGGCATCGATGGAGACCTTTAACCAGCCTCCGCCATGATAGCGACCGCGAAGAAAGGCCATCGTTCCAGCAAGCGTCGCCAAGATACCTTGCTCTCTGACCGACACAAGCCAGTCACTGAGGTGTACCCAGATATTAGGATCTTCTTTCATCTTCATATTTCCCCCCCATCAGAACAATGGGCGTCCGTGGGGTGAGTCTATGGTCGCCCCTGTGAGTTGTTGTGAATAGGTTGCCCTAAAAATTTAGGGCATAGATACGCATGGTGCGTAGCTTGTAGCAGGTCTAGCCTGCCTGTTTTCAAATGTTAAATTGTGGTCCTGCCAATTGAGCGTTTGCGGTCGGCTGGAACATGTAAATCCGCAACACACCCAACACTTTCTCGGTAGTTGGCGACCAAAAACAAAAAGGCCGCATTAAGCAGCCTTGAATTCAATATGTAGATTTATTTCCAGTTGAGGCAGAAGCGAAGTGTGTTACCTATATTTTGCTTCATTATTACCCCTAATTCTTTAGCCCCAATATTGAAATATTGAGCAAAAAGCTGATATTTTTTTAGATACCTACGAATATCGAAAGAACTCTTACCAAGATTATAAATTACTCCATTAACTGTTACATAAAGAACTTTGTTTTCTAATAACTCAATAGATTGTGAATAGCTATCTTCATCTTTAAACGAGTAAGTGTCCCAACCAATATAATCAGCTCCTAATTGTAACCAAAGAAAAGTATTGCTTTTCGAGACATCAATACGTGTATTATTTTCGATTATAGCTATAGTTCCTATAGCACCATCAGGAGGCCTGTAGGTGCTACCGACTGGTTTATTTGAATAGCCCCATATAGACCTAAGATACTCCCCCCCCATATTTGCCCGTCCAGTTCCTATCATAATATCCATAACCAACATATTTTCTATTTTGGATTCACTCTCCAGCTTATTAACATCAGACATAAACACCTCACTTTATTATTCGTTAAAGGTCATTTCATCCTACTGCTAACTAGCCGGTTAATATTACTGAGGTCAGGCTCTTATCTCAATTGAATAGCCTGTAACAGAATCAATACGCCTTAAAATAAGGCAGCGCATGATAAAGTTTATCTGTTAGTCGAGTGCGTGATTCAGTGAGGTGTATATTTGAAGTTTGGTGCTAACGGATGCCATGCTATCGACATCAATGTCTTCCCCGGTCAGGGGCTTAAAATCACACTTCGGGCAGACATAGACTCCGGCAGGCTTCATGTAGTGACAGCTGGGACATTCTTTCGGCAGCTTCTCCCGCTTTTCCTGCTCCCGGTGGCTGGAATGGGTCTTCATGCCATCGTTTTTACTGGGCAGCTCGTCATATTCGATATCGTCGGGATAGCCGAGACGGTGGACGGTGCCGGAGTGATCGAAGATAAGGCAGGTTTCTTTACCCGGCGCGGTACGTAAGCCTCTGCCGAGACATTGAGTCCAACGGATCTCTGACTTGGTGGGCCTTGCATAAATGATGCAGCGCACATCACTATCAAACCCGGCAATTAAGGTGCCAACATTCACGATGACTTTCGTTGCGCCCTGCTCGAAACGGTGAATAATAATCTTCCGTTCTTCGTGGGGGGTCTGAGCGGTAATAATATCAGCATTCACTCCGGCGCGATCAAATTCGACCGTGACAAAGTTGGCATGACTGACCGTGACGCAAAAACAAATCGTTGGCTGATTATTACCATTGTCGAAGCATTCAGGAAACATTGTGGTAACGAGATTATCGATAATATCCAAACCAAAGATATTGCAATTTTAGTTGACGAATATAAAGAACGTGGGCAAAAAAGGATGGCCCAAATTGTTCGCATGGTTTTAATTGATGTCTTCAAAGAAGCCCAGCATGCCGGAGAAGTTCCTCCGGGATATAATCCTGCTAAAGCAACCAAAATGCCTATTAATAAAATCAAACGGCAGAGGTTAAGCTTGGAAGAATGGAAAGTAATATTCGACCATGCAGGAAAAACACAACGCTATTTACAGAATGCAATGTTGTTAGCCCTAGTTACTGGGCAACGTCTAGGAGACATTGCCAAGTTACGGTTCGACGATGTGTGGGATGATCACTTGCATATTATTCAGGAAAAAACAGGCACTAAACTAGCGATTCCTCTAAATATCAAATGTGAAAAAATAGACTTTACATTACGAGATGTAATAACACGTTGTAGAGATAGAATATTAAGCCCTTACATGCTCCACTACCATCATACTACCGCACAGGCTAAACGCGGTGGTCAAGTGTCTGCCAATGCAATCACTGCCGGCTTTCAAAAGATCCGTGATGATACAGATCTCAAGTGGGAAAAAGGCACACCTCCCAGTTTCCATGAGCAAAGGTCACTATCGGAACGTTTGTACCGCGAACAGGGCGTCGATACAAAAACATTACTCGGTCATAAAAGCCAGTCAATGACTGATAAATACCATGATGATAGAGGTAAAGATTGGATTATTTTGGCAGTGAAATAGCGGTCAATTTATAACCAGTTTTGCAGGAGTTTTGCAGAAGAATTTTCATACCGTTAAAAACAACGGGAACCATTAAGCCCCCGTTATCTATTTTGGCTAATGACTATTACATATGATAAATAATAGCATCACCAAATTCGCTACATTTCAGCAGCTTAGCGTCTTCCATCAGGCGTTCAAAATCGTATGTGACAGTCTTGGCAGCAATCGAACCTTCCATACCTTTAACGATTAGATCAGCAGCTTCGAACCATCCCATGTGGCGCAACATCATTTCAGCGGATAGGATGACTGAACCTGGGTTTACCTTATCCTGACCGGCATACTTAGGTGCTGTACCGTGTGTTGCTTCAAACAGGGCACACTCATCACCAATGTTCGCACCCGGGGCAATACCAATACCACCAACTTGTGCTGCCAGCGCATCAGAAATGTAATCACCATTCAGGTTCATACAGGCGATAACATCATATTCAGCCGGACGCAGCAGAATTTGTTGCAGGAATGCATCGGCAATTACATCTTTGATGATGATATCTTTGCCGGTTTTAGGGTTCTTAATCTTCACCCATGGACCACCATCCAACAGTTCACCGCCAAATTCTGTACGCGCTAATTCATAACCCCAGTCTTTAAAGGCACCTTCAGTAAACTTCATGATGTTGCCTTTATGAACCAGAGTCACTGATTCACGGTCGTTATCAATTGCATATTCAATCGCAGAACGTACCAGACGCTTAGTGCCTTCTTCCGAGCATGGTTTCACACCGATACCACACTGTTGAGGGAAACGGATTTTAGAAACGCCCATTTCATCCTGCAGGAATTTAATCACTTTATCCGCTTCCGCAGACCCGGCTTTCCACTCAATACCCGCATAAATGTCTTCCGCATTTTCACGGAAAATCACCATATCAGTTAATTCAGGGTGTTTTACAGGGCTTGGAGTTCCTTGATAATAGCGAACCGGACGCAGGCAGACATATAAATCCAGCTGTTGACGAAGTGCCACATTCAGAGAACGGATGCCGCCACCAACAGGCGTTGTCAGAGGGCCTTTAATAGCAACCCGATATTCACGGATCAAATCAAGTGTTTCTTCCGGCAGCCAGACATCTTTACCATAAACCTGTGTAGATTTTTCACCCGTATAAATCTCCATCCAGGAAATTTTGCGCTCACCGCTATATGCTTTCTGAACCGCAGCATCAACAACTTTCAGCATGACCGGCGTTACATCCACACCAATGCCATCCCCTTCGATATAAGGGATTACCGGGTTATTCGGAACATTTAATTTACCTTTGGTATCAATAGTAATTTTTTTACCTTCCGCCGGAACAACTACTTTGCTTTCCATTAACCTCTCCTTTCAAGTAAGCGCAATGCCTTGTTAATTTTTTGTAAGGGACGTGTCAATATTACTTGAATATTCTGCAAACGCCAATGGCGCAGATTTCAGGTATAATATTGCCCTTCACTTTGTGCAATAACTTATCATGACAAATTTCTCTTTTAAAAAACGTAAACTTAATCGATTCAGTCAAAGAAAAAATGACAACACCAAAAAAAGAATAGCGGGCCCACGTCAGGTGCTGATATTTAATAAGCCTTATGATGTTCTGCCCCAGTTCACTGACGAAATGGGAAGAACAACCTTAAAGAATTTTATTCCTTTTAGTGATGTTTATGCCGCAGGACGGCTGGATAGAGATAGTGAAGGGTTACTGGTTCTGACTAATGATGGAAAGTTGCAAGCCAAATTAACGCAGCCCAACAAAAAAACGGCCAAAATTTATTATGTTCAGGTAGAAGGAATACCGGATGAAGTTGCACTGAGTAAACTCCGCAACGGTATTACCCTGAAAGACGGCCCTACACTTCCCGCCGGAGCAGAATTAGTCGAAGAACCTGTATGGCTTTGGGAGCGAACTCCGCCAATTAGGGAACGAAAAAATATCCCTGTCAGCTGGCTGAAAATCACGCTTTTTGAAGGCCGTAACCGTCAGGTACGCAGAATGACAGCCCATGTTGGTTTTCCAACATTACGCCTTATCCGGTTTAGTATGGGTTCATTACAACTAGGGGATTTGTCCCCCGGAGAATGGAGAGAAATAGATTTTGTTTAGTCCACATATCACCGTTGCTTGCATAGTACATGCCAAAAATCAATTTTTGGTTGTTGAAGAACTTATTGATGGCAAGCCTCGCTGGAACCAGCCTGCGGGTCATCTTGAAGCTGATGAAACATTACTGGAAGCGGCTGAACGCGAATTATGGGAAGAGACAGGCATTCGAGCTAAGCCACAGGCATTATTGAAATTACATCAGTGGGTCGCCCCGGATGGAACTCCCTTCATCCGTTTTTTGTTTCTGGTTGAACTAGAGAAAACGGTGGATACCGATCCTCAGGATAGTGATATCCACTGCTGTCACTGGCTGAGCGCAGAAGAAATTATTAACAGCCCACAACTGCGTTCCCCATTAGTTGCTGAAAGTATCCGTAATTATTTGGAAAATCAGGCTCACCCCTTATCAATACTGGATAGCTATGGTTCTCCTTTCACAAAATAATTTCCCATTAAATGAAACGCAAATCACAAGAGCACGAAGACGTTTGATGCACCTTGCCTGTCAACATGCTAAAGTACCGCGTTTATTTTTTTCCGCAGTGAGATATGCCCATGTCAGATAACAGCCAGAAAAAAGTCATCGTCGGAATGTCCGGTGGTGTTGATTCATCCGTCTCCGCTTACCTGCTACAACAACAGGGCTATCAGGTAGCTGGCCTGTTTATGAAAAACTGGGAAGAAGATGACGATGAAGAATACTGCTCTGCCGCCGATGATCTTAAGGATGCTCAGGCGGTGTGTGACAAGCTGGGTATTGAACTGTATACCATCAATTTCGCAGCTGAATATTGGGATAATGTATTTGAACTCTTCCTTGCTGAATATAAAGCAGGCCGTACACCGAATCCGGATATTCTCTGTAACAAAGAAATTAAATTCAAAGCATTTTTAGAATTTGCTGCCGAAGACTTAGGTGCTGATTACATTGCAACCGGCCATTATGTCCGCCGTCGGGATGTGGATGGCGTTAGTCAGTTACTTCGGGGCCTTGATGGTAATAAAGATCAAAGCTACTTTTTATATACCCTGAGTCATGAGCAGGTTGCCAAAAGTTTATTCCCGGTCGGGGAGCTTGAAAAACCTGAAGTTCGCCGCATTGCCGAAGAAATTGGGTTAGTTACGGCGAAGAAAAAAGATTCTACAGGTATCTGCTTTATTGGTGAACGTAAGTTCCGCGATTTTCTGGGCCGCTATCTGCCAGCTCAGCCGGGCCCAATTGTTACCGTTGACGGGCAGACTATCGGGCAACATACCGGCCTGATGTACCACACACTTGGTCAGCGAAAAGGGTTAGGTATCGGAGGAACTAAATCCGGTAATGAAGAACCCTGGTATGTTGTTGATAAAGATGTTGCAAATAACATACTGGTTGTTGCACAAGGCCATGAACATCCCCGCCTGATGTCTGTCGGTTTAATTGCACAACAACTGCATTGGGTTGATCGCCAGTCACTGGAAACAGAAATCCGTTGCGTGGTAAAAACGCGCTACCGTCAGCAGGATATTCCCTGCACAGTCATTCCTTTGAGTGAAGATAAAATTGAGGTTCGTTTTGACAGCCCCGTTGCCGCTGTCACTCCCGGTCAATCAGCTGTGTTTTATCAGGGCGAAATTTGTCTCGGCGGTGGTGTGATCGAACAACGTATACAGGAGTAATCGTGGCTAAAAATTATTACGACATTACATTGGCGCTGGCAGGTATCTGCCAGTCAGCTCGTCTGGTACAGCAACTGGCCCATGAAGGGCAATGTGATGCCGGTGCTTTTGAAGTAACTCTTAACAGTGTTCTGAATATGAATCCGACATCTACTCTGGATGTCTTTGGCAATGAAGCAGGTAACCTGCGTACCGGCCTTGATGCTGTGATGGGAATGCTGAATGGTACAAATAGCGGGCTCTCAGCAGAGCTGACCCGCTATACTTTAAGTCTGATGGCACTGGAGCGACGTCTCAGTAAAAATCCATCAGCAGCAGATGAATTAGCTAAACGCATAAGCCAGCTGGAACGTCAGCAGGCTTATTTTGAACCTATGTCTGAGGGAATGCTCAATTCTCTTGCTGGTATTTATGTCGATGTAATTAGCCCATTGGGGCCTCGCATCCAAGTCACAGGCTCGCCGGATATTCTGCGCAACACATTGGTGCAGGCAAAAGTCCGGGCGGCATTACTGGCAGGTATTCGCAGCACCGTATTATGGCAGCAGGTTGGCGGTAGCCGTCTGCAATTTATGTTTTCCAGACAACGACTAGTCCGACAGGCAAAAGACATTCTTGCGCGTTGTTAATTGAATTAATTGTTAAATAAATCGTTAAATAAAATCCGGGAGTTTCTACCAATGGAATTATCCTCACTGACCGCTGTTTCTCCGATTGATGGCCGTTACGGCGATAAAGTTAGCGCACTGCGCGCTATTTTTAGTGAGTTCGGCTTACTGAAATTCCGCGTGCAGGTTGAAGTACGTTGGCTACAAAAACTGGCCGCCACAGCAGAAATCACAGAAGTTCCTGCTTTTGATGAAAAGGCAAACGCTTACCTGGATGAAATTATTACAAATTTCAACGAACAGGATGCATTACGCATTAAAGAAATTGAGCGTACAACTAACCATGACGTTAAAGCCGTTGAGTACTTTCTGAAAGAAAAAGTCGCTCATATTCCTGCTTTACATCAGGTTGCTGAGTTTATACATTTTGCCTGCACCTCCGAAGACATCAATAACCTGTCACATGCATTGATGCTTAAAACTGCCCGTGAGGAAGTGCTGCAACCACAATGGCGTCAGTTAATCGACACCATTAAGCGTATGGCTCATGAATACCGTGATCTGCCTTTGCTGTCACGTACCCACGGGCAACCAGCAACGCCTTCAACTGTAGGTAAAGAGTTCGCAAATGTTGCCTACCGCATGGAGCGCCAGTTCCGCCAACTTGGTCAAATTGAAATTTTGGGCAAGATCAATGGTGCAGTTGGTAACTATAATGCCCATTTGTCAGCCTATCCTCATATTAACTGGCATCAGTTCAGCGAATCATTTGTTACTTCTCTGGGTGTTCAATGGAACCCATATACTACTCAGATTGAACCTCATGATTACATTGCAGAACTGTTTGATTGTATTGCACGTTTCAATACTATCCTGATTGATTTTGACCGTGATATCTGGGGTTATATCGCTCTTAATCATTTCAAACAGAAAACTGTTGCCGGTGAGATTGGCTCATCAACCATGCCACATAAAGTTAACCCGATTGATTTTGAAAATTCAGAGGGTAATCTGGGTCTGGCAAACGCAGTGTTTGGTCATCTTGCCAGTAAATTGCCTGTTTCCCGCTGGCAGCGTGACCTGACTGACTCAACAGTATTACGTAATCTGGGTGTTGGTCTGGGATATGCGTTAATTGCATATCAATCCACAATGAAAGGCCTGAATAAACTGGAAGTCAACGAGAAACATTTATTAGGCGAGTTGGATCAGAACTGGGAAGTATTGGCTGAGCCGATTCAGACGGTTATGCGCCGTTATGGTATTGAGAAGCCATATGAAAAATTAAAAGAGCTTACACGTGGTAAACGTGTTGATGCAGAAGGAATGAAAAACTTCATTGATGGTCTCGAACTACCGGAAGAAGAAAAAACTCGTCTTAAGTCGATGACTCCTGCCAATTATATCGGCTATGCTGAATTACTGGTTGATGAATTAAAATAAAACGATTTTATTTATAAAATGTGGATAGGAATTCCCGTCCACATTTTAAAAAAATGCGTAACCTTATATGAAGTATAAATAAGTCGCAAAGTTATATACTATTTTCGATTTACCTTATTGTTTTTAGCAATCCATTCATTAACATACCAACAATAGACTAAATAGTTACTATACTTGGTTTAATCATAACAACATATCTATAATTTATTTCAATCCATCCATATAGTTGACTATCTAGCTATTTAAGATTTATTTGATAAATTTTACTGGTTAGCATAAGGAACCATTATGCGAATATTAATAGTTGAAGATAATGCGTTGCTTCGTCATCATTTAAAAGTACAGCTTCGGGATATTGGTCATCAGGTTGATGCTGCTGAAGACTCAAAAGAGGCTGATTATTACCTGAAAGAAAATCATCCTGATGTTGCCATCATTGATTTGGGGTTACCGGGGGAAGATGGTTTAAGCTTAATAAAACGCTGGCGCAGCGATCATATTAATATACCCATTCTCATTCTCACTGCCCGTGAAAGCTGGCAGGAAAAAGTTACCGTATTAAATGCCGGTGCAGATGACTACGTGACTAAGCCTTTCCAATTGGAAGAAATTAATGCACGTATACAGGCATTAATGCGTCGTAATAGTGGTCTGGCATCGCAAGTTGCGGAATTACCACCTTTTCTGATTGATCTTTCACGTAAGGAATTTTCTGTTAATGGTAAGAAGATAAAATTAACTGCCTTCGAATATACGATTATTGAAACTTTGATGCGTAATAACGGTAAAGTTGTCAGTAAGGAATTATTAATGAGGCAGTTATACCCTGATGCTGAATTACGTGAAAGTCATACAATTGATGTGTTAATGGGACGTTTGAGAAAAAAGATATTGAATGAATGGCCTGACGAAGTGATTGTTACAGTCCGTGGTCAGGGTTATCGCTTTGATGTGAAATAATATCATGTTTAACTTCCTGAGAACTCATCTCTTCTCCCTGAGAGCACGATTTCTCATGGCGGCGACTGTCATTATTCTTGCTTTGACTCTACCCTATGGCGTAGTCGCAATTGTTGGCTATTTGATGCGCCTTGATAATGATACTTATGCAATACTTAGTACTCAGAGTAATTTATTTTACTCACTTGCTAGTTGGAAAGAAAATAAATTATCAGTTCATCTTCCCGATAATTTTCACATGGGAAATCGCTCATTAACTCTGATTTATAACGATAAAAACGATATCCTCTGGCGTCAGAATAATGTACCAGAACTTGAAGAAAAAATTCATCCTAATTGGCTGAAAAAAAACGGCTTATATGAATTAGAAACTTATTATCCCCATATGCATTCTCAGCTATATTCTGAGTCACAGGGGCAATATCCGGCTAATAATAAAACTGACACTAATCTCAATGCTGATAAAGTACTACTGATTTACTCTGTAGCCGTCAAGATTTATCCGGCAAAGGATAAACTTCCTGCATTAACCATTGTAGTTATCAATACCATACCTCAAAATATTCAACCGTCAGAAAAAATTTGGGAATGGTTCGGGTATGTATTAATAGCCAATCTGATTTTAATTATTCCATTAATCTGGCTTGCTGCGGACTGGAGTTTGCGCCCGATTAAATCACTCATCACTCAGATACGCTCCCTGGAAAAAGGTGAACGGCAAGAATTAGATGAAAATCCACCAGCTGAATTAAAAGGCCTGATTAAGAACCTGAATGCCTTACTGGATAATGAGCGCCAACGCTATAAAAAATATCGAACAACATTATCAGATCTGACACATAGCCTGAAAACTCCTCTGGCCGTGCTTCAATCTACGCTGCGCTCTCTACGCTCAAATAAGCAAATGACCATTAAGCAGGCTGAACCCGTCATGCTTGAACAAATTGACAGAATTTCTCAACAAATCGGTTATTATTTACATCGGGCCAATATATACAACGATCATAACCTCATTCTGAAAAAAATATTTTCCGTCCCAATTCTGCTTGATAGCCTGACCAATGCACTGATAAAAGTTTATCAACACAAAGGGATCAATGTTACCTTAGATATTTCGCCTGAATTAACCTGGCTGGGTGAAAAGAATGATTTTCTGGAAGTAATGGGGAATATTCTGGAGAATGCCTGTAAATACTGTCTGGAGTTTGTTCATGTTACTGCCATGATGGGTGAGAATTTCCTCACCATCATTGTTGATGATGACGGCCCCGGTGTTCCCCCCAATAAACGCCATATCGTTTTCGAACGCGGGTTAAGAGCCGATACACTGCGTCCGGGGCAAGGTTTGGGATTGTCGATCGCCTCTGAAATTGTAGAACAATATGACGGTAATATCAGCATCGATAATAGCCATCTGGGAGGCGCAAAAGTCAGTGTGACTTTCCGCAACCAACAAATCACCTAAAATCTGTATCAACAGCTTACCCTCTCTTCTGAATACAAAATAGCTATCACTTAATCGGCAACAGGAATACTCGCAATAAATACAGAATGCGAGCGGCCTCGAAATATTTCACCCGAATCTGATAACTCTATTGACTATCCGTTATAATGACCTGAAATTTTCTTGTCACTCAGGATATCACCATGAATTATCAGCTGAATCTGGATTGGCAGGCGTTCTTGCAGAATCACTGGCAAAAACGTCCATTGCTAATCAAACAGGGTTTCCAGCAATTTACCGACCCACTTTCTCCCGATGAGCTGGCGGGACTGGCAATGGAAAATGAAATTGACAGTCGTTTAGTCAGCCATAAAAAAGAACGCTGGGAAGTTTCTCATGGGCCATTTGAAAGTTACGATCATTTAGGCGACCAAAACTGGTCATTACTCGTACAAGCTGTTAACCACTGGCATCACCCCTCTTCTGCCCTTATGAAGCCATTCCGTGTGCTTTCAGACTGGAGAATGGATGATTTGATGGTTTCTTTCTCCGTTCCGGGGGGTGGTGTCGGTCCGCATCTTGATCAATATGATGTCTTTATTATTCAAGGAGAAGGACGCAGACGCTGGCGTGTAGGGGACAAGATCCCAATGAAACAGCATTGTCCTCATCCTGACTTATTACAGGTTGAGCCCTTCGAAGCCATTATTGATGAAGAGATGCTACCCGGAGACATTCTCTATATTCCACCCGGTTTTCCACATGAAGGATATGCCATTGAACCATCACTGAATTATTCAGTCGGTTTCCGTGCGCCGAATGCCCGTGAGCTGTTCAGTGGTTTTGCTGATTATGTTCTGGCAAATGAATTGGGTAGCCATCGTTACAGTGATCCTGATTTGGCATTCCGTGATAATCCTGCACTGATCCAGACAAACGAGCTGGCGACTCTGCGTACCATGATGCAGGATTTACTGGAACAGCCGGAAACGTTCCAGAACTGGTTTGGGGAATTTATCTCTCAGTCACGTCATGAGCTGGATATCGCGCCACCAGAACCGCCATATGAAAGTGATGAGATTTATGATCTGCTCAAACAGGGTGAAAGCCTGAATCGTTTGAATGGACTACGTGTATTGCGTGTGGGGGATAATTGCTTCGTCAATGGCGAATTAATGGATACATCTCATTTGCAGGCAGCTGATGCACTTTGCCAGTATGATACTGTCAATGCTGATATTTTGGGTGATGCTCTTGATGATGTGCGGTTTATCAGTCTGCTTACTGCTCTGGTGAACAGTGGTTATTGGTATTTTAATGATTAACCACCGCACAGCTGAATACGACAGGTTTTAAACCCTATTCCGGAAAACCTGAATGTTTGCCCCAGTTATATAACTGACAACGTAGCTGGGGCAAATCTCTCATTCAGACATCTGATGAAGCAATGACTGAACATATTGATTAACTATTTGGCTAGCGTTGCCATAATGCTTTTCATCAAACATGCTCTCAACCTGGCTGGGTTCCAGATTAAGCTCCACAGTATGAGCACCCGATAATTTCGCTTCATGTACAAACCCCGCTGCAGGATACACATGACCGGAAGTGCCAATGGCAATAAAAATATCCGCCTCAGATAAAGCAGAATAAATTTGTTCCATCCCCAAAGGCATTTCGCCAAACCACACAACGTGAGGGCGCAGTAACGAAGGAAACTGACAACAGTGACAGCGATCATCTATTGTCAGGTGAGATGTCCATTCAATAACCTGACCGGACTGGCAGCAGCGCACCTTCAGTAGTTCGCCATGCATATGGAGAACACGCTTGCTCCCCGCACGCTCATGCAGATTATCAATATTCTGTGTGACCAGCAGAAAATTATCGCCAATTTGTTGTTCAAGTTCGGCTAAAGCATAGTGTGCGGCGTTGGGCTTTATTTCCGCCTGCTGTAGATGCTCTCTTCGCGCATTATAGAATGCCTGAACTAATTCAGGGTCACGTTTGAATCCTTCCGGTGTCGCAATATCTTCAACACGATGTTCTTCCCATAGCCCATCAGAAGAACGAAACGTTCTAATTCCCGATTCAGCGGAAATACCCGCTCCGGTCAGTACTACCACATGGGGTTTCTTTATTTTATTTGCCACACGGATATCCCTGTAAAAAATTTGCTGATGAAACCTCTGATTTCGTAGTCGCCTACTCTTACGGAATTTACTGAGCCGATGAATAACACGCATTTATACGTCTCCGCAAAATAATCCTTTCATACACTTCGTCTTTCAAGTTGCCTCTTTGTTGGCTGCGTTCTTTCCCCCGGCCACACTGTTGTCTATGTTCTCGGGGGATTACTCACTAGTCACCACGAGGTAACTTGAAATTCATAGGGTATAGAACTATTTCCTCAGTTTCTGTTCAATTACCACGACTTTATTCATGGTGTGTTCAGCTCATCGCTTCTACTCAGTTCACTCCGTAAGATAGCGCGCTTAAGTGATATAGTGAATACTCTGGAATATCATTGACCACTCAAAATCCGCGCTGGATCAAGTTTACTGGCCCGACGAGCTGGATACCAACTGGCTAATAAGCTCAGGATCAGTGCCGTTAATAAAACATAGAAAATATCCATGGTATGTAATTCTGACGGCAGAAAATCAATGAAATAGATATCACCGGAGAGAAATTGATGCCCGGACAGCTTCTCTATCCATTTAATAATAGCTGTCAAATTAAGCGCCATGAAAATTCCGACAATAGCGCCAATAATACTGCCAACCATTCCGGTCAATAATCCATACCACAAGAAAATTGACCTGATATGACCATCTTTAGCCCCCAGTGTACGCAAAATAGCAATATCACTGCTCTTATCTTTGACCGCCATAATCAGTGTTGAAACGATATTAAAACAGGCAACCCCAATGACTAAAATCATGGCTAAGTACATGATACCCCGTATCATCTGGATATCATTGTACATATAACCGTAGTCTTTCAGCCATGTACTGATATAGACATACCTGCCTGTTGCATTACCGGCGGCTATAACCCGCTTCTCTGCTGCAAAAACATCGTCTGCTTTAATAGCAACGCCGGTAATAGCATCGCCATAATCCAGATACTGTTGTGCATCAGATAACGGAACCAAAGCCAGACGATGATCCAACATGCCACTTAACTGAAAAATACCGGTAACTTGTAAACGTATTCGTTTAGGCTGTAATAATTTCAGGCTTGGATCGCTGTTTGGGATCATCACTGTCAGCCAATCACCCTGTTTCACATTCAGTGAATTTGCAACTCCCTGCCCCAGAATGACCTGATTTTTTCCTGCCTGAAATGTCTGCCATGCACCGTCACGGACAAACTTATATAAGGTGCTGACTTCGGCTTCAGTCTCAGGATCAACACCACGAACCTGGACAGCATGAAGTTTATCTCCTCGCTCCATCAGACCTGTAAATTCAATATAAGGAGAAGCCCCTGCAATGCCGGGGGTATGTCTGATTTGTTTAAGCGCTGATTTCCAATGCTGGAAAGGCTGTTCTACCGTATAAATCTGACCATGAGGAACAACAGAAAGTATCCGGTTTTTAAGTTCGCGCTCAAAGCCATTCATTGCACTCAAGCCGATGATCAGCACAGCAACACCCAGCATGATCCCCAGTGTTGAAATGACTGAAACTAAAGAAACCATTCCCGCGCGGCGGCGCCCTTGACTGAAGCGTATTGCAGTGAGTAATGCAAGAGGCAGATTTGCCATTACACTCCCCCCGTCAGGGTTAATTCATCCTGTAAATACCCATCACGCATTTCCACCTGACGCGCCAGCCTGTCAGCCAGTTTAAGATCATGAGTCACAACCAAAAATGCCGTGCCTTGCTGTTGATTCAGGTTCTTCAACAGCTCAAAAATGCTGTCAGCGTTACGTTGGTCAAGATTACCTGTCGGCTCATCTGCCAATACCAGTGAAGGTTCGTTCACCAGTGCACGAGCAATAGCAACCCGTTGGCGTTCACCTCCTGATAATTCAGAAGGCCGATGGTGTGCCCGCTTTTCCAACCCGACTGCCGCCAACATATCCCGTGCTTTTTGTTCAGCCTGCTTCTTCCCCCCAAGCAACCTTTTACTGCCGATCAATAGTGGCATAGCAACATTTTCTAATGCATTAAAATCAGGCAGCAGATGGTGAAACTGGTAAATAAAACCAATTTCTCTGTTTCGTAATTCTGCCCGCCCGGAAGCAGACATATTATTAAGTGATTCCCCCTTGAAAATCACTTCACCGGAGGTCGGTGAATCCAACCCTCCTAATAAGTGCAACAGAGTACTTTTACCTGAACCGGAACTACCGACAATCGCCATCATTTCTCCTTGCTGCATGGAAAATGTGACATTTTTTAATACCTCAGTGGAAACCTGCCCTTCCTGATATTTTTTATACAAATGATGGCATAGCAATAAAGGTTGATTACTCATAACGTAAAGCCTCAGCAGGTTGAGTGGCAGCAGCGCGCCAGGAAGGATACAAAGTGGATAATAGAGAGATTAACATGGCACTGACGGCAATAATCGCCACCTGAGCAGGCTCAATGGCAACAGGTAATTGAATACCTTCTGTCAGCAGGCCGATAACAGGCATTAATTTATTCAGTTGACTAGAAAGCAGTATTCCTAACCCCGTTCCCAATAAAGCACCAATGATGCCTGCTCCGGCTCCCTGAATCATGAAAATGGTCATCACTTGCCGACGGGTTAACCCTTGTGTCTGCAAAATAGCAATCTCACCCTGTTTTTCCATCACTAATAAAGAAAGAGAAGTGATAATATTGAAAGCAGCAACTGCGATGATTAGGCTAAGCAATAACCCCATCATATTTTTTTCCATACGTACTGCCTGAAAAAACTCCCCCTTACGTTCACGCCAGTCTTTCCAGACCAAGCCTTTTGGCAGCGGCTGCTGACTTAATTCATCTACTTTTAATGGTTCAGTGAGAAATAAACGCCAGCCAGTAATATTGTTAATGGGATAGCGTAAAAGTCGGGCGGCATCTTGCTGATTAACCAGCATTTCAGTGTCATCAACTTCACTGTTGGCAAAAAATGTCCCGGCTACTGTAAATAAACGCTGGCTGGGTATCCTGCCCATTGGGGTAAGCTGGCTGGCACTCGGAACGATAATGCGGATCTGATCGCCTCGCCTGACACCCAGTCTTGCTGCCAGTTTTTCACCTAAAATCACAAAATAGCGACCGGGCTGCAATTGGCTCTGATCAACATTGACGGTATATTCCGCCAACGGTGTATATTCATCCGGCTTAATACCCAACATAACTCCGACTCCCACATTATGGGCACTTTGCAGTACAACATCTCCCTGAACAACCGGCTCAATACGGGTGACATCTTTTAAACCAGAAAGCTGACTTTTCGGATGCTCGGCAGGATTAATTGACCCCTTTTCTGAAGTAATAATGACATGAGGCATAAAGCCCAGAATACTGGCCTCCAGTGAACGTTCAAAACCGTTCATGACTGATAACACAGTAATTAATGCAGCCACCCCTAATGTAATACCAATGGCTGAAAGCCAGGAAACAAAGCGGCCAAATTTATCAACCGCCCGCCCGCGCATATAGCGCAATCCGATAAATAATGAAACAGACTGAAACATAGGATCCGCCGTATCAAAGGGGGTTATTTGAATGCATTAAATTAATGAAAAAGATCATATTTTATCTCTGTTTTTGCATATGTATTTTATAAAAAATTCAATCTATATCGTTCACTTATTACATATTATCACTGTTTAATTAAGTTTTGATTAGCACCTTCGAAATTGAAGATAAAAAAGCCCTGTTGTTAACACGAGCTAATATACCACCTCAGGCCAGACAGCAAATCTGTTACTCAGCTGTTGCCAAAGCAATGTGTTCAGGGATAATAAAGAGCAGCTGTACTATATGATGGAGCCATTCACATTCCGGTTCTGTTTTTACTTCTCTCAACCTGCCAGCGTATTTATTGTAAAGGTTACTGGGTTAAATATGTGTTGGGAATGGACTGAATCTTAGAGAACACATCAAACGCTTATGTCCGCAAAATATCGTTATCAACTTCCTGAACGTCGCGGTGATATCCGCCAGTTAGGCCATCTGATCGGTGCTGCTTGTGCCATTGAATGTGCTGAAATCATTGAACGTCACTCCGGCCCTGTATTATTAGTCACAAAAGATATGCAGAACACTTTACGGCTGCGTGATGAAATTCCACAATTTACCCGTACTTCAATAAACATGTTGTCAGATTGGGAAACTCTACCTTACGATAGTTTTTCCCCTCATCAGGAAATCATTTCAAATCGTTTATCTACCCTGTATCAGCTACCTTTTATGACAGAAGGGGCACTTATTCTGCCTGTTAATACATTGATGCAGCGTGTTTGCCCTCACGAGTACCTTCAGGGGCATGCTCTAATCATGCATAAAGGGCAACGTATTTCGCGTGATAAATTACGGGCAAATCTGGAACAGGCCGGTTATCGTAGTGTTGAGCAAGTGCTTGAACATGGTGAATTTGCCACACGCGGTGCCTTATTCGATCTATTTCCTATGGGAAGCGAACACCCTTACCGCATCGATTTTTTTGATGATGAAATCGACAGCCTGCGTACTTTTGATGTGGATAGCCAACGAACGCTGGAGGAAGTGGAGAAAATCAGTTTACTGCCGGCCCATGAGTTTCCGACAGATAAAGAAGCCATTGAATTATTCCGCAGCCAATGGCGTGAAAAGTTTGATGTCCGGCGGGATGCTGAACACATTTATCAGCAGGTCAGTAAAAAAATGTTACCCGCAGGCATTGAGTACTGGCAGCCATTATTCTTTGAACAGCCTTTATCCACACTATTTGATTATCTGCCTGAAAATACGCTGATTATTGTACAGGATTTGATGAACACGGCAGAACGTTTCTGGCAAGATACCGATCAGCGTTTTGAGAGCCGTAAAGTTGACCCGATGCGGCCATTACTTCCTCCCGACCAAATTTGGCTTCCCGTTGACAGTCTTTTCGCTGAGCTGAAAAAATGGCCCCGCGTCCAAATTAAAAATGAAGAGTTACCCAAGAAAGCCGGAAATATCAATCTTGCTTATCAGCCTTTACCGGATATCTCCGTTGCCGCCCATCATAAAGCGCCTTTAGATAAAGTACGCCGCTTTATCGAGCAGTTCAGTGGCAAGGTCATTTTTTCAGTGGAAAGTGAAGGACGTCGGGAATCAGTCAATGAGTTATTGTCTCGGATAAAAATTCATCCGGTCACAATACATCAGCTGGAAGATGCTAAAGAGGCAGGATGCTTTTTAATGGTGGGCAGCGCAGAACAGGGTTTTATAGATGAAGAGAAAAAACTCGCCTTCATTTGTGAAAGCGACATGCTTGGTGAACGTGTCAGCCGCCGCCGTCAGGATAACCGACGCACAATTAATACCGATACCCTGATCCGTAACCTCGCCGAAATCCGCCCCGGTCAGCCCGTCGTACATCTTGAACATGGTGTTGGACGCTATCAGGGGCTAACAACACTGGAGGCAGGGGGCATTAAGGCTGAATATCTCATTCTGACTTATGCCGGAGAGGACAAGCTGTATGTACCGGTTTCATCTCTGCATTTAATCAGCCGCTACGCCGGAGGAGCAGAGGAAAGCGCACCACTGCACAAACTGGGTGGTGAAGCATGGAATAAAGCTCGTCAGAAAGCGGCAGAAAAAGTCCGTGATATTGCCGCTGAATTACTGGATATCTACGCCCAGCGAGCCATTAAACCGGGTTTTGCGTTTAAGCACGATCGGGAACAATATCAATTGTTCTGCCAAAATTTCCCATTCGATACAACACCCGATCAGGAACAGGCCATTAATGCGGTACTGAGCGATATGTGCCAGCCAATTGCGATGGACAGACTGGTATGTGGTGATGTCGGCTTCGGTAAGACGGAAGTCGCAATGCGAGCTGCTTTTACTGCTATCAACAATAATAAGCAAGTCGCTGTTTTAGTCCCAACGACTCTGTTAGCCCAACAACACTATGATAATTTCCGCGATCGTTTTGCGAACTGGCCTGTACACATTGAGGTGATGTCACGGTTCCGCAGTGCCAAAGAGCAACAGCAAGTTATAGATATGGCAGCAGAAGGGAAAGTCGATATCATCATCGGTACGCATAAGCTGTTGCAAAGTGATCTGCGCTGGAAGGATTTGGGTTTATTAGTTGTGGATGAAGAACACCGTTTCGGTGTCCGCCATAAAGAGCGAATCAAAGCTATCCGTGCCGATGTTGATGTCCTGACCATGACAGCAACTCCTATTCCCCGAACGCTTAATATGGCAATGAGCGGAATGCGCGATCTGTCGATTATTGCGACTCCCCCTGCTCGTCGGCTGGCAGTAAAAACCTTTGTACGTGAATATGACAGCTTAGTCGTTCGTGAATCTATTCTGCGTGAAATCTTACGTGGTGGTCAGGTTTATTATCTCTATAACGATGTCGAAAATATTGAAAAAGCAAAAAGCCGGCTGGAAGAATTAGTGCCTGAAGCCAGAATGGTTATCGGTCACGGGCAAATGCGTGAACGTGACTTGGAGCGTGTCATGACGGATTTCCATCATCAGCGCTTTAATGTATTGATATGCACTACAATTATTGAAACCGGGATCGATATTCCGACAGCGAATACCATTATTATTGAACGGGCTGATCACTTCGGTCTGGCTCAGTTACATCAATTACGCGGGCGTGTCGGTCGATCTCATCATCAGGCATATGCGTATTTGTTAACTCCGCACCCGAAAGCTATGACCACGGATGCACAAAAGCGGCTGGAAGCGATTGCTTCACTTGAAGATCTGGGAGCAGGGTTTGCTCTGGCAACTCATGATTTGGAAATCCGAGGAGCTGGTGAACTTCTGGGTGAAGATCAAAGTGGTCAAATGGCCAGTATCGGTTTCACACTCTATATGGAGCTGCTGGAAAGTGCCGTTGATGCACTCAAAAACGGACGGGAACCCTCACTTGAGGATTTAACTAACAATCAAACCGAGATAGAACTGCGCATTCCAGTGCTTTTACCCGATGATTATATCCCGGATGTAAATACGCGTCTGTCTTTCTACAAGCGTATTGCCAGCGCTCAGAATGACAATGAACTGACAGAATTAAAAGTTGAGCTCATTGACAGGTTCGGTATGTTACCCGATCCGGGCAGGCATTTACTACAATCAGCCTCTATCCGCCTTACAGCTCAGAAGCTGGGGATAAAACGTATTGAAGCCCATGAAAAAGGCGGCTTTATTGAATTTAGTCAAAATAATAAAGTAGATCCCCACTATCTGATCAACTTATTGCAGACTCAGCCTAATATCTATCGGCTGGATGGACCTTCTAAACTGAAATTTATTAACGAGTTAACTGAAAGAACCGCACGCTTATCGTTTATTCAGTCATTATTGGAAGCATTTGAGCAACATCAGGTATAGCATCAATACTGTTGCTTTTAAATATCGTTAAAATATAAACAAATTTCATCTTATATACTTATCTCCGGGAATATAATAACTATGTGACCGGAGATATTTCATTTCTGGAGCACCTCTACAAATACGGTGCAAGGATCAGCTTCCCTTTTTCATTCAACGGGATCGATTGATCTGGTTTATGTATCACTCTTACCTTTCCCGGCTTATTATCAATAGCATAAATGACATCATACCCAATAATACGCGGCTCCCGGATTTTAAATGCAATGCAATGTTTTAACTCATAATAACTCAGTGCATAAGATTCTCTTGTTATATTTAATCTTTCTATGAAAGAAAACAGACTATTTTTACATGTAGATAAGCGGTTGCTTTCAGTATTGCCAAATATTTTAATAAATGGCACCAATGCCCCATTACAATAATATTTTTGTGCATAACCTATTGTTATGATAGGTTCTGAAGAAAGTACCTGAGCATATTTAGGCTGTGGTTTTTTAGAGAAAAATATTATAGCGATACCAACAGTAATAATAACAATCAGAGAGTAGAATCTGTACTGCCTTACCTTTAGCTTACTTGCATAACACGTTATTATATTTATAATTTTCCATACTCCTTACTTAAAAATATCCCTTAGTTATTTTCGGAAAATAAAAACGCACTCAACTCGTGATTAAAGAAATCTTAATTCACTGTATTTATGGAAATTTAAAATTAAGCAAATTTAGATCTTAAATTAATTTCATGCTTTCATTACATTAAATATCTTTATCATTACTAAACTAAATTTTTCCAATCCTAACAGATAAACATACATTTTTATGTCATGGTTACCTAGCTAAAATGAGTTTTATTACAACGATTAACCTGATTAAAAAATGGGAAGAAAACGAGTTATGATAAATAGAATGAAAAAATAGCGTAGTATTGAATAAAAATAATGAAAATTTAGCGGTTCATCTGAAATTTATTGAATATATCAATAATCAAATTCAGATGAACCACTCTGGTTGAATTAGTGCAATTTCAATCGTGGACGGATCACACGATTTATTCCACCAACCAACATCATTAGGCCTGTTTTAATATACCCATGCAATGCTACCTGATGCATACGGTATAAAGAGATATAAACGATACGGGCAATACGGCCTTCTACCATCATTGAGCCACGCATCAGGTTACCCATCAGGCTACCAACGGTACTGAATTTAGATAAAGAAACCAAAGAACCATGATCTTTATATTCATAATCTTTCAGCGGTTTTTCATTCAGTAAAGCCAGAATGTTGTCATAGCAGCGGCTCGCCATTTGGTGAGCAGACTGAGCGCGTGGAGGAACGAAACCTCCCTCTTTTTTTGGACAGGATGCACAGTCACCGATAGCAAAAATAGTCTCATCCAGTGTTGTCTGCAAAGTAGGCTTCACCACCAGCTGATTGATACGGTTTGTTTCCAGACCACCAATCTCTTTCATAAAATCTGGCGCTTTAATTCCGGCAGCCCAGACCATCAAAGAAGCTTTGATCTGCTCGCCATCTTTGGTATTCAGGCCATTTTCATCTGCACTGGTTACCATTGTCTTAGTTAAGACTTTAACACCCAGTTTAGTCAGCTCTTGGTGTGCAGCACCAGAAATACGTGGTGGCAAAGCTGGCAAAATACGTTCGCCAGCCTCGACCAAAGTCACATTCAGGGCATCTGTATTCAGGCTTTCAAAACCGTAACTATTTAGCTGTTTAACTGCATTGTATAGCTCAGCGGAAAGCTCAACACCTGTTGCACCACCACCAACAATCGCTATATTAACTTTCTCTTCCGGGCATTGATTCGCAGAATATTTCAGGAACAGGTTCAGCATTTCATTATGGAAACGATGTGCCTGCTGCGGATTATCAAGGAAAATGCAGTTTTCTCTTACACCAGCTGTACCAAAATCATTCGATTGGCTGCCTAATGCCATAACAAGAATGTCGTAAGTCAACTCACGCTCTGGTACTAACAAATCACTACTTTCATCACGAATTGCTGCCAGTGTGATTTTCTTTTCTTCACGATTGATATTTGTGAGTGTGCCTAATTGGAAGTTGAAGTAATGGTTACTTGCATGAGCAAGATAACTCAGTGCATCAACGCCATCATCAAGAGAACCTGTTGCTACTTCATGTAATAACGGTTTCCATAAATGGCTGTTGTTGCGATCCACCAAAGTTATTTCGGCTTTTTGCTTACGCCCTAATTTATGTCCCAAACGTGTTGCCAGTTCTAAACCGCCAGCACCCCCACCAATGATGACAATTCTTGTCTTTGGCGTTGTCATGACTACCCCACTGAAAATACAACTAATGTTATGTAAAGCGCTAAACGATCTTTTGAATAACGTTCTTAAATGACATCACTAATGATAAATTTCATACTGAAAATATTGCCAGAATATCACGGCTGGTCAGTCGGTCATACCAAAAATGGCCCCTGCTAAATTCTTTTGATTAATTAGACGCCAATCACAAAATTTACGTACTCAACTCTAATTAATCAGACTTAAATCTAGTTTATTAATACTTATAATTTACAATGTTAACATTATGTGATTAGCAGTGTTATTTAATGAAATACATGAAGAATATTGTTCTGAAATGGACAGCAAAAAGTAATAAATAAAAAGGGAATACAAAAAGACAGGATCATAATGTAACAATCCTGCCTTTCGTTTGACGCGATAAATCAGAAGTGATTAGCCACAACTTAACCAGTGCTCACATAAATTATTTAATTGCAAATTCGCCCGCTGCCAGCGCTCTGATTTTTTCAGTTCTTCCAGACTAAACGACCTTCCCTGATGATATAACCGTGCCACCTTATCTGAGTTAACTATCGGTAAATTATCTAATACGTTAGTCGCACCCTGACGGTTATTACACACCAGAATCATATCGCAGCCCGCATCCAGTGAGGCTTTTGCCCGATCAGCATAGCCACCCATAACAGCAGCCCCTTCCATAGATAAGTCATCTGAAAAAATAACACCATTAAATCCCAACTGCTGGCGTAAGACGTTTTTCAGCCAGTAAGGGGAAGCGCTTGCCGGACGATCATCAATCTGAGGATAGATAACATGTGCAGGCATAATTGCATCAAGTAAGTTACGCTGGATAAAATCGCGGAAGATCAGCATATCGTGACAGCTAATTGCATCCATTGAGCGATTATCTATTGGCGTTTCTTTGTGGGAATCCGCTATGACTGCACCATGGCCGGGAAAGTGTTTACCCGTCGATTTCATGCCAGCCGAATGCATTCCCCTGATAAATCGCTCTGCCATCACCATCGCAGGTTCAGGCTCTTCATGAAATGAGCGTTCACCAATCGCGGTACATTTATGGCCTAAATCCAGTACAGGAGCAAAACTGATATCAATGTCCATTGAAATCATCTCTGATGCCATCAGCCAACCCGATTCTTCGGCCAAATGCCCACCCATCAGTTCGTCATGCAAACAGGCAAAAGACTGAGCCGCAGGTAATCGTGTAAATCCTTCATGAAAACGCTGTACCCGTCCTCCTTCCTGATCAACGGCAATGACTAAACGATGACGGGAAGCTTCGCGGATTTGGCGCACCAAATCACGCAACTGCTGAGTATCATGGAAATTGCGGGTGAACAGGATCAAACCGCCCACTAATGGATGTTGCAGAATTTCACGCTCTTCACTATCCAGCTCATGACCAACAACATCTAACATTACCGGCCCCATAATATTCCTCACTTCTTATTAGTTATCTATTTATTGGTTACCATCTTATCAATTGCCGACCTTCGTGTTAAAACGTCAGCTTAAAATCCAGACGCAAAGGATAAGCCAGAGCTAAAAATTGCGGATCTTTTGTCTGCTGCCAGCGAACTTCATACCACATCAGCATCATGTATCTGACCCACGGTTTCCATTGCCTAATTTTTTGCTGTAATAAGACGATATCACTATATCCTGATGCGTCAGTACAATAATAATTCAAAAAAAATTTCTGCTGCATCTCATTCCATTGATTCCCTTCAAACAACCCCGCTAATGAAAAACCAATATCAACATCCGCCGCATATTCCCAGTCAATCAGTTTCAAACCTTCCGATGTCACAATCAGATTATCAGGGTGAATATCCATATGAGCAGGTGCTATTTTCAAAGGCGCGGGCATTTTCGCTGATATAAAGAATTTATGCAGCCGCAACCATCTGGAAGAAAGCCGCGAATTATCAATATATTGCCATTGGGAAGCTAATTGTTCTTTGAGTTGGAAGGCATACCCCAATGGCGTTTGGTTATGGAGAATGGCGATGGTATTTGCCAATGACTGTTGAAATGTGGGTAAACCGAATTCTTCTGCTGTGATCTTTGTGCCTTTCAGCCACTCCAGTAACAGCCAATCATCGTGCATTGCGATTACATCAGGCGCGATGCCGGTCAAAGATAATTTACGTAATATCCGCTGTTCCCGTTGGCGATTAACACCCAAAGCACCACTGTGCCATGTGTGTTTACGCCCTACCATCTGGCGTACACCATCCGTGATATAGTGGCTTCCCTGAGTCAGCCCTGTTAATGGCCTGATCTCCCAGTTTTCTGCTGGAATGTCAGGCCACTTCTGACGCAACATTCCAGATAGAACTTCACTATTAGTTGATATCACTGCTACCAGACCAGAGTATTTCACCCGTTTTGACCAGCATAAGCTGCATGTTTATCTTACGCTGTTGGGTATCACCAGAAGCCACGGAATAGATGACATAATCGGCATTCAAATAACGAGCCAAACCGATAGATTTGCTACGTGATGCCAGACTATCTTCTGATGACAGCCCCAGAGCCTGTCGGGCGTAATAAACCTGATTTTTCGGCACGACCTGAAAAACATGCGTCTTGCTGACCACATCAGTAATTGCGTCAGTTGCCTTAAGTGTTCTCAGTGAACCACTCGTATTATTTTTGACATTATCAACGAGCAGTATTTTTCCCGCTTCTACTCCATGTGCTTTAGCCATCTGGTCAACTAATGGCTGAACAATATTATTCCAGTTAATTGATTGTATCTTCGGCGGCTGAGGTACTTTCTGTAACGGCGGCTCAGTGGGTTCCGTTTTTTGCTCTGGTTCAGCAGGTGTAACAGGAGCAGGCGGTTGTGTGGATGTTAATGTACAACTCGCCAGCAACAGTGCTGATAATACAACCAAGAAAATTCTTTTCATTAATCTACTCCGGTTACAGCTGTCAGGATATCTTTCGTCTTACAAGTGACCGCATTAAAAAACGGCAGTGAGTAATCTTATTCTGCCAGTAACGGGCCTAGTGGATGCCCACCAACCAGATGCATATGGATATGAAAAACAACCTGTCCTGAATGACGGTTACAGTTCATGATGAGGCGATAGCCGTCTTCAGCAATCCCTTCCTGTTTTGCGATTTTTGCAGCAACCGTGAATAGGCGACCTAATGCAGCCTCATGCTCCGGCATAACATCATTAACCGTTGGGATCAGCACATTAGGAATAATCAGAATGTGAGTTGGTGCCTGAGGTGTAATATCTCTGAATGCGGTGACTAACTCATCTTGATATACGATATCAGATGGGATTTCACGACGGATGATTTTGCTAAAAATAGTTTCTTCTGCCATCTCATTTCTCCTTTATTATCATTTAATGTTCTTAAATGTCGATATGAAACAAATTACAAAAGTTCCTTGTTGTCACTTCGGCTAATTCTTCAAGACTGACGCCTTTCAATACTGCCATATACTCAGCAACATCACGTACATAAGCAGGCTGATTTTGCTTACCACGATGAGGAACCGGCGCCAGATAAGGTGAATCAGTCTCTACAAGAATACGATCAAGGGGAACAAACCTCGCTGCCTCACGAATTTGTTCGGCATTGCGGAATGTCACAATACCCGAAAACGAAATATAAAAGCCAAGATCCAGTAAATCCCTGGCTGTCTCTTTATCTTCAGTAAAACAATGCAAAACTCCGCCACAATCCTGCACTTTCTCTTCCCGCAGTACCATCAGGGTGTCATCTTTTGCATCACGGGTATGAACAATCACCGGCTTATTTAATTCGCGACCAATGCGGATATGCTGGCGAAATGAAGTTCTCTGTAATTCTGCGTTATCTTTCTGATAATAATAATCCAGCCCTGTTTCACCCATTGCGATAACATCATTATCTGCGGCTAAACGGGCAAGCTCATCAAAATCATATCCTTCATCCAGATTTAACGGATGAATACCGCAGGAATACGCAACGTTGTCACGTTTACCAATCAGGTTTTTCATATGCAGGAAGCCGGGTAATGTGGTCGCAACTGCCAGCATATACTTCACATCCCTTTCTGCGGCTTTCGCCACTACATCATCTACACTTTTATGCAGTGTTTCATAATCTAAACAATCGAGATGACAATGTGAATCAACTAAAAACATAATATGCCCATATTTAAATGTATTACCGAGTGGAGCAAAGCTGCCCTTCCCAATTGAGTAATTGTTCAGTTAATAACAATTCCCGATTGATGCCCGCTACGGATATTAATTGATGACGGCAGCGTATCCAATCATCAACTGTATTTAACAATTTTTCCACACTTTGGCTGGAGGCCAGATGGTGAATCAACATCTGCTGATCCTGATTGATACAGTAATTTTGCGCCTTCTGACGCCATTTTACCGCATCAGACAACAGGCTGATTAGCCAGTACAAAGACTGTTGTACATCATCACGATTCAACAATGGCAAAAGTGACAAGGTATCATATTTATGTAGTGCCTGCGTGATAGCCTGACAAAATACATTTCTCTGTTGCCATTTTTCAGTCTGGAGTAACTGTTTTGCCGCCAAAGGTGCTCCCTGAGACAGTTTCAGTGCTGTCTGAATATCCTGTGATGGTATCGTCGGGAGCTTTTTTTGCAGCCAATGCAAACCGGCCTTAGTTTCAGGAACCGGAAGATGATAGTAAAAACAACGGCTTCGCAGTGTTGCCAGTAAACTGGCAGGACGCTGACATCTCAATAGAAAATAGGTATTACCGGGCGGCTCTTCCAGAGTTTTTAACAACGCATTTGAGGCTGCATCAGTCAGTGATTCTGTTGAAGGTACCCACGCAATCTTGGCACCCCCCTGTTGAGAATACTCATAAAGCTTTTCGCTGAGCTGACGGACTGCATCTACACCAATTGTGCTTTTCCCTTTTTCCGGGGCGAGTACATGCCAATCAGAATGTGTTTCTGCCAACATCAAATGACAGCCGTGGCATTTACCGCAACTTTTTATTCCCTGTTTATTCTGACACATTAGCCAACGGCTTAATCCATAAAGCAGTGCATCTGCACCCATTCCTTCATGAGCATGGAGCAAAAGAGCGTGGTGACCACGCCCCTGTTGGTGGGATTCAATCAGCTGACGATATGCATGGTTAAGCCACGGATACCAATTCATGCATGTATTTCCTGTTTTTCCAGCCAATATTGCAGAGCCTGACGAATGTCATCCTGTACTTTTTCCAATGGCTGCGTTGCATCTATTTTTATGATGGATTTATCCTGTGCGACCAATTCAAGGTATCTTTTGCGGGTACGATGGAAAAAATCTAATGATTCTTTTTCAATACGATCCAGTTCACCGCGTTCGCGGGCACGCTGTAAGCCAACCTCTGGCGGTAAATCAAGATAAATAGTCAGATCAGGTGAAAAATCACCGAACGCTGCTTCACGTAGTGAAGCCAATAAATGTTGGTCAATGTTACGTCCGCCTCCCTGATATGCCTGAGATGACATATCATGGCGATCCCCAACAACCCAGCAACCTTTTGCCAGTGCAGGCTTGATGACATTCTCCACCAACTGAACCCGGGCAGCATAAAGCATCAGAACTTCTGCTTTATCCGTTAATATTTCACCTTCGATCCCTTGCTTGATCATCTGGCGTAATTTTTCCGCTAATGGTGTTCCACCCGGCTCACGGGTAAAAACAAGATCAGAAATCCCGGATTGTTTCAGTGTATCAGACACTGTCTGGATAGCCGTGGTTTTTCCTGCTCCTTCAAGCCCTTCAATAACAATAAATTTGCTGTTCATTTATCCTGCTTCAATCTCTGGCGATAAAGGCTTACCGCTCTATTATGCTCTATTAAATTTGTGGTAAAAGTATGGCCGCCATTACCATCTGCGACAAAATATAAATAGTTTGTTACCGCCGGATGAGCCGCTGCTTTAATTGATGCAAGACCCGGCATAGCAATCGGCGTCGGTGGTAGCCCTTCAATCATATAAGTGTTGTATGGCGTAAAGGTGCTCAGGCTGCTACGGAAAATAGTTCCGGTGTATTTATCCCCTAGCCCGTATATCACTGTCGGATCGGTCTGCAACCGCATCTTTAAACGCAGTCGATTGATAAATACAGAAGCCACTTTAGCGCGTTCAGCATCTACAGCAGTTTCCTTTTCGATGATGGAGGCCATAATTAGCATCTCATAAGAACTCTTATACGGTAGATTTTCAGCCCGGTTTTTCCATTCCTGATCGACAGCCATAACCATTTTTTGGTGGGCCCGCTTGAGTAAGTCTATATCGCTTGTACCTGCGGTATAGAGGTAAGTATCAGGATAGAACCATCCTTCCAATGGACTCTCTATTTTCATACCCAGCGATTCTGCCAGTTCTTGTGGCGTCTTATTTTCAGCCACATGTTTTAAGTATGGCGCATTCTGTAATATTTTTGACCAATCAGAAAGACGGCTGCCTTCAACAAAACGAATAGTAAACTGGACCTCTTTACCATTGGCAAACAATTGCAGAATTTCTCTTACTGACATATTTTTCTGTAATCGGTAAGTTCCTGCCTTAAATTTGATTAGCTCCGGTTCTAACCGGAAAAGCCACGGTAATAACCCGTTATCTTTGATTAAATTATGCTGAATCAACAACATTTCTAAGCCGATACGCCCCGTCCCAGCCGGTAAGGTAAATATCAGATCCTGAGCCAGATTCACCTTCTGAGCAGAAAAGTTTTCTACTTTTTTGATAAAAAAGAAAAATGCTATTGCTGCAACAAAAATAATTAATCCAGGTAGAATAAGAATGCGCTTTTTAAGTTTCATTCGGTTACCACTTTTATCTGCCTTTCAAGGGCTGGCTGAATCACTACCGTTTAATAATCCGCAGAATTACAGGCTTAAACATTCAGGTAATAAATACTCATATAACTCTCTGGATTGGTATTTCCATGCAGGCTGATTTTTATGTGCCTGAATCTGATTAACTGCCATAACAGGCATCAGTGAATTACAAATAATTACCTCATCAGCGTGCGCTAATGCTTCAGGATAACGCATGACACACGACAAATGGTAATCGCTACCTTCCAATAGCTGGATAATTTTCTGTCGCATAACCCCTTCCACACCACACTGGCTCAAATCCGGCGTATAGATATTTTTACCTCTCCGCCAGAATATATTAGCGCTACAACATTCAACTAATAAACCATCACTATCAAGCACCAGTGCTTCATCGATCTTTTCCTGATCAATAAACCGCTTTATCAGAACTTGTTCCAAACGGTTCAGATGCTTAATTCCCGCCAAATGAGGGTTAATTCCCATAGCAACAGGACTAAGCCCCAATACAACACCCGTTTTCCGTTGCCTGTAATATTGCTCTGGATAGGGGCTTAGTAAAAGGATCTGGTTTGGCCCATTAATACCATCACTGCTGTAACCGCGTCCGCCCGAACCTCTGGATAAGAGTACTTTCAAAACACCAGACTCACATCCTGTAACAACTTGTTTAATGTGGTTTTCCAGTTTTGCCCAATCCGGTAATGGCATAAACAGCCTTTCAACGCCTTTTTGTAATCGTTTCACATGAAAAGGCAAAAAAGCTGCCTGACCCTGCTCTACTCTGATTGTGGTAAAGCAGCCATCACCATATTGTACCGAGCGATCATTAACCGAGATTTGATCTTGCGGTTTGCCGTTAATCCAATACTTCATCTTACTTTCTGATTCTTAAATAAAAAGGTGTGAAAACCTCAGGTTATAAGGGGCGCTATCATAGTATATGAGCGGTAGCAGTGCAAAAATGTACATTCGTAGTATAAAAAAAGCCCCAACGTAAGTTGAGGCTTTTTATAGAAATAGGGTGTTTTAGATCTTACGGAAAATCAGTGAACCGTTAGTTCCACCGAAGCCGAAAGAGTTACACAACGCATATTCCATTCCCTCAACTTTACGTGCTTCGCCAGGCACAAAATCCAGGCGGCAATTTTCGTCCTGATTAACCAGGTTAATAGTTGGAGGAACAATCTGATCCTGCAAAGAAAGAACTGTGAAAATGGATTCCACAGCACCAGCTGCACCCAGCAGGTGACCTGTCATTGACTTGGTTGAACTCACTAATACTTTAGTGTCTTTACCAAAGACAGATTCCACAGCCAGAGCCTCAGCAAGATCTCCCGCCTGTGTTGAAGTCCCATGAGCATTAATGTAGCCCACTTGTTCTGAAGAAATGCCTGCATCTTTCAGAGCATTTTCCATAGCAAGTGCAGCCCCTGCTCCATCTTCAGGCGGAGATGTCATGTGATACGCATCACTACTCATACCAAAGCCAACGACTTCAGCATAAATTTTTGCGCTGCGTTTTTTGGCATGTTCATATTCTTCAAGAACAACAACACCAGCACCATCCCCCAGAACAAATCCATCACGATCTTTGTCCCAAGGACGGCTCGCGGTTTTAGGATCATCATTACGGGTCGACAGTGCACGGGCAGCACCAAACCCGGCAACACCAAATTCTGTACTTGCTTTTTCAGCACCACCTGCCAACATGATATCAGCATCATTATAAGCAATTATACGCGCTGCATGACCAATGTTGTGCACACCAGAAGTACAGGCTGTTGCAATAGAGATACTAGGACCACGAAGGCCGTATAGTATGCTCAGATGGCCAGCCACCATATTAATAATGGTTGAAGGTACAAAGAACGGACTGACTTTACGAGGACCAGCAGAAAGCAATGTTCTGTGGTTCTCTTCAATCAGGCCCAAACCACCAATACCAGAACCAATAGCAGCACCAAAGCGGCCAGCATTGGCTTCTGTTACTTCGATTCCTGCATCTTCAAAAGCTTGAACACCTGCAGCAATACCATACTGAATGAACAAATCCATTTTTCGTGCATCTTTGCGCGAAATATTGAAATCTTCATGATTAAAATTCTTCACCAAACCAGCAAACTTAGTTGCATGGTTAGCGGTGTCGAAATGTTCGATAAGGCCGATACCACTCTGTCCGGTACAAACAGCGTTCCAAGAAGACTCTACTGTATTGCCGACAGGAGATACCATGCCTAGTCCGGTCACGACTACTCGACGCTTAGACACGGTTATCCTCCAGGGAGGGAAAAAATGTAAGACAAAAAACATAGGCGGTCGAACGACCGCCTAGGTATATGTGCTTATTTACTTGCGTTTTCAACGTAGTCAATAGCAGCCTGAACTGTAGTGATTTTTTCAGCTTCTTCGTCTGGGATCTCAATATCGAACTCTTCTTCCAGAGCCATTACCAGTTCAACTGTGTCAAGAGAATCAGCGCCCAAGTCATCAACAAATGAAGCTGTGGTTACAACTTCTTCCTCTTTAACACCCAGTTGTTCAACGATGATTTTCTTAACGCGTTCTTCGATAGTGCTCATACTATTAAATTTCCTATCAAAACTCGCTTTCGCGATGGTTTTCGTAGTTTATAAAATACAGGAAAAGATGCAACCAAATCCCGGCTGGTCGAACCACTAACTGCTTATTTTATATAATAAATACATAAAAAAGCAGCAGGTTCGCTCATTTTTTAGATCATGTACATGCCACCATTGACATGTAATGTTTCACCCGTAATGTAAGCGGCCTCATCAGAAGCAAGAAACGCTACAGCACTGGCAATTTCCTTTGCATTACCGAGACGATTAGCAGGAACATCAGATAAAATGCCCGCTCGTTGTTCGTCTGTCAACGCTCTGGTCATATCGGTTTCGATAAAACCAGGAGCAATAACATTGACGGTAATGCCACGAGAAGCGACTTCACGAGCCAGTGATTTACTAAAACCAATAACTCCTGCTTTCGCTGCCGCGTAATTCGCCTGCCCTGCATTTCCCATTGTTCCAACAACAGACCCAATGGAGATAATACGCCCATAACGCTTTTTCATCATAGAGCGCATTACTGCTTTTGACAGACGAAAAATCGAAGAAAGATTAGTGTCAACAATACCTTGCCACTCATCATCTTTCATGCGCATCAACAAGTTGTCACGTGTGATGCCCGCATTATTAACCAGAATGTCTATTTCACCAAATTCAGCACGAATATTCGATAGTGCCTGTTCAATGGATTCTGAATCTGTGACATTCAGTACAAAACCTTTGCCTTTATCGCCCAGATAGGCGCTGATTGCCTCGGCTCCATTTTCGCTGGTCGCGGTACCAATGACGCGCGCGCCACGTTCAGCCAATAATTCTGCAATCGCTCGACCTATGCCACGGCTGGCACCAGTAACTAGTGCAATTTTTCCATCAAAGCCCATGTTTTCCTCAGTCATTTATTCAGAGCAATTGTAAGTGATGATACATCATTCACTGCTACAGCACTCAGAGTACCAACAATTCGTTTTGTTAAGCCAGTCAGTACCTTGCCCGGCCCTATTTCCAGCAGGTTATCAATACCCTGAGCGGCAATATACTCAACAGATTCTGTCCAGCGTACCGGATTATACAACTGACGCACCAGCGCCGCTCGGATTGTATCAGCAGATTCTTCTGTTTTTACATCAACATTATTGATAACAGGGAATTGCGGCTGCTTAAACTCAACAGACTGTAATGCATTAGCTAACTGGTCTGCGGCGGATTTCATTAATGCACAGTGTGAAGGAACACTGACTGCTAACGGCAGAGCACGTTTAGCTCCCGCTGCTTTACATGCAGCACCCGCACGTTCTACAGCTTCTTTTTCCCCCGCAATAACAACCTGCCCCGGGGAATTGAAGTTCACAGGTGAAACAATTTGCCCTTGTGCTGATTCTTCACATGCTTTTGCAATGGATTCGTTATCCAGACCAATAATGGCATACATAGCACCCAGCCCTTCAGGCACGGCTTCCTGCATCAGCTTTCCACGTAATTCAACCAGTTTAATTGCCTGTTGGAATTCAATGACGCCAGCACAAACCAGTGCTGAATACTCGCCAAGACTATGGCCTGCCATCACGGAAGGGTTTTTCCCTCCCTGTTGCTGCCAAACCCGCCAAATAGCAACAGAAGCGGCCAGCAATGCAGGTTGTGTTTTCCACGTTTTATTTAGTTCTTCTGCTGGGCCCTGCTGGACTAACTCCCATAAATCGTATCCCAAAACCGCAGAAGCCTCTGCAAAAGTTTGCTCTACAAGCGGGAATTCCGAGGCTAAGTCAGCTAGCATGCCAAGAGATTGAGAACCTTGGCCGGGAAATACCATTGCAAAATCAGACATGTTTATCTTCCTGTTAAGTTAAAAACGTACTAGCGCTGAGCCCCAGGTAAAGCCACCGCCAAATGCTTCAAGTAAAACAAGTTGGCCACGCTGAATTCTTCCATCACGGATCGCTTCGTCAAATGCAGTCGGGACAGATGCAGCTGAGGTATTACCATGACGATCCAGTGTCACGACAACTTTATCCATCGTCATATTCAGTTTTTTAGCTGTCGCTGAAATAATACGTAAGTTCGCCTGATGGGGAACCAGCCAATCAAGCTGGGAATGAGCCAAACCATTAGCTTCCAATGTCTCATCAACAATATTCGCTAATTCTCGCACAGCAACCTTAAATACTTCATTGCCAACCATCGTAAGGTATGCTGGTGTATCCATTTTTTGGCGATCATGATGTGGCACTGATAATAATTCGCCATAATGACCGTCAGCATGTAGATGGGTCGATAGAACACCAGGCTCTTCCGAAGCTCCTACCACCATCGCTCCTGCTGCATCACCAAAAAGGATAACGGTACCACGATCTTCTGGATTCACCGTTTTGGAAAGCGTATCAGAACCAATAACCAGTGCGCATTTAGCTGCACCCGTTTTTATAAACTGATCAACTACGCTCAATGCATATGTAAACCCGGCACAAGCCGCCGCAACATCAAAAGCCGGAATACCGTTAATGCCTAGCAGTTTTTGGATCTGGCAGGCACTGCTGGGAAAAGCATGCGTTCCCGTTGTTGTTGCAACAACTATTAAATCAATTTGCGTTTTATCGATGCCTGCCATTTCTATGGCTTGTTCAGCAGCCCTGAATCCCATGGTTGCCACCGTTTCACCTTCATCGGCGATACGACGTTCACGGATACCAGTTCGAGTGACAATCCACTCATCAGTCGTATCCACCATTTTTTCTAAATCTGCGTTAGTACGCACCTGAGACGGCAAGTAACTGCCTGTGCCTAAGATCTTTGTATACATTTATGCTTATTCACTCTTGGGTAATACTGCATTCAGTCGGGCTGCAATCTTTTCAGGAACCTGCTTTTCTACTGCCTGAACAGCTTGCTCAATTGCAGCTTTGAAAGCATTTTCATTCGCGGCACCATGACTTTTTATGACAATACCACGCAATCCTAATAGTGTTGCGCCGTTATGCTGATCAGGGTTTAGATGACCGAAGCGTTTTGCTATTAGTTTAAGCAAAAACTTCCTAAATATTTTCATCAACCATGACGATTTTTTCTTTTGCCCTTCCGGTGACTTAAGCAGAGACAGAATCACTCTGATCGCGCCTTCCATTGTTTTCAGCGTAACATTACCTGCGAAGCCGTCACACACGAGGACATCTGTTTTCCCCGTTAACAGCTCATTTCCTTCCACATAGCCTATATAGTTGATTAACTCACTATTCCGCAAGGTTATGGCGGCTTCGCGGATATTATCCAGCCCTTTGGATTCCTCTTCCCCGATATTAAGTAATGCTACACGTGGATTTTTTACACCCGCAACATCTTCTGCCATTACAGCGCCCATAATGGCAAATTGCACTAACATACGACTATTACAATTAATATTAGCGCCCAAATCTAATACTACTGTTTTTTGTTGTTTCAGATTTGGTATGACCGTCACCAAGGCTGGCCGTTCAATTCCTTCTATCGATTTCAACATCAGTTTAGCCAGCCCCATCAATACTCCTGTATTTCCTGCACTGACACACGCCTGCGCTTCACCTGATTTCACCAGATTTAGTGTAATACGCATCGAAGTACCGTGACTGGAACGAATTGCCTGAGACGGTTTAACATCATTGGCAACAACATGTTCCGCAGGAATAATTTGCAAACGGCTGAGCAGCTCGGCATTTTTGTTTGCAAGCAAAGGAGAAATGGCTTCGGGGTCACCGACCAACAGTAGTTTTAATCGCGGATTAGATGCCAGTGCCTGCAATGCAGCAGGCACCGTGACGCGAGGACCAAAATCCCCGCCCATAGCATCTAACGCTAAGGTTAGATTAGCCAAGATATCAACTTGCTAATAACTAGCTGAATTACTTGTTGATTACCTTGCGGCCACGGTAGTAGCCATCAGCAGTCACATGGTGACGCAGGTGAGTTTCACCAGAAGTTTTGTCTACAGAGACTTTTGTTGCAGTCAGTGCGTCATGAGAGCGACGCATACCACGTTTAGAACGAGTTGGTTTATTCTGTTGTACGGCCATCGACCTTACTCCTTAAGTACTTTTCTTTAAACTGGCTAATACGGCAAATGGGTTTGGTTTTTCTGCTTCAGGAGGCAGTACACCAAACACCATATCCGCGTCGGACACTTCACAGTGTTCAGAATCATGTACCGGAACTACCGGCAGAGAAAGAATTATTTCATCTTCTATCATTGCCAGTAAATCTATTTCGCCAAATTCATTAACCTCAATTGGCTCATACTCTTCCGGTAATGCTTCGGCCCGCTCATCATTGACGACCGGGCTAAAACAATACGTTGTGTGAACATGATGACTGAATTTACCACCACAACGCTGACAGGCAAGCGTAACATCCACATCTGAATGCCCTTTTACAACTGCCAGACGCTGATTATCAATCTGAAATGATAATGAGTTATCTACATCACTATCCACACTGACCACTGATTCTATAAGACGAGACACCTGTTCAGCAGAATAACTGCCAGTGTAGTCTAATCTTTTCTGGGCTGCACGAAGTGCATCAATGGTCAGGGGTAATTTTACCTTCTGCATAAGGCGCGCATATTATCTTTGTAACGGGATATAGTCAAAGAAAAAGGCCACACATCTGCACCTTTCCACCAAATATTCGCTTAATAAGCGGTGCATAGTTTAAAATGCCTGCAAATATTTCTCTACGTATTTTATGGAAAAATGATGCTTCCGATTGTTTTATCATCAACTTCGATATATCGCCGCTTATTACTGGAAAAAATTGGCCTGCCTTTTACCTGTGCAGCACCAAATATTGATGAAAGCCCACAGGAGAATGAAAATCCTGAACAATTAGTGATGCGGCTTTCACAAGAAAAGGCTACAGCATTACAACAGGATTATTCCAGCCATCTTATTATAGGTTCAGATCAGGTTTGTATTTTAAATGGAGAATTAACAGGAAAGCCGCATAATTTTGAGAATGCTTTCGCACAGTTAAAAAGATCCAGTGGTCAGTGTGTCACTTTTTATACCGGTATTACATTATTCAATAGCAAAACCGGAAGTACTGATACTCGCTGTGAACTATTTCATGTCCATTTTAGAGAGCTTACTGATACTGAAATCATCGGCTACTTGGAAAAAGAACAACCGTTTAATTGTGCCGGCAGTTTTAAAAGTGAAGGCTTAGGGATCACATTATTTGAAAAGCTAGATGGCAAAGACCCCAATACATTAGTTGGTCTGCCATTAATCACACTGACTGAAATGCTTACCCGTCAAGGGGTAAACCCCCTGACGGCACATTATTAAACAAATGATTATTGCATTACATTTGTCGCAATTTTTTTAAGCATTGTCGTAATGCCGCATCCATTGGTGCTTCGAAACGCATCGTTTCACCGGTTGATGGATGCGTAAACTTCAGTGAACTGGCATGCAGAAACAGCCGGTTGATCCCTGTTTCTGCAAGCTGCCCGTCAAACGCTTTGTCACCATAACGATCATCAAATGCTATCGGGTGCCCCGCATACAGAGTATGAACACGGATTTGATGGGTACGCCCGGTTACAGGACTGGCCCGCACTAATGTAGCAAACGCGTAACGTTCTTCCACCTTAAAACGCGTTTCAGAAGGTTTACCTTCGCTGCTGACCTTCACGACTCTTTCACCACTTTGCAGAAGATTCTTTAACAAAGGTGCCTGTACGACTTTGCAGTGAGATTGCCACTGCCCACGCACCAAAGCTAGATAATCTTTCTGCATTTGCTTAAGGCGTAATTGTTCATGCAATGAACGTAGAGCAGAACGTTTTTTCGCAACCAGCAAAACCCCGGAAGTATCACGGTCAAGACGGTGTACCAGCTCAAGAAAGCGAGCTTCGGGACGTAATGCCCGTAATCCTTCAATAACACCGAAACTTAACCCGCTCCCACCATGCACAGCTGTTCCTGAAGGCTTATTAATGACCAATATATAATCATCTTCATAAAGAATACATTCTGCCAACGCGGCAACTTTACCCAACTTGGCAGAAACAGGAACCTCCTGTTTTTCCGCCACTCTGACAGGCGGAATTCTGACAACATCGTTTGCTGTCAATTTATATTCAGGCTTGATTCTTCCTTTATTGACTCTAACTTCACCTTTACGCAAGATCCGGTAGATCATGCTTTTAGGTACACCTTTTAATCGAGCCAGCAAAAAATTATCAATTCTCTGGCCGGCCTCATCGTCATCAATAGTGACAAACTGTACAACTTGATTATTTGTTTTCATGGGCGCAATTTTAATTATCCCGCAAACAGAGTGCCACTCATTTTTAAATCATGTATAAATAATATCCATATTTTTATTCTTTATTATTAAATTGCCTTAGAATAAAGGCTAAAGATTAACAACTTATCACTATTTCATGATAAAAAACTCTTAAAGAGATAAAGTCACCTTGCTATCACCCCAATAGCAATGGAATAATGCTTTCCGGCCACGATTTACTAAACTATGAATGGCAGATTGAAATTGTTTGTTATCTGTTTGTTTGAACAAAAACGCAGCAATGGCGTAAGACGTAATGTTTAATCAAACAATTTATGGGCTGTGAGTTGCTACTTACTGGATTGGGTAAAACCTGTACTAATTTATTACAGTATCTCCCAACAAAGAGCGCTGCGTTTCTTCCAATGAAAGAAATGAAATTCAGGCTCGCCGACATTTAGGCGCCTCTATACAACCGATAGCCGTGAGGCTGACGGTTTTGTAAAAGACACGAGGCCATCGGTTTCCAGTAAATGCTCCTCTTTTTACTCATAGCTCTATACTAATGTAAAAAATAATGAGTAAGTTAGAATGAAAAGAATGTTAATCAACGCAACCCAGCAGGAAGAGTTGCGTGTTGCCCTTGTTGACGGGCAACGTCTTTATGATCTGGATATTGAGAGTCCTGGACACGAGCAAAAAAAGGCCAATATCTATAAAGGTAAAATTACACGGATTGAACCCAGCCTTGAAGCCGCATTTGTTGATTATGGTGCAGAGCGACATGGCTTCCTGCCTATAAAAGAAATTGCACGTGAATATTTCCCAAATAATTACCATGCCCATGGCCGTCCTAACATTAAGGATATCCTTAAAGAAGGTCAGGAAGTCATCGTTCAGGTAGATAAAGAAGAACGAGGCAATAAAGGTGCTGCTTTGACGACCTTTATCAGTCTGGCAGGTAGTTATCTGGTTCTGATGCCGAATAATCCACGAGCTGGCGGTATTTCACGCCGTATCGAAGGTGATGATCGTATCGAATTAAAAGAAGCTCTCTCATCCCTTGATGTACCCGAAGGTATGGGGCTTATCGTTCGTACCGCTGGTGTCGGCAAATCCGCAGAAGCCCTCCAGGGGGATCTGAATTTTCGTCTGAAACACTGGGAAGCTATCAAAAAAGCGGCCAACAGCCATCCGGCTCCTTTTTTAATTCATCAGGAAAGTAACGTTATTGTACGCGCTTTTCGTGATTACCTGCGTCCCGATATTGGTGAGATTCTCATCGATAATCCGAAGATTCTTGATTTAGCACGCCAGCACATTACTGCCCTCGGTCGTCCTGATTTTGCCAGCAAAATTAAACTGTATAGCGGTGAAGTCCCGCTGTTCAGCCACTACCAGATAGAATCGCAGATTGAATCTGCTTTCCAGCGCGAAGTAAGATTGCCTTCCGGTGGCTCAGTTGTCATTGATACTACTGAAGCCCTGACTGCAATTGATATCAACTCATCCCGTGCAACCCGTGGCGGCGATATTGAAGAAACTGCCTTTAATACGAATCTGGAAGCAGCAGATGAAATTGCCCGTCAATTACGCCTGCGTGACCTTGGTGGTCTGATTGTTATCGACTTTATCGATATGACACCAGTACGTCATCAGCGCGAGGTTGAAAACCGCCTGCGTGATGCAGTACGTCAGGATCGCGCCCGTATTCAGATTGGCCGCATTTCCCGTTTTGGCTTACTGGAAATGTCACGCCAGCGTTTAAGCCCATCTCTGGGTGAATCCAGCCACCATGTTTGCCCTCGTTGTAGCGGCACAGGAACCATTCGTGATAATGAGTCACTTTCTCTGTCCATTCTTCGCCTGATAGAAGAAGAAGCCCTGAAAGAAAATACTCATCAGGTTCATGCTATTGTTCCTGTACAGATTGCTTCCTATCTGTTGAATGAAAAACGTAAAGCTGTCAGTGCGATTGAACACCGTCAGGGTGGCGTTGGTATTGTTATCGTGCCAAACGATCAAATGCAGACACCGCATTTCTCCGTTTTACGAGTTCGTAAAGGCGAAGAAATCTCGGCCCTAAGCTATCAGTTGCCACAGGTTCATGAAACAGAAATGGCAAATATTCAGGAAGATGTACAGCATGAACGCAAACGTCCTGAACAACCCGCTATTTCCACTTTTGATTTGCCTGCTGAAGCGCCAGCTCCTGCCGCAGCAAAAGCAAAAGAGAAAAAAATCGCAGCCAAAGCAAATAGTCATCAAAAAGCAGAAAAACCTGGCCTATTCAGTCGCTTCTTAAATGCCCTGAAAAAAGTATTCAGTGGTGAAGAAGAGAAGCAGCCTCAGGAAAAAGCCAAGAGACCTTCTGGCAATGATGGTCGTCGTTCATCAGATCGCCGTAATCCACGCCGCCAAAACCAACGTCGTGAGCGTAACGAGAATGAAAATCGTAACAATCGCGAGCGTGATGAACAGCGTAAAGGTCGTAATACTCAGGCGAAAAATAACGTTCAGGATAATACTGCGGTAGATAATGAAGCGCGTGAGGCTCAGCAGCAACAGCGTCGCGAGCAACGTGCAGAGCGCCAACGTCGCCGTCAGGAAGAGAAACGCCAGCAACAGTTGGAAAGTAAGGCTCAACAGGCAATTAAACCTGAAGTTCCGGAAGAAGAAATTGAGGAACGTCAACCTGTTATGCCACGGCGCCAGCGTCGCCAGCTTGAGCAAAAGATTCGTATTACAGATAGCGTGAAAGAAGAAACAACTATTACGGCACTGCCGGTAGTTACATCTGATTCTGCACCTGTAATCGCGGAAAAAGAGAAAAAAGCTTCTGTTCCAGCTGTTATCAATACAGAAACTGAAGCAACAACTCAACCTATCGCGGCAAATGAATCTATTGCTCAGGATACTGCTGAACAAAACGCTGCTGTGCCTGGCTCACAACAAAACGGTTCTCAGCAAAATAGCGAACAGCAAGATAATATCATGCCACGTCGTTCCCGCCGTTCGCCACGTCATTTGCGTGTCAGTGGGCAACGCCGTCGTCGTTATCGCGATGAGCGCAATCTGACTCAGTCACCGGTACCTCTGGCAGTTGCGGTAGCCTCACCTGAGTTAGCATCCGGTAAAGTCTGGGTTCGTTACCCGGTCACACCAGTGGCCACGACTTCTGAGCCAGAATTTTCTGTAATTGAAGAAGCTGCATCGGAACAAGCTGTTGAAATTATGCCAGTACCTGTTGCTGCAAAATCTGCTGAACCAGCACCTATTTTTGCAGAAGCTAAAGCTACAGAACAAACCGCAGTTGCTTATGAAGATGCGACACCTGAATCAGTGACCCAATCTACAGAATCAGTTGTTGAGTCAGTTTCTGGGCAGACTGATGAGCCTGTTCAAGAAGCTACCAAGTCTGTTGTCAGCCATGAGGTTTCAAATCAGGCTGAAACTGCACCTAACACAATGCAATATGATTCTGAGGAAAAAGTTGCTCACGTAGTAGAACCTATCATTGTGGACTCTATCGCTGAACAGGAAAATCATGAAGAACAGCCGACTGTCGCAACGGAAGTATGCTCTCAGACAGCAGAAGTTAAAGCGAAAGAGACAAAAGCTACTGAGTCTCAGGTTATCGTGGCAAAAAATCATCACTCTTACTCCCCAATGACTAAGGCTCCGGCACCGGATATGGCTGCACAGCCAGTCATTATTAGTGAATGGGAGCGCCCTGCTCATCCATTTAAAGGGAAAGGTGGTGCGGGTGGTCACTCTGCAACAAGTGTCGCAACATCCGGGATGTCAAAACCACAAATATTTGAGTAATTACATATTGTAATTTCTTATAAAAATCAAATGGCTCCTGCACTCAGGAGCCATTTTTCTCTCTCACTCCACAAACATTTCACAAAAGCCAGTCTGTCTCATTTCCTTTGCTCCTTAATTCCAATAAACTCAGATAATTATCATTTAAAACGGTGAATTATTATGAGTGAAGTCACATCTGTGAGGCCCTGGTTAATTTTTGGTGCCGGTAAAGGTATCGGACGCCATTTGGTTAATATCGCACTAGAACAAAATCGTCCTGTTACCGCACTAATCCGTAATGAAGAGCAGGCAGCAATACTGAGTTCAATAGGCGTAAACGTAATACAGGGTGATGCCTGTGACAGCAGAAGCATAGAAAAAGTGATTGAGCATGCCGGAGAAAACCCGATTGTTTTTTCAACTATTGGGGGCGGTAATTCAGACCACCTTGGTAATATGGCCATTATAGATGCACTGGAAAAGGCTCAGATTTCACGAATGCTTTTGGTTACATCCATCGGATGTGGAGATAGCTGGCATACTTTATCACCACGTGCCAAATCATTATTCGGCCAGTCTGTCAGACTTAAATCGCTGGCAGAAAGCTATCTGCAAACCAGTAGATTAGATTTCACTATTATTCGTCCGGGAGGGCTGACTGATCAGGCTGGCACAGGTCATTGTCAGCGTTATCAAGGAGAAGTTCACGGTATGGTAAGCCGCAAAGATGTTGCTCAGCAATTAAATCAAATGACTGAAGATAAAGAGACTTACTCTCAGATTTATGCTCTGGTTGACCCTGAATTAAAGCCTAACTGGAACTGATAAAGTAACCACGCCTGATGGCGTGGTTAGCAAATATCTTATTTTACTCCGCCATCCATTGCTTTGAGCTTTTTAGATAATTCCCGGCGTTCTTTGGATAATTCAGCATTTTTGATGATATATTCATCAACCCGTTCTTCATAGTCACTGCGCATATGGGCAATTATTCCCTGAATATCTTCAACTGACATTCCCGGTTTAATGTAATCACTGAGATTATCCAGCAACAATACACGTTTTTGGTTGTCACGGACCTTTTTCTCGTTGTCTACAATCTCACGCTGTAATTTATTTTTTCGACGGAAGATACGTACAAACTCTAAGACATTATGGAATGTTGGTTTATTCGCGTTGTCCATTTTTCACACCTTTACTTAATCAGAATGATAATTTTTTATGCTGATTACACAATACAATCTCAGGCAATATATAAACAAGCTAGTTTCGATGATATTTAAATATTTTTTAATTTATTTCACCTACTTTAACCGACGATACATTCCTTGTACTTGCGGCGATGTCAGTTCATACCCCATTCTTTCATAAAATTCGGGTTTATCGGCAATCAAAGAAACATAAGAGTCCGGCAAAGCCTGAGTTTCCAGCCAGGCATCAATCCGATTCATTACTGTCTTCCCTAACCCTTTGCTCTGATAGTCAGGGTCAATCATAATATCTACTATTTCAAAGAAGCAGGCCCCATCACCAATAACTCTTCCCATACCGATCAATTTATCTTCATCACGTAAACAAATAGAAAACAATGAATTGGGTAATCCTTTTTCTGCTGCTTCAATGGATTTCGCCGATAACCCTGCCCGTTCACGCAGCATGATATATTCCTGCGCCATTGGAAGCACTTCGGTAACTTCTATCATTACTTTCATTCTCCATATGATTCGAGTATTCAGATTGTTTCAGATATGGTTTACCATATCTTCCAACCAATAGACAACAGATGCAGAATTGCCTTGAGTAACGATAAAAACCCCACTTTTTACTTTCATGATTATGAAACCTTTGGCATACATCCTGCCTTAGATCGCCCTGCACAGTTTGCGGGAGTTCGGACTGATAGTGATTTTAATATCATTGAAGAACCTCTAGTGGTGTACTGCGCTCCGGCTGATGATTATCTGCCTGAGCCTGAAGCTGTCATGATCACAGGAATTACTCCCCAGCTGGCTCTGAAAAAAGGTGTGAATGAGGCAGAGTTTACACGCCTGATCCATACTGAATTCAGCAAACCCAATACCTGCATCCTCGGATATAATAATATCCGTTTTGATGATGAAGTCAGCCGCAATATTTTTTATCGCAATTTTTATGACCCTTACGCCTACAGCTGGCAAAAAGGTAATTCTCGCTGGGATCTACTTGATGTGTTACGCGCCTGCTATGCCCTGCGTCCGGAAGGCATTATCTGGCCGGAAAATGATGACGGGCTACCCAGTTTCAAACTGGAACAACTGACAAAAGCGAATGGAATCGAGCATGTTCATGCGCACGATGCTATGTCAGACGTTTACGCGACTATTGCTATGGCAAAACTGGTTAAAACAGCTCAACCTAAATTGTTTGATTATTTTTTCCAGCTAAGAAATAAGCAGAAAGTCAGCAACCAGATTGATATTCCACAAATGAAGCCTCTGGTGCATGTATCAGGCATGTTCGGATCTTTACGCAGCAATATTAGCCTGATAGCACCTTTAGCATGGCACCCGACAAACAGAAATGCTGTTATTATGTGCGATTTGGCTGGAGATATTTCGCCTTTATTGGAGCTGGATGCCAATGAATTACGTGAGCGCCTGTATACCCGCCGGGATAAATTGCAGCCGGATCAGTCTCCTGTTCCCATCAAACTAGTGCACATCAATAAATGTCCGATCATTGCGCCTGAAAATACTCTGCGCCCACAGGATGCGGAGCGAGTTGGGCTGGATCGTAATCAGTGCGCACAAAACCTGACTATCTTACGTAACAACCCACAAATCCGTGAAAAAATAGTCGAATTATTTTCCCAACCAGAAGAATTTCCTGAATCCGATAATGTTGATGCCAAACTATATAGTGGCTTCTTCAGCGATGCCGATAAAACCGCAATGGAAATTATTCGTGAAACCACACCTCAAAATCTGCCTGCGCTGGATTTAACATTTCAGGACTCTCGTGTTAAAGATCTCCTGTTCCGTTATCGTGCCAGAAATTATCCGGCAACATTGGATTATGGTGAACAGCAGCGTTGGTTACAGCATCGCCGGGAAATATTCACTCAGGAAAATATCACTCAATATTTTGCAACTATTGAGCGGCTCTTTATTGAACATCAATCTGATGAAGAAAAGTGCCGTCAGTTAAAAGCATTAATAGACTATGCAGTTCAACTGGCTGAGTAAATTTAAATCAGTACAGAAAAAGACAAAATTTTGTCTTTTTCTGTCTTTATCCGCCCATTATCCATTATTCTGACCATGTTGGTGAACAGAACATTTATCAGGACATTCTTCTCCCCGCATCTCCCCCCAATTTTTTAATTTAGATGTTTTACCAATACCCGGATTCAAACTGTTAGTAGGATCATTCATTTGATAAAACTGCTTAAGTTGGGGTTTAGCTTTATACAGATGACCAACATTATGTTCAGCAGGATATTCGGCTCCTCTCTGATTTAGGATTTCCAGCATTTTCTCTTTTAGTGCCTTAATATCCTTACCTTTTTTGACAATATAGTCCTGATGAAATACATGACACATAAAGTGCCCATAATATAAACGATGAACCAGTGCTTCACTAATTTCTGGTGGCAGATGCTCAAACCACTCCTGATCATTACGCCGCAGAGCAATATCTAACGCCAGGATATCCTCCACTTCGTCACTGTGTACTGCCTGATATCGGATTGCTGCTCCTGCTGCCGCAAAGCGATGTAAAAACGCTTTAGCTCCTTCTTCCGGCGTACAAGAAAAATAATCTCCGTCAGCCTGTTTGAAATAATTTCCCAACCATTCACTGGCTTCTTTTATTCCTTCACCAGACATTTTCAGCATCAAGTGGTGTTCATAACGATCACGATAAGTTTTAAGTCGCGTTGGTAAATGTGAAGGCAGTAAACCACTTAACCACTGCATTACGCGATCTATTAAATGGGGAGGCAAAAAAGGAATTTTTCCGAATATGGCATCCAGCCGTCCTTTTATACTGAAAAACATCGGCATTTTATCTGTACCGAGTTTATCAATCATCACAAAAGTGTCTTTACCATAAACTTCAGCAATATCAAAAATATCCCGATGTATATACTCACCAGCAACCGGCAAGTGTTTAAAATTCGATAAAATATGTCTGCGTAATTCGGTCAAAACTTCTGGCTGATTAGTACCGATATAGAATACCTGATTAAGAGTCTCTGCCGGAAAGGTATCTAATCGCACGGCAAAAACAACGAGTTTCCCGGCACACCCGGAAGTCTCAAATAATCTGCGCTCATCAGCATTAAAGCGCGATGGAGTATCCGCCTCAATATCACGTACACGATGAGCATATTCATGATCAGAAGCCACTCTGCCATTTTGTTGAATATCTTCCGCACGATAGCGCCGCTCTTCCAGACAGGTCAGAATATCTTCCGGTGAGTCACCCAGAGCTATGCCTAAGTGATTAATAAGTTCAGCTTCGCCTTTCTCATTCACTCGCCCATATAAAGCCATTTCTGTATAAGCAGGGCCACGCTGCACCAGAGAGCCACCAGAATTATTACAAATTCCCCCTATAACCGATGCGCCAATGCAGGAGGAACCAATGACTGAATGCGGTTCACGCGCCAGAGGTTTTAGCACTTTTTCTAAATGCCATAATGTACTGCCCGGAAAAGCAACAACTTGATTGGCAGATTCAAGAAACTGTATCTTATCCATCCTCAGTGTGCTGATAATGATAATATCGCGATCATAATCATCACCATTGGGAGTAGAACCTTCGGTTAGCCCTGTATTCGCCGCCTGCATTAAAACAATTTTGTCTGCATCTACACATGCCTTGAAAATTTTCCATTGCTCCAGTAATGAGCCGGGAGAGACAACAGCAAGAGCACTTCCCTGCCCAGAGCGAAAGCCTGTGCGATAACGCTCTGTTTTCTGTGGCTCGGTGAGAATATGAGCACTACCCACAATGTGAGTAAGAGTTGCTATGAGTTGCTGATTTTGTGGGGTATTAGCATCATTCATAATGGTTTTCTTACCTTATACAGAGCCAGATGGATATATTGGTGACGAAATTAGCAAAGGATGAAGCTCAATCTATTATTGTGACTTTTTAATTTATTATCCATAAATAAGTATCCCCCGGCATAGCCGGGGGTTTTTCATATGCGCCTATAAGGCTCTCTTACCTGCCGCGCCCTAACAGGCGCATCGCAATCTGACATTTGCATTCTAGTGATTACTTACGGCCCGTAAACGGGCTACCTGGGTATGGAATCGATAACTGCTCTCCCAATTTGTCCACTTCCAGTTGGTGCTTTATATATTCCTGTATCCTTACTGTATTTTTCCCAACTGTATCAACGTAATACCCTCTACACCAAAACTCTCGGTTCCGATATTTGAATTTTAGATCTCCAAATTGTTCATAAAGCATCAGACTACTTTTACCCTTCAGATACCCCATAAAACTCGACACGCTCATCTTGGGCGGAATTTCCAAAAGCATGTGGATGTGGTCCGCACAACATTCTGCCTCCAGTATGTTCACGTTTTTCCATTCACAGAGTTTTCTTAATATACTTCCTATCGCTCTACGTTTTTCTCCGTAGAACACCTGCCTTCGGTATTTTGGGGCAAAGACAATGTGATATTTACAGTTCCATCGGGTATGCGCTAAGCTTTTCTCATCCCTCATGGTGGGACCCCCTTTCGATTTCTTGATTGACTTTTGCAGTTGCCAGACCGCAAGGTGTTTTAACAAATCAAAAGGGGTTTTTATAGCTGCCTCATCGCTGAAAGCTCTACGGAACCCCCTGCCTAGCAGGGGGTTTTCTATATACAAAAAAACAGCACCTGACGGGTGCTGTTTCGGAAGAGTTATATAGCAGTGTATCTTATACAGGCTCACTGAATTGTGGCATAGGTTGACGGAAACTACGGGTCAGGAAGAACATATAAAGCAGACCGACTCCCCCCCAAATCAAACCTAACTCCATAGAGCTGGCTTCCAGATTCATCCACAGTACACCCACTGTTCCTGCACCAAACAGAGGCAGAAGCAGGAAATTGATAGTATCTTTCAACGTCGAGTTACGGCGTTCACGAACATAGAATTGAGCAATTACCGACAAATTCACGAAAGTAAATGCCACCAATGCTCCAAAATTGATCAGCGCTGTTGCCGTGACTAAGTCTAAAAATCCGCTTGAAAGTGCAACAATTCCGACCAGAATAACGTTGATTGAAGGTGTACGCCATTTGGGATGGACATAAGCAAAAACTTTCTCTGGCAGTACACCATCACGTCCCATCACATAGAGCAACCGAGCCACACCTGCATGCGCAGCCATACCGGAAGCCATTACCGTGACGCAGGAGAATACCAGGATAATAGCCTGGAATAATGCCCCAGCGACAAACAGCATAATTTCTGGCTGAGATTCATCCGGGTTTTGAAACCGGGATACATCAGGGAAATAGAGCTGTAGGAAATAAGATACCGCAATAAAGATAACACCACCGATTAATGCAGTCAGGAAAATCGCTTTTGGGATCACCTTGCCCGCGTTAGGCGTTTCTTCAGACAAAGACGTAATGCCATCAAAACCAAGGAATGAGAAGCAGAGTATCGTTGCTCCTGTAATCATTGGAATTAATTGTGCTTCTTCTGATGTAAATGGTCGGGCACTCCATAATGTGCCTGCACCTTCACCGTTATGTATGCCGTGCATTAACAAACCGACGAACACCACCATAACAGCAATCTGTACTACAACGATAAGACCGTTAAGATTGGCAACAACATTAATACCACTCAGGTTGAAAACGGTCATTAACACCGCCAGACCCACTACGAAAACCCACGGATCAATGCCGGGGAAAATAGCCTGAAGGTAAATTTTTGCCAGCAGGATGTTGATCATCGGCATAAGCAGATAATCCAACAAAGATGACCAACCTACCATAAACCCAAGATGGGGATTCATTGATTTTTGTACGTAAGTGTAGGCAGAACCTGCTGACGGGAATCTTTTTACCAGTTTCCCATAGCTCAAAGCTGTAAATAAAATAGCAATCAACGCAATAGCATAAGATGTTGCAACATGCCCATCCGTCAATTTGGAAACAATACCGAAGGTGTCAAAAATAGTCATCGGCTGCATATAAGCAAGGCCCATCATGACTACCTGAAATAAGGTCAGTGTTCTTCTCAGTTGAACACGATTGCTGGCACTTGCCTGAACAGTACCGAGAGTAGCAGTAGGATTATGCGACATGAGCGAAACCTCCCATAACTTCGATCTGGGCATTACTACAACTACTTAATCGATAGTTACTGGGTAGACTTCGCATCTGTCTATAAACAGAAAAGAAAGAAAAGGTGGGAGATAACGAATTAACTGAGGACCATGCCCCATAGTCATCGTTGCAGCAGCTAGCGCCGATTGGCACAAGTGCAAAAGCGAATAATTGCTCCATAATTGCGTTCCTCAGTACAGCAGCCTTTTTAATAGTCGCTGCTTATGGTCAGTATCGATCCGGAAAATATCCGGCCTCTCGGTGTTGTAAAAAATAACTCAATGCAAAAAAAATAACTGATGCATAATTACACATCAGTTATTTTTAGTGGGCGGCATTTTGCACTTCAAGTTCAGAAATAGCAAGACCCATCACACTAAAAATTCATTATTTTTTACAATACTAAAGAGCCTACATAAACTGCTTCTTACCGGAAGAATTCATGAAGGTAATGCTAGCCTACCCACTGATAGAGATTTGATAAACTTGTAGCATAAAAGTAAATTATTGGCTATTTAATTATGAATGGTATGAAATGAAAAATCTGCTCTTAATCATAATTCTGATAAAGAGCAGATTTAATATTGATTTAAGCGTTAATTATAATGACTTTAATTAATAATAAATTAAATGTTAATTAGAAGTCATAATTAATGCCGACTTGGTAACGGCGGCCATCAAGGGTTGCACCGTGTACTTTATCAGTCACTTGTTTATCAAATACGTTGTAAACGCCACCCAATACACGTAAGTTCTTCATTATGCTATAAGTCACCCCCATATCAACAAAGGCATAAGAAGGTGTACCGTTTCGCATTGAGGCTCGAGCCAGATAATTCTTCGTTTTTCCACGGAAATTGAGGCGTGTCCACGTTTCCATTTCTGGTAAGGTCTGCCAGCTTAACGTTGCATTAGCCATATGTGTAGGTATCTTGTTCAGTGGCTGGCCCTTAAAATTCCCTGTCTTCTGCTTAGAGTGAGAGTAGGTGTAGTTTGCTGCCAATGATAAATTCTCTACGATATCCCAGTTCAAAGTGGTTTCTACACCACGAATGTTGGCTTTATCGACGTTTATGTTCTGGCTGACAAAATCATAGTCCTTACCAATTGAATTACATGTGGCTGTATCGTTACAAAGGCGGAACTCTGTGATTTTATCTTTGAAGTCTGTATTAAAGACGGTAACGCCGATATTGAGACCATCTTGGTTATTCCAGATAACACCAATTTCTTCATTAATGCTTTTCTCTGGTTTCAGGGATGGATTGCTTTCAATCACTCCATTCGAATATCCTCCTCCTGTTCCATGCAGCCAATTAGGTGCAACCTGGCGCAATTCAGGTGAACGATAACCCGTTGTAACACCACCTTTAATAGTCCATTGTTCATCAGCATGCCAGACACCGTACAAACGAGGAGTGACATGAGCACCAAAAAGCTGATCTTTATCCAGACGCGCTCCTGCTGTCAGGGAAAAATCGTTGGTGATTTGCCATTCATCTTCAGCAAATAATGCCCAACTCCAGCGAGTGATATTATCTATCCCTTTTGCAGCCATCGTATCATTTTCACGATCGTGCAGATTTTCGTAACGATATTGCCCACCGACACTTAATGTATTATCACCTAAATTAAATGTAGTCTGATTGCTAAACATTGTATCCGCGAATTTCATCATACGTTCAGGGTTTTTCGACTCATCCCGCTGAATATAAGACGTCATTGTACCAAAGTCATAAACACCATTATGTGTTATCGAATAATTATTGCGTTTATAACGGCTGATATCATCTTCACAACCATTTTTTCTACAAGTACGAGTCTTACCAATCGTAGAATCACGATCCTGCTCATAACGACCGGCTTCAAACTCAAAGCTATTTTGTTCATCCGGTGTTAAAGACAGTGCTACCGTGCCATTACGCATCTCTTGCTTTTTATAACCGCTGATAAACTTATCTTCATTACGATGAGAGAATAAGCCCGTCGCCTTAACGCCCAGTAAGCCATCAATCAACGGCCCTGCTACATACGCACTGGTTTGATAGCTATTACCTGATTTTTTGCGCTCGGTCAGAGTGGTATCTGCACGTAAGCTACCGTTCCATTCTTTATGCACTTTACGGGTAATGATATTGATAACACCACCCATGGCATCAGAACCATAAAGGGAAGACATTGGCCCACGGACAACTTCAACGCGCTCAATGGATGCTAATGGCGGCAACCAACCCTGCTCAATACCTGCACCATCACTGTTTGGCCGAGTACGGCGAGTATCAACACGCTTACCATCCACCAGAATCATAGTATATTTTGATGACATACCACGAATGCTGATATCACTGCCACTTCCACCACCAGTAACCATAACTCCCGGCACATCTTTCAGTGCATCCGTTACATCACGGTAGGCTTTAGTTTCCAATTGTTCACGGCTGACCACTGAAATAGAGGCTGGCGCATCTTCAATTTTTTGTTGGAAGCCTGAAGCAGTAGTAACAATAATTTTATCTTCACCATTATTCGCTGCATTAGCAGCTAAAACAGCACTAGATGAAATAGCAGCAATAATACCTAAGACGACTTTTTTCTTTGCAAAAACGACCATTCCCGATTCTCCAAAAGGTAGAATAGAACAATTTAATTAATCTGGATAATCGACATAAACTCAAAGTGCAGGGATAAGTACTCTTATCCCCACCAGTGTTATTTTTATTTACTCTACAGTTTTAATAAAACAGTTTATGCTTTTTATTATTTTAGCTGGCCAAGTCCGTTACAAGGCCATCAATTAATACTTGAGGCACTCCCTGAGAACAATGCTCTATCCGCCCCTTGACACCATATACCTGAGCCAGACTATCAGGTGTAATGACCTGTTCTGGTAAACCCTCAGAAATTAATTCACCCTTTTTTAACATTAATATATGGTCACCATGACGCAGCGCAATATTAATATCGTGTACAACAACCACGGTAATAATATTCCGGCGACGTGTTTCACGTGCGACCAAATCCATAACGTGATACTGGTAATTTAAATCCAGTGCACTTAATGGTTCATCTAATAATAATAATGTCGGCTTTCTGATTAATGATTGTGCCAAACCGACCAATTGTTTTTGTCCACCTGATAATTGATCTAAATAGCTTAAAGCTAAATGTTCAATACCAAGCTGGCGTAACAGCGCCATAACTTCCTGTTCGCATTGGTCACCACTTGTCCCACCTGATGCGCGCTGGGCAACAATAACAGATTCCAGTACATGTAGATGGACACCCGCAGGTAACGACTGAGGCAAATAAACGACATTCTGCGCACGTTGAGCAAAATTCATCTGCATCAAATCCTGCCCATCCAGCAACAAAGCACCATTAGCCTTATTTAAACCAGCCAATGAACGCAGTAATGTTGACTTGCCGCTACCATTCGGCCCGAGTAATACGGTGATTTTACCCCGAGGCAATGGGTTAGCATCCAGATTTTCAATAACTGGATGTTTTGGATAACCAGCCGTAAACCGGCTTATTTTTAACCCTTGGCTCATACACTTCCCCTATGGCGTAAAACGATGCTCAGGAAGAAAGGCACACCCACCAAAGATGTCACAATGCCCACAGGTATGATGACCCCGGGGATTAAATTCTTGGATGCAATCGATGCCATCGATAATACCAGTGCACCAATTAATGCACTTGCAGGTAAATAAAAGCGGTGATCTTCACCAAACATCAATCTGGCAATATGAGGAGCAATCAGACCAATAAAAGCAATCGGCCCGACAAATGCCACCGCCAATGCAGTCAGGATACTGATACGCAAAAGCGTTCCCAGACGAAGACGGCGGATATTGATACCAAAGCTGGTCGCCCTATCTTCTCCTAAACGTAATGCAGTCAGTTTCCAGGAGTTCATCATAGAAACTGGCATAAGGGTCAAGAGCACCAGCAACATAACACCCAGTTTTAACCACGTTGCTTTTGAAAGGCTGCCCATCGTCCAGAAAACCAGACCCTGCAACGTATCTTCCGTTGCAATAAACTGCATCATGGAAACCAGCGCATTGAAGGTAAAGACCATAGCAATACCAAAGAGCACCACGCCAGATGTTGCAACTTTTGTCCAGCGCGTAATGCCATCAAGCATCAAAGCAGCTAACAACGCAAAAATAAAAGCATTTGCAGAAATAAGCCACTGATCAGGTATGCCCGGAATACCAATACCCAGTACGATTGCCAATGCCGCACCAAAAGAGGCGGCATTGGAAACACCCAGAGTAAACGGGCTGGCCAGCGGGTTATTCAAAATAGTTTGCATTTCTGCACCCGCCAGGCCCAATGATAAACCAACCACTACCGCCATCAAGGCATAAGGTAATCGGATATCCCAGACAATTACCCGGGTTCCTGCATCCACACTCTCCGGTGAAACCAGAGTCTGCCAGAGAGCTGATAAAGATAACCCTGATGGCCCCATTGTAAAATCTAATACTAAAGAGACGCCGATAACCAAAATTAGCAACAACATCCATGCAATACGTCGATGCAGGATATGACGATAGTGTGCTTTGATATCACACTCGTTCTGTTGTTTCATCATTGGCATAGGCTCGGTAGTGACACTCATTTCTATTACCTGTTACTGCTTATTTTTCACTGACCCAATATGTGCCTGCTGGTTCTATTGCCAGGAACTTAGTGTGAAGGTCTTTTAATGTCTGCTGTGGATCTAAATCAGCAAATTGTTCAGGATAAAACCACTTAGCAAAAACTTGTGTGACTACAACGTTATAAGGTGAATTGTAGTAATGATGCCAAATAGCATGAGTACGGCCTTCTTTCACCGCTGTCAGGGTATTGATACCTCTGCGCTCTGTCATCGCTTTCAAACCAGCGAGGGCAGTTTCTGGAGAAGTCTGAGCACCCATCTGGATACCTTCACCTTTCTCACCGGGATCCTGAGCACCGCTGGCAATGTAGATATAAGGATCAGCCGTAATCACTTTTTCCAGATTCATAGTACCCAGTGGAACTGGCAAAACCTCTTTAGCAATGTTTTTACCACCTGCAAGGTCAATGAAATTACCCATGTTGCCATTGCCCGCAGTACCACAACAGTCTTCGATAGAACCTGCTCTCAGCTCAATAAAGACTGACGGTTTCTGCTCTGCCGGAATACGGCTGGTAATATCAGTGACCAGTTTCTGATTCTTTTCATAAAAATCAGCATAAGCGTTTGCCTGCTCCTCACGGTGCAGTACTTTACCCAGCATGCGAATGCTCGGCAGAGTGTTTTTCAGTGGGTCATTACGGAAATCGACAAAAACAACAGGAACGCCTGCTTTTTCTAATTGTTTAACCAGTTCGCTGTGTTTGCCCGGGCCATGACCGGATAAACCAAAAATAGCCACATCGGGATTAAGAGTCAGTACTTTTTCAGAACTGACAGTATCAGCAGTGGTATTGCCTATCAGGGGAATGTTGTCAATTTCAGGGAATTTTGCTTTATAGATAGAGTAGGTTTGTGGATCAAGCTTGCGGAAATCACCCTGCCAGCCAACAATACGCGCCAGAGGTTTATCTCCTTCTAACACTGCGACTGAATGGAATAAACGGCCTTCACCCAATAGGATACGGTTCACCTTTGCAGGCACTTCTACAGTACGCCCAGCAACATCAGTGACTGTTTCGGCCCATGCAAAACTGGTCATCATCGCAGAGCTTGCCAATAGGCTGATACTCGCGCCTTTCACGACTGTCTGAAATCCAAACTTCACTTTAGTTAGCCTCTTCAAGCAATAATTTTGCCGTTAACAATAAAGCAAATAAGAATACTTATCAATGCGATTGATTCGGTATATCCGAAATTTAATGACGATAATTTTGCTTTAAATCCATGAAAAATAAAAACTGCCGATTCCATCACAGAACAGGCAGTTGTTTGCAAAATAAAAATAATAATGTCTTAATCAATAAGTATCATTTTATCAAATTATTATTAACATTTTATTCATGGTATGTATGCTTTATCGACGGAAAGTCCATCTCATTGTATTTGACGAAACGTGTTTTATTTTTCAGTTTATAGCCAAACCAAATGAGCAAGAATAACGGAATACCAATATAAGTCGCCGTAACACCGTACCAGTCTATCGTATCCTGCAAAAATGCCTGATAGTTCTGGCCTAAGGTGATCAACAGACACAAAGCAAAGGCAAAAATTGGCCCGACAGGGAAAAAGCCGGAGACATAGGGCAGTTCGTTGATATTACGCCCCTGAGCAACATACCCTTTACGGAAACGATAATGGCTTATTGCAATACCAAGCCATGCAATAAATCCGGTCATGCCCGAGGTATTCAACAGCCACAGATACACTGTCTGGTTACCGAACATGGAGCTTAGAAAGCATAATCCTGCAACTACAGTTGTGGCATAAAGTGCATTACGAGGAACACCGCCTTTTGACAAATGTCCAAAAATCTTAGGTGCCTTACCTTCCCGTGCCAATGTAAATAACATGCGGGTAGAAGCATACATTCCTGAGTTTCCGGCAGAAAGCACTGCGGTTAAAATCACGGCGTTCATTACCGCTGCGGCTGACAACAGACCCGCGTTTTCAAAAACCAGCGTGAAAGGGCTGACACTGATGTCTTTTACGTCATTTCTTAACAAACTTGGGTCAGTATAAGGAATAATCAGGCTAATGATTAAAATGGCGAATACATAGAATAATAAGATACGCCAGAATACCTTACGCACAGCACGGGGAATGTTTTTGGCAGGATCTTTTGATTCTCCGGCGGTAATCCCAATCAGTTCAGTCCCCTGAAATGAGAAACCGACAATCATGGCAACCCCAATCATGGCCGCAAATCCACCAGCAAATGGTGCCTCACCTATAGTCCAGTTATGCCACCCTGCCCCTTCTGCACCTTTCATAATACCGACGATCATTAAAATACCGACGATAATGAAAACAATCACCGTAGAAACTTTAATCAAAGAGAACCAATATTCTGCCTCACCGAAGCTTTTTACTGAGATGAAATTCAGCAGGAAAATCAGGCTGAGGAACAAGGCACTCCATATCCACCCCGGCGCATCCGGAAACCAGTACCCCATAACCAACTGGGCAGCGACAAGGTCAACCGCGATCGTAACAGCCCAGTTATACCAGTAGTTCCAGCCCAATGCGAAACCAAAGCCTTCATCAACATACTTTGAGCCATAAGTGGAAAATGACCCGGAAACCGGCATGTAAGCAGCCAATTCACCCAGACTGGTCATCAGGAAATAGACCATCAGGCCGATCAGCGCATATGAAAGCAGGGCTCCGCCGGGGCCAGCCTGTGAAATTGTTGCTCCGGAAGCAACAAATAGCCCCGTACCAATTGAACCGCCAATGGCTATCATCGCCATATGTCGTGCTTTTAGCTCACGACGCAGATTTTTGGGCGCCTGCTCCTGTGGCACGCTTTGTTCTTGAGACATTATATTCCTATATCATCGAGAATAATTTCTAATGCGGAATTGTAACAAATCCTCGTCCCCAGAATAGCGGCGATTGGCGGTTATAAGATACCTTCATGATCAGCCCTTAATTATAAGCTACACGATTATAGGTACATTAATTCTTTAATTTCATGGCATTGGCTCAGCATCACTGACAGTAGCTTAATAACTTTTGTAACGCATTAGATATATGTTTCTGTCGGTGATAAATCAGATAAAGCGTACGATAAAGATTTAGACCCGGTATCACCAGTTCAACCAGTGTGCCGTTTTTCAGTTGTTCTCGGACAACCCGGCGTGACAGACAACTGATCCCCATACCATACTGGACTGCGTGTTTAATTGCTTCTGAGTTCCCCAGCTCCATGGCAATATTGAATCTGGGCATTTGTGAAAAAAGCAACTGATCAAGCACTTCCCGTGTTCCTGAGCCTTTTTCCCTCAATATCCAGGGAGCTTTAATTAAATCTTCCAAAGTCAGATTGGAACGCACAAGCGGACTTTCTGGTGGAGAAAAAACAATCAGCTCATCTTTCATCCATGGCTGGGTAATTAAATCCGGGTTATGACACAACCCTTCAATAAATGCCAAATCGACCCGGAATTCGGCAACCGATTTAATGACATCTTCAGTATTGCTGATATGTAATTCCAGCGGCGTATCTGGATACTCCTTACGATATTTCGCCAGCATTTCAGGCAACATATAATTACCAATCGTGCTACTGGCTGCCAGCCGCAGAGCTCCCATTTCCAATTTAAAAAGCTGTTCCACCTCTCCAGTCTGCTCAAGCAACGCCAGAGCTTTTGGGTAAAGCAAGCGACCATGTTCATTAGTAACCAGTCGTTTTCCAACCCTGTCAAAAAGCTGTACTCCCAATTGACCTTCAAGATCTGTCAGTGAAGCACTCACCGCAGATTGTGATAAAGCTAATTGTTGAGAAGCCTGTGTCGTTGAACCACTTTTCAGAACTTCTGCAAAAATCTCCAGCTGTCTCAGAGTGATACGCATATGGCCTCGCGGGAAACATAAAAGTAAATTGAAATGATAAGATAACCTTGATTCTAGACACTATTACGCAACTTAACAAAAGTCATGCTCTATCTATCTTTTTTAATAATTAATCATATAAATATAATCAATTTTTACGATTAAACGATTTGCTATATGCTTATTCATAAAACATATAAGCGATATGAGCGACAACTATGTCTAAGAGTAAAACAGTGCTTGAAAATCCACTTAATAAAACGGGCACTATTCATTGTCATCCCTTACTGCGACTCCTTCCCGGGCTGATACTAACAGCAATACTGACAGCCGCCGCCACCTATTTGAGCCAGCTTCCTCTACTCATTAATATGGGACTCAGTGTCCTGACTATCGCGATTCTGATGGGAATTATTATTGGAAATACGTTATATCCTTCATTAAAACCAATCTGTGGTAATGGAATTAATTTCACTAAACACTATCTGTTAAGAGCCGGCATCATTCTTTATGGTTTTCGGCTGACATTCCAGCAGATAGCTGATGTCGGTATAGCCGGCATATTGATTGATGTCATTATGCTTTCTTCCACTTTCTTTATAGCGTTATGGCTCGGACGTGTTTTTTTCAAAATAGATAGTCAGACTGTCATGCTAATCGGAGCGGGTAGCAGTATCTGTGGTGCTGCCGCAATCATGGCTACTGAGCCTGTCGTAAAAGCCTCTGCCGACAAAGTTGCTGTTGCTATTTCTACCGTCGTGATATTCGGCACCCTTGCCATCTTTATTTATCCCTGGTTTTATCAACTCAACATTTATTACCAATGGTTTCCTTTCTCTCAGGTAGAGTTTGGCCTATTTTCTGGCTCAACTATTCATGAAGTTGCCCAAGTCGTTGCCGTTGGTCACACACAAGGAAATGCAGCCGAAGACACTGCTGTTATCAGCAAAATGATCCGTGTCATGATGCTCGCGCCCTTTTTATTACTACTTTCGGGTTATCTTAGTCGGGTGAAATCTAAAAACTGTGTCAATGATCATGGAAAATCGCCAATTACCATCCCATGGTTTGCCATCTTTTTTATTGTCATGGCAGCTTTCAACTCTTTCCATTTATTACCAGAGCCCATTGTCAGCTATATCATAACCATTGATACTGTTCTGCTGGCAATGGCTATGGCTGCTTTAGGGTTAACAACGCATATCAGTGCTATTCGTCAGGCCGGAACCAAGCCTATTTTGTTAGCCTTCCTTTTGTTTATCTGGCTGATGGTTGGAGGATTGATCATCAACAAAGGGATTCATCATTTACTCGGCTGAAATTTTCACCTGAAAAAAACAATGTCACTTTTCAGCGTATCACCCGACTGGCTATATCCGTCTTACAGAATTTCATTAACAACAAGAACAATGCATAATTAATGAAACAGAACAGGAGAAAGATATGAAATTTGTTGGAGCCCATGTGAGCGCTGCGGGTGGTGTGGATCAGGCAGTGATTCGAGCCCATGAATTGAAAGCGTCTGCTTTTGCCTTATTCACAAAAAATCAGCGTCAATGGAATGCCCCTCCCCTGTCAACAGAAGTCATTGATAAATTTAAGGCGGGTTGTGAGCGTTACGGTTACGGTAAAGGTCAGATCCTTCCTCATGATAGTTACCTGATTAATCTGGGTCATCCGGAATCTGAAGGACTGGAAAAATCCCGTGCTGCATTCCTTGATGAAATGCAGCGTTGTGAGCAACTAGGTATTGATTTACTTAATTTCCATCCCGGCAGTCACCTGAAAAAAATTGATATCGATAAATGTCTGGCCCGTATCGCTGAATCTATCAATATTGTGCTAGACCAAACTCAGGGGGTCACGGCAGTGATTGAAAATACTGCCGGGCAGGGCACTAATCTGGGCTTCAAATTTGAACATCTGGCAGCCATTATTGAGGGCGTTGAAGATAAAAGCCGGGTTGGTGTCTGTATCGATACCTGTCACGCTTTTGCGGCCGGTTATGACTTACGTACCGAGCAAAATTGCGATGCCACATTCAAAGCATTCGACGATATTGTCGGTTTCAAATACCTGCGAGCCATGCATCTCAATGATGCCAAAAGCGAGTTTTCCAGCCGTGTTGACCGCCATCACAGCCTTGGTGAAGGCAACATAGGAAAAATCCCCTTCAGCTATATCATGAAAGATGATCGTTTCAATGGCATTCCTCTGATACTTGAAACGATCAATCCGGATATCTGGGATCAGGAAATTGCATGGCTAAAATCACAGCAAAGTTAATTATCTGACAGGTGTCAATTGGATTTTCGACATCATTGATGCCAGCTCAGTGCGACTTCTGATCCCTACATCAGGCTGGCTAACCGTCAGAGCAGAAACTGCGGTTGCCAGGCGCAATGTATGTTCACTGGATTCACGCATCAGTAAACCATAAACCAACCCACCAACCATAGAATCTCCGGCACCAACAGTACTGATGACGTCACAATGAGGTGGTTTTGCCAGCCATGCGCCGGAAGCATTCACCCACAATGCTCCTTGCTCACCCAGTGAAATAACGACATGGGCGATCCCTTTTTGGCGCAACTCATGAGCAGCGTCAATAATGCTATCTAAATCCGGCAATGGTTTACCCGCCCAGATTTCTAATTCATAACGATTCGGTTTCACCAGCCATGGCGTTGCTTTGAGGCCAGCTGAAAATGCTTCACGGCTACTGTCAAAAATAATACAGGGACAACATTGCTGTAACTGTTTCATCCAATCGGTAAATGATTCAGGCGAAACTCCCTCAGGCAAGCTACCGCTAACCACAACCATATCAAATTGCCCCAGCCATGAGAGGGAATCAGTAATAAACTGCTCCCATTCCTTCTCTGTCACATGGAAACCTGAGAAATTAAAATCGGTCACATCACCATATTTTTCAGTCAGTTTCACATTGATACGTGTTCTACCAGAAACTAAATGAAAACGGTTGATCATCTTATTTTCATCGAAAAAATGTTGAAAACCGTCCTGATTTTCTTTTCCCAGAAAACCGCTGACGGTGACATCAATACCCAAATCACGTAGTACCTTCGCAACATTATTACCTTTTCCGGCAGCATGTAACCCTGCGGTGCGTACACGATTAACGGTTCCTTTAACAATATCTGGACACAGGCCAACTAAATCATAAGCTGGATTTAAGGTTATTGTGGCAACTCGACGGCTCATCTTGCCCAGTATCTCCTGAATAAATAGTCATAAATCACATTAAAATTCCTCGACTATTTATAACATCAAAATTGAATCGTTTCAGTTAAATTTAATATCAGATTGGTCATTGTGTTATCTCAATCCAAAAGTAAAAATATCGGCAACCGATAATTTTTTATCCGATGAAGAAAAAAGGCCTTCAGTTAATTTAAAGTTTCCCCCACAGAGAAAAACTTTACGAGCAAAGGAATAAATCAATGTCAGTGGTTGTTGGAGTTGGTGTCATTATCATTAATGATAAAGGTGAAATTTTGCTGGGAAAGCGGACGGGTAAACATGCCCCGTACTGGTCAATATTTGGCGGACATGTTGATCCCGGTGAAACATTTGAAGAATGTGCTATCCGTGAAATTCAGGAAGAAATTGGCTTAAACATTCAAAATCCGCAAGTTTATGGGATCTGCAATAACATCCAAACCTACCGTGAAGAAGGAAAGCATACTATTTCTGTCTGCCTGATGGCCCACCATCCCGGCGGAGAACCGCGTCTAATGGAACCAGAAAAATGTAACCAACTTATCTGGTGTGATCCTAATAATCTTCCAGAACCTCATTTTGAAGCCAGCCGCAATGCAATTAAACTCTGGCAAGAGAAAAAGTTCTATTTGCCTGCCTGACATGCGGATACACTGCCAATATCGACAAAAAGCAGTGTATCTGAAACCAAACAAAAGCCATTTACATATCTCCTTGATTAATTGTTTACACATGTTCCTTATTAATGTATCGTCGCGCTAGTACAAAGGTAACACTTATTCATCAGGAGTCTATATGACCATTGAGGTAACGCAAAATTTTAAACGCCCCTCTATATTAGGCGGAGCAATGATCATTGCCGGTACTGCTGTCGGTGCTGGTATGTTTTCCATTCCCATCGTCACTTCTGGTGTATGGTTCACAGGATCAATAATTTTGCTGGTTTACACTTGGGTCTGTATCTATTTCTCAAGCCTGATGATCTTAGAAGCCAATATGAATTACCCCTGTGGGGCTAGCTTCCACACCATTACCAAAGATTTGCTGGGTAAAGGCTGGAATGTACTCACTGGGTTATCCATTACCTTTGTTTTATATATTCTGACTTATGCTTATATTTCAGCTGGCGGCTCAATTATTTTTCGTAATCTCAATAGCACTATTCCTCTGCCACAAGCCGGAACCGGCCTGATTTTTTCCTTTATTGTTGCCTTCATTGTCTGGTTATCAACCAAAGCCGTTGATCGCCTGAGCACGATTTTAATCGGTGGTATGGTCATCACATTTATCATGTCAGTGGGAGGAATGTTTACTGAAGTCAAACCTGCTATATTGTTTGATCAGACAAATACCGAAACCAGTTACCTACCTTACGCTTTAATGGCATTGCCATATCTACTGACTTCCTTTGGCTATCATGGCAACGTACCAGGGTTAGTGAAATATTATAATAAGGATGTCAAAGCCATTACCCGCAGTATGCTCTATGGCTCTCTGATAGCACTGACCATCTACATTTTGTGGCAGTTTGCTATTCAAGGAAATATTCCCCGTGAAGCATTTAAACAGGTCATTGCTGATGGTGGTAATGTCAGCGCTCTGCTGAACCAAATGGATAATGTGTCTGGCAATGAGACGATAAATCAATTGTTAAATGCCTTCTCATATATGGCATTATCTAGCTCATTTTTAGGTGTTTCGCTTGGATTATTTGATTATCTGGCTGATTTTTTCGGATTTGATGATAGCCATACAGGGCGTTTAAAGACGGCTTTAATAACGTTTATCCCACCTACCGTTCTGGCTTTACTCTTCCCGAATGGTTTCCTGTATGCAATCGGGTTTGCAGGACTTGCAGCCACTATCTGGGCAGTTATCGTGCCGGCACTGATGGCTCGTGCCAGCCGTCGGCGCCATCCACAAGCCAGTTATCGTGCCCCCGGTGGCAATATCCTGATAGTTTTTATTATCCTGTTTGGTCTAATCAATGCAATCGTACACATTCTGTCTTTATTTGACCTTTTACCTGCCTACCGCTAATTCTGACTAAGTTTCCCTGCTCCGGTAAAAGTACCGGGGCATTCATTTCTTGCCTAATCTCCTGACTGCGAGTAATTTTGTCGCCACTAAAATCCTTATTCCACTGTATTACAGAAGGTATCTATGGCTAAAGCCAATGAAATTAAACGCGGAACCGCAATCAATCACAACGGAAAACTATTATTAGTAAAAGACATTGATATTCAGTCACCCAGCGCACGTGGTGCCAGTACACTGTATAAGATGCGCTTTACCGATATTCGTACCGGTCAGAAAGTGGAAGAACGCTTCAAAGGTGATGATATTCTGGAAACGATTACATTAACTCGTCGTAGTGTCAGTTTTTCGTACATCGATGGCGATGAATATATCTTCATGGATAATGAGGATTTCACGCCGTATCACTTTAAAAAAGAACAAATTGAAGAAGAACTACTGTTTATCCCGGAAGAAGGTTTGCCGGGAATGCAAGTGATGACAATGGAAGGTCAACTGTTGGCTCTGGAATTACCACAAACTGTTGATATGGTCATTGAAGAAACGTCACCGGGAATTAAAGGCGCATCAGCAAGTGCCCGTACAAAACCAGCAAAAATGAGCACAGGGCTGTCGATTCAGGTTCCTGAATACCTGAGTACCGGAGAAAAAATCCGCATTCACATTGCAGAACGTCGTTATATGGGACGTTGCGATTAGTTCAGTGTTTTTGGATATAAGTTGCTCTTTTCTGATAAAAGAGCAACTTATTATCTGTTTAAATTAAAAATAATCCACATTAATAATTGCCAAACGCTTTTTATTATCAGTCCATTTCACTTTAGTAACACCTATATTACCGGGAAGGATAATACTTCCGGGATTTTTTGCTTTGTAGACTGAAACAATCTGTTTTACCGTAATATTTTTACCCTTTCTATAGCAGGAGATATTGGCCTGAGCACTTGATACAACAACCTGACACCCGGGATCAACAATAGAGCCTGAAAAGTGTATTTTTCCACTTGTAGATTGTGCATATCCATAAGAAATCCATGAAAACAACAAAACGCTGATTAATAGTTTAAGATAATTTTGCATGGTGACCTCACTTCGTTTGTCCATTAACTAAAACTCAGTTACCTTTTATTCCTTCATCTCCATAATAAATATTTAATGTGAAAATAATACGACATCAATACCTTTTATTGATTTATATCAAAGGTGAATTTATAGCTAAAAAGAAAGATGCTACTTTCATTAATTAATTTAAAATACTGTTATTAACAACTAATATTTGAGTTAAATTTCATATAAAATTTAAAATAAATCACAAAATTTTAAAATTAGCGAAGCAAGGAAATTAGAAAATTGTTATATAACATTTAGTGATAAGTTATAGTGACAAATCCTAATTCTTATTTGCTCCAATCTATCTTACTCCCTTTGTCCTAATATATATTGGTCATTAAGATGGATTGCCACTATTCTTCTGGGAATTGTATTATTTTTTCTTATGTATTGATTGTTGTGGTGCTTATGCCAGCTTACTGTTTTTTCAGTTTCTCTATTTCGATTATCAGATATACAAGGGGGATCATCAGCAGCAAAATCAAAGGATCGAGAGGTATCCGGTTTGAATTTTAAATCCGGAGGATAATGAGCCAATACAGGATAAGATAAAAATATATACAAAAATATGACTATGTTCTTTAACATAAGCATTTAACCTCTGCAACCGGTATCACTACCTTTTTCGGTTTTAATCCCATGCCAATCCCTAAACCAGACAACGGTTTAACGCTCTGCTATCTATATAACGATACAACGGAAAATGAAACAATTTCTTTATATGTTTTATTTATCCCAAGCACAATTCAACATAATATACTAACAAATTAGGATATGAAAAAATCAACAATTAATTATTTAATAATAGTCAGTGCTCAATAATTACACCAAATATATATTATTGTTACTGAGGTAGCCATTTAACTATTTTTTCGATATCTTGATATTATTCATGTGATAATGATATGAAATGTAATCAATAGAAAATATAAATATATAAACACTATACAGATTACATATTACGCAGCCGAATGATTACTCTTTTCCCTAATTTTTGTTATAGTGCCCTAACCCTCAATCTAGCTACCAAAACCCATTGTCGCATTAAAATAGGTAACACATGACCCGTAGTCGCCCACTAACTATACTTATACTCAATATGCTTGGTTTCGCCCTGTTTTTCTCATGGTATTTACCTGAGAATCACGGCTTTTGGTTTCATATTGACTCCACCATTTTTCATTACTTTAATGAAAAACTACTCCCAAATTCAAAATTTGCATTATTTGTCGCTATCGTGAATATAAGAGCATTTGACGTCATCTCACTCTTATGTATGGGTTTACTTTATTATAGCGCATTTCGTAAACAAAATTACGCAGGAAAACGCCGTCTTTTTATGATTGGTCTGGTCATGCTGATAACCGCCGTGATCATCAATCAGATTGGTCATCAGATCCCTGTCAGCCGTCCGAGCCCGACTTTAACATTTGAAAACGTCAATCGTGTAAGCGAAATGACAAGCTGGCATACCAAAGATGCTTCCGGTGATAGCTTCCCGGGAGATCACGGGTTGATGCTGCTAATTTTTAGCTGTTTTATCCTTCGATACATTTCTCGTGGGGCATTCTTTATCGCTTTACTGATTATGATAGCTTTTGCTCTCCCCCGAATTATGGCTGGTGCGCATTGGTTTACAGATATTGCTGTTGGTTCATTATCACTCACTTTAGTTGGAGTAAGCTGGGCATTATTGACTCCTCTGAGTGACATTTTGGCTGATTGGTTAGATAAAAAATTACCGCATATCGGTCGTACTCACTAAAAAGATAATCATTATCGGGGAGATACTTACTATCTCTCCGATAATATAGACTTTTTCTCCAACGGAGAAAAAACAAACAAAATAATTCTAACCTATTAGTTTATAATCTAATTTTTTGTAAATAATTATTTTTATCTCTCGCTTTTTTCTCACAGTTTCTGTACTCTTCCGCTAGTCCTTTTTATTAAAATACTCCTTTTGTAAAGATATTAATAAAATGTGTGGCTTCACACACTTTAGGGACGAAAAATTTGTCAATTCGCTACTTTATACTAGCCTTTAGAACGTTTAGTGTTTTTGTGGTGGCGATAAGTCACATTAAGGACTGCAAGGGAAATTAATATAATGGTCAAATCTCAACCAATACTGAGATATGTATTGCGGTTTATTCCCGCAATTATCGCGGCAGTGGCACTGACCGCATGTAGTTCTCCAGATTCCCAAATACGTAGTAAAAAACCTGAAACTCAGACCGTAAACGGTCAGAACAGTCAAAAACATTTTCTCCTGCAAACATCTCAGGATGAATTTGAAACATTGGTTAAAAATCTGGATATCAAATCTAAGATCCTTAACCAATACGCAGACTGGAAAGGAGTTGCCTATCGGCTCGGTGGTAATACGAAACGTGGCATTGACTGTTCAGCTTTCGTACAACGCACCTTTCATGATCAGTTCGGTATGGCATTACCCCGCTCTACATCAGGGCAGCAGAGTATAGGTCAGACAGTTAGCCGTACCAAATTAAAAGCGGGTGATTTAGTACTCTTTAAGACAGGTGTTCACAGGCGCCATATCGGTATCTATATAGGTAATAACCAGTTTGTCCATGCTTCCACTAGTAGTGGTGTCATGGTTTCCAAATTAACAGATACTTATTGGAGCAAACGCTATTACGGTGCACGCCGTGTTTTAGCAGATGATCTTAAGGCCTCAATATAGCCTCTTTTTTCTACCCTATATTTTCTCTTGCAGTATAAAAAACGCCTCCATTCGGAAGCGTTTTTTATTCAGTTATTATTCGTTAAAGTGGATAAAATGCTGTTATATTTTCAGCAATTGCAGCACCTAATGTCTTCAGCCGACATATCACTGCACTTTCATCCTCTCGAGCAAAAAACAAACACGGCTCACCTTCCCACTCAATTACCGCACTTATTATTTGCATATCAGAAATAGACTGATGTATCTCATGCAAGATACCCCATGCATGTTCGCCTTCATGGCTTAACAATTTCAGTCCCATCAGGGTATTTCCTATATCTGCCTCTTCTTCTGGCAAGATTTCAACTCTTGTCCCGACAAAACCAGATGACCACCGATAACTTTGCGGCAGCCTGTGTACTACCGAAAGTTGAATATTATTCACGTATTATTCCTATCAGAAACAACATTAATACATCTAACCACCAGCTGTTGGCTATCGACTTCTCAAAGCCGAATAACCACCCAACAAAAAAGTAAATAAAAAGTTAAAACAAAAATCACAACATCACACTTTTTTCGTCTTTTATTTAGAAAAAAATGAGATCAAACTCGCACTTTGTATATATTTATACTGTTTTGGTAAAAAATTCAACTTATTTTTATGTAAAGTGGCAACTTTTTATTCAAAATTTATTTACAAAACGATATTTTTTCTAACGATAAAACACGATAATATTTCTACAATATCCTTTCATTACATATGGTTAGTAAAAAACAAAATGTTTACCATATAGAGTCATATATTTAACATTCTTAAATTAACAAAAAACAAACAAAATGGAGCCATTTAGCATCATAAAATTAACACCCAGCCATATTGGACTATCTTTTAATTCAATATCTTTATTTATCTAATAAATAAAACTTAATATTCCTTCGGGTTCTTGGGGTATTTTTGCTTCTGAGTGCGGATCTACCCACTTTAGAAGGAAAAACTCAGATACTGATATAGCAGCTCGATTTCATGAACAAACCATGAAAATGTGATTTAAGAAACCGTAGATACTGGTATATAAACAACAGATTTCAAGATGGGTCGCGACGACAAAGGAGAGACAATTTCGTCAGGAACGAATTTATCCAGCTAAAAACAAGACTCTCAATAATCTCCGGGAATATAGATAACCGTATGCTGATAAAACAGTGGCTGAGGTAAACGAGTGCAGCCAATAAAAAAGCAATTTGAAAGGTGAAGTCTATGGAAATAAGAAACCACCTTGTACAACCGGTGGTTTCTATTAATTATGTGATTATTTTATTGTTTTGCTCTGCTTGCATAGACAATCAATGCCATTGCTAATATCACGCATAAAGCCATTGAACCAACCATCGGCCAAGCACTTTTTTCAGGAGCAGAAGATAAAATTGCTCCAACCAAAGCAGCAATACTGAAACGTAAAGTTCCTGATAATGATGCGACCGTTCCGGCCATATGGGGATAGCCATCCAAAACAACCGCCATTGAGTTAGATGTAATCAAAGAAATACAACTAATATAAATTGCAACACCCAATACCAAAGAAATAAAGCCCAAATCCAGCATCGTGCTGAATAACAGCCATAACCCCATAAGAAATTGCACGAACACACCAAATTTCAGCATATTCAATGCACCATATTTGCGGACAAATTGGCTATTGATGGTTGTCATAACAAACATAAAGATGATGTTCAACCCGAAGTAATAGCCAAAATGCTGCACAGGGACACCATTCAGTTGAATATAAACAAATGAGCCAGCACTGAGGAAAGAAAACATTCCGGCAAAAGAAAAACCACTTGCCAAAATATAGCACAAGACCTGACGCTGCCTAAACAGCATCACAAACTGCCCTAGAGTAACCTTTAAGTTAAAACGCAGCCTTCTTTCTTTAGGTAATGTTTCCCTGATAAAAACCGCTACTAACAATGCCGCTATGACAGCCGCAATTGCAATAGACCAGAAAATAGCATGCCAGTTAAACCACACCATCATTATTCCACCCAGCATAGGAGCCAGTAGCGGAGCAATGATCATAACCAGCGTCACAAATGACATACTGCGAGAAAATTCATCTTTGGTGAATATATCACGCATTAAGGCATTGATCACAACGCTGGCCGCAGCGGCTGCAAAACCGTGCAAAAACCGCATGGAAATAAAAGTGTCAATATTTTGAGCCAGAGCACATGCGGCAGAAGATATTGCAAAAACAGCCACTCCACCTAAAATAACCGGCTTACGCCCCAGACTGTCAGACATTGGTCCATAAACTATCTGACCAATAGCAAACCCTAAAATATAGCTGTTCAGGGTCATTTGTACTTTGCCATCACTGACGCCGAAATCAGAAGCTATTGTTGGCATACTCGGCAAATACATATCAATTGCCAGTGGCATCAGCATAGAAATTAGCCCAAGAATAAGGACTAACCCCAAATAAGATAATCGTTGTTGTTGCACTCGTTTCTTCCCAAAACAACTTGATAAAATAGATAAAAAATTAAGCTGTTGGCATGTTTATGCTCTTGATTTCATTCTCTGTCAGCATCCTGTATTCACCGGGATCCAAATCAGGATCCAGATAAATATCACCGATGCGCTCACGATGGAGTTCAACGACATGGTTTCCAACAGCAGCGAACATTCTTTTTACCTGATGATACCGCCCTTCACTGATAGTCAGACGTACACGCTGAGGCTCAATAATCTCTAATTTGGCGGGCTTCGTCAGTGTTTTTTCCCCATTCAGCCGGATACCTGTGAGAAATTTTTCTTCAGTATCCGCTGAAATCGGGTTCTCCAGTGTCACAAGATAAGTTTTTTCACAATGATGCTTAGGTGAAGTGATGCGATGTGACCACTGCCCATCGTCAGTCAATAAAACTAAGCCTGTTGTATCAATATCCAACCGTCCTGCTGAATGTAATTTATGGGCAACAGGCTCATCAATAAAATATAAAATTGTCGGATTGGCGGGATCATCAGTCGAGCACACATATCCCTGTGGCTTATTCAGCATAAAATAACGTGGGCCATCTAATTGCTCCAGAACCGTTCCTTCATAAGCAACGGTCTGCTCAAGTTTCAGTTTATATGCCCCTGTTTTAATAATTTCATTATCGACAGTAACCCGACCAGCTCGTAATTCACGCCCAACATCGTTACGGCTGATACCTAATTGTTGTGATAAAAATTTATCCAATCGCATGTATAGCTATACCTAACAAAAAATAATCTAAAAAAATCGCAAAAATGACTTTAAGCCTACTACTGAATGACAAGATTAAACAGATAATTTATAGCGTAATTGTAAAATCAATAAATAGAACAGACAAAAATGCTATTCTCTCTGTCAACGATTTTTACCCGATATCCGTGACAGTAATATAACAATGGCTTTTACCTTACGCCCTTATCAGCAAGAAGCGGTAGATGCGACCATCCGCCATTTCCGCCAACATAAAGAACCCGCAGTTATTGTCTTACCTACTGGTGCAGGTAAGAGTCTTGTCATTGCTGAGCTGGCAAAGCTGGCTCATGGTCGGGTTTTGGTTCTAGCACATGTTAAAGAACTTGTTGCACAAAACCATAGTAAGTATTGTTCATATAACCTCACGGCTGCTATTTTTTCTGCCGGACTGCACCAAAAACAGAGCGAAGGAAAAGTTGTTTTTGGTAGTATTCAGTCCGTTGCCCGTAACTTAGATCGTTTCAACCATCAATTTTCACTGCTAATCATCGATGAATGTCATCGAATCAGCGATGACGAAAATAGCCAATATCAACAAATTATCCAACAACTCCAAAAAAATAATCCAAAACTACGCATTCTGGGATTAACCGCTACTCCTTACCGTTTAGGTGCTGGCTGGATATATCAGTATCACTACCACGGTATGATCCGCGGCGATGAAAATTGCTTCTTTCGTGACTGTATTTATGAGCTTCCGTTGCGCTATATGATAAAGCATAATTTTCTCGTTCCTCCGGAAAGATTAGATATGCCCGTTATGCAGTATGATTTCAGTCAGGTACGCACCAGCCAGCAGGGTATTTTCAATACAGCTGAATTGAATCGGGAAATTAAGCGACAAAAACGCATCACACCACATATTGTCAGGCAAATTATTGAGTATGCAGAAGATCGGAAAGGCGTCATGATTTTCGCAGCTACAGTTGAACATGCTAAAGAAATATCCCTGTTACTCCCGGTAGGACAAGCTGCATTAGTCAGTGCCGATACACCAAGCCATGAGCGAGATCTCTTGATCAACGCATTCAAAAAGCAGCAATTACGTTATATGGTCAATGTTGCTGTACTGACAACGGGATTTGATGCTCCCCATGTTGATCTTATTGCGATATTACGTCCGACGGAGTCCGTGAGTCTTTATCAACAAATCGTTGGAAGGGGGCTGCGTTTATTCCCCGACAAAAAAGAATGCCTAATCTTAGATTATGCAGGTAATCCCCATGACCTTTATACGCCAGAAGTCGGAAGCCACAAGCCCGACTCACAAAATCAGCCTGTACAGGTATTCTGCCCGCTCTGCCGATTTGCCAATACTTTCTGGGGAAAATGTACCGCAAAAGGAGACATAATTGAGCATTTTGGACGTCGCTGTCAGGGATGGGAAGAAGACGAGAATGGAAAACGGCATCAATGTGATTTTCGCTTTCGTTTTAAATCTTGTCCACATTGCGGCACAGAAAATGACATAGCAGCCCGACGTTGTCATCATTGTCAGGAAGTACTCGTTGATCCTGATGATATGCTAAAAGCAGCACTTAAACTTAAAGATGCTCTGGTGTTACGTTGTGGGGGGATGCAGTTAACTCCGGGTAATGACAACAAAGGTGAGTGGCTCAAGATTACTTATTACGATGAAGACGGTGCAAATGTCTCTGAGTTATTTCGTTTAACAACACCAGCCCAGAAAAAAGTGTTTGAACTTCAATTTATACGCCACCATCAGCGTGCTCCGGGGGTTCCTTTATCTTGGAAAACTGCCGACGATATCGCGCAACAACTTCCTTTACTGCGACATCCAGACTTTGTTGTAGCACGGAAAAAAGGACAATTCTGGCAGATTAGGGAAAAAATATTTGATTATCAGGGCCGCTTCCGCCGGGCTAATGCTCTGTATTAAATAACACAATCACAGACAGCAGAGTACTTTATATTTGCTGTCATACCGGTTTTTCGTTAAAATGCCGCCCGCTTAGCGTAATACATAATGTTAAGCCAAATATCGAACCTGCTGCTGGGTCGCCTGTAGCAGGATTTATTTTCTTCTTTTATAGAGAAAAAATGATGTTAACTATTAATGCAGAAGTACGTAAAGAGCAGGGTAAGGGTGCGAGCCGCCGCCTGCGCAGAGCTAACAAGTTTCCAGCAATCATTTATGGTGGTAACCAAGAGCCAGTTTCTATCGAACTGGATCACGATGCAGTTATCAACCACGAAAGCAAGCCAGAATTCTACGAAGTTCTGACTCTGGTCGTTGATGGTAAAGAAACTAAAGTTAAAGTGCAGGCAGTACAGCGTCATCCGTTTAAACCTAAACTGACGCACATTGATTTCCTGCGTGCTTAATTAGCCAGAATCGAGCTTTTATCGGGACGCCGAGTAAATAACGCCGCATTTGCGGCGTTATTTATTTCTGGCTTTTACGAAAACTTTAACCTTAAAACCGACAACATTAGTGATTATTACTGCCACGGCGTTGCAGCTGATCCCGTAGATTTGGTGGCGTTCCCTTAATCGTCAATGTATCCGTCGTTGGATCCCAGAAAATTCTTTCTCCAAGCAACATGGCATCAAAGTTAATCGTTAACCCGCCACCACTACCGGCAAATTTAGTTAATTGACGCAACGTACTGCGATCTGCCGGGAAGCTTTCTTCCAGCTCATAGTCTTGACTTTGGGAGAATTGCTGAAAATTCTGTTCACCTAATGGAGGTAATTCCTGCGATAATTCTTGCAGCTTAATCTCTTCGCCCGCCTGTAACTGCTCATTGCAGTAACTGTAAACTTGTTGGCGATAAGCCTGTCGCTCATTTTTATCAAGCTGAGCAGATTCGCAATAATCATCCACGGCCTGCAATAATCCTTTATTCTGCACCTTAGCATTCATTCCTTCACTGGCGGCAAGAAAATCCATAAAAAAGTCAGATACCTTGCGCCCTACCCGACCTTTCAGGAAAGTCAGATAGCGGCAGGATTCAGGATTAGTTTCCCATTCTGTCAAATCAATTCTGGCAACGATATCAGCATGTGGGATATCAAGATATTGTGTCGTATTGACATCCAGAGCCTCATCGACTGAGGTACTACTACAGCTATTCAGAACTGCGATTAGCAAATACTCCACAGCCAAATATCGATATTGGCAAAATAATACCGTGCCACCTTCTGCAAACGGGTATTTTATCAGTTCATCTTTCAGACGAACGGTTGCCGCTCGGCTAAAACCTAAAAAATCTTCATTTCCCTTGCGCTGATGGCGAAGTGATTCAGCCAGCTCACTTTCATCACTGAACACACCATAAGCCTTGCTTTTAGCGCTATACACACGATGTAATTCAGCCATCATCTCTTCGACTACCTGATTGGTATCCAGCAGAGAATCCCGCAAAATCACTTCCAGTGTTTGTTCGTCACGTTTAATCAACTGATGTAACGCGATCTGGGTAATTTCCAGACTCATTATTTCTACTCCTTTTACAGCACTGACCTTCTGGGTATTGCAGTTAGCGGCGTATTCAAACACTGTTCCCTCTCTGCTGCAACCAAAAAACCCAATGATGGAAAAGTGTTCACAATTTAATTATTCGCGTTCCCCATATCACAGGCTAAAATGAGGCAGCAGGCACAAGAATGGCAACAATTTGTACAATAAGGAAATTAAATTGTCATAAAAAAGCAGAAAATAGCCCCTCTATACGGTAATATATTGGGCTTTGTACATTCAGGATATTTGAGTCATGCCACAGTCATCTCGCTACAGCGATGAAAAAGTTGAACATTTATTAGCTGAACTAGTAAGTGTTTTCGAAAAAAACCACGTGCCTACCGATCTTTCATTGATGGTTTTAGGCAACATGGTCACGAATTTGATCAACACGAGTATTGCACCAGCCCAACGCAAACATATCGCAAACTCGTTTGCACACGCGTTACAATCTTCAATTAACGAAGATAAAGCGCATTAATTTTTCCATTAAAAAATTAACGTAAGAAAATATGGTGACTAACCGCCAGCACTATCGCGAAAAAGTTTCTCAAATGATCAGTTGGGGGCACTGGTTCGCTCTGTTCAATATCGTGTTCAGTCTTGTGCTGGGCAGTCGCTATTTATTCGCATCTGACTGGCCGGGTTCGCTGTTTGGTCGCATTTATGCGCTGGTCAGTTGGCTCGGTCATTTTAGCTTTATTGTTTTTGCCGCTTATTTACTGGTGTTATTTCCGCTGACATTTATTGTGATGTCACAGCGTTTACTGCGATTTCTTTCCGCAGCTCTGGCAACAGCAGGGTTAACACTACTGATATTTGACTCTTCCATTTATGTGCGTTTTCACCTGCACCTGACACCATTGGTATGGGATTTGGTTACTAATCCTGAACAGGGTGAACGGGCAAGAGAATGGCAATTGATGTTCATCTGCATTCCGCTTATTTTTCTGGTGCAGATGCTGTATGGAACCTGGAGCTGGCAAAAATTACGCAGCCTGAATCGGCAAAAGCTCGGTAAACCTATGGCGGCTATCTTTATCACAGCTTTTGTGGCCTCCCATATGATGTATATCTGGGCAGATGCTAATTTCTATCGCCCTATCACCATGCAACGCTCAAATCTACCGCTTTCATACCCGATGACAGCGCGTAAATTTCTTGAGAAACATGGTTTGCTGGATAAGAACGAATATCAACGCCGTATCAGTCAGCAAGGAAACCCTGCTGCTCTGACCATTGAGTATCCATTGAATAATCTGTCTTACCGCGATAGCGGCCGCGGTTATAATTTATTATTGCTGGTTGTGGATAGTCTGGATAATGGTGACATTACAGCAAATAAAATGCCATTTCTTGAGCGCTTCACAAAGAACAATATTCAGTTCACTCAGCATTTTAGTACCGGTATGAAAAACGATACTGCGTTGTTTGGTTTATTCTACGGTATATCATCAGGCTATCTGGATAGTATCCTTTATAGTCGAAAACCCTCAGCACTTATTGATGCCTTAACTCACCAAAAGTATCAGTTTGGTCTGTATTCATCAGATGGATTCCAGACACCTCTTTATAGGCAGGCTATTTTAACCGATTACTCGCTTCCCTACGAAACTAACCCAAATGACAACCTCACTGTAGAGCAATGGCAGCAGTGGCTAAATTCGCGTAATAGTACTACACCATGGTTCTCATTTTTAAACCTTAATGGTATTTCTCCTTCGTCAATTCAGGTTGATAAAAAAACACTGGATACTGAAATCAATAACGTTTTAGATACACTGAAAAATAAAAGTATTTTGGACAACACTATCGTTGTTATTACTGCTAAGCATGGCAGCACCATCAAAAACAACGATCCAAAATGGTTTATCGGTGACAAATTTAATCGTAAGCAAATGCACGTTCCATTGATCATTCATTGGCCAGGAACACCTGCACAAGTTATTAACAAACTGACCGGTCATCAGGATGTTATGACTACATTAATGCAGCGTTTATTGCACGTAAGCAACTCACCTGATGATTACTCTCAGGGAGAAGACCTATTCAGAGGCCAAAGAAATATTCCTTGGCTCATTACCGGTGAGAACGGTTCACTGATCGTGACAACGACTGAAAACACAATTTATCTTTCCAAAGATGGGGACTACCATCTGTACGACTCAGATGGCAATGAAATCCAGAACGCAAAACCGAATCTTACTCAGTTATTACAAATACTGACTGAAATCAAACGATTTTTAGCAAACTAATTGCCGAAAAATCAATCACTCACTAAAGAAGGGACTTGCTTTGCGAATAAAAAAAGGTACTATAAGCAAAGTCATCGGCATGTAGCGCAGCCTGGTAGCGCACCGTCATGGGGTGTCGGGGGTCGTAGGTTCAAATCCTATCATGCCGACCAAATTTCCCTAGAAAAACCAACCTGTTAGGGTTGGTTTTTTATACTCCAAATTTACTTGGTGTAAAACTGGTGTAAAATGGGTGTAAAACCCTCCGCAAAAACACTGATTCACTGAGCTAAGAAATAATCATATTTTGATTGTCTCCTCACTCAAATTTACCCACCTATCTATTCCCTAACTTTTGTGCTTTACAATTACGATGTATGGTCATCAGTTTAATTTTTCTATTGCTTAACCCTACTACCTCACTCCGGCTGTTCAGGCCAGACGATATCGGGGGCGGTTGAACAATCCACCCGATTGAGCAGAACACGGTATTTTTTCCATTTGAGCAGTGCGGCTTTCTCTTCTTTCGTGGCCATATCAAGCTCAACGGCATCCTGCCAGATATCGATTTTCTCCTTGGCTTTACTGAGTAAGCGCTGTTTTTGATGCTCTGCACGTTGTTGCATTTCTTGCGGCGTCGGAGGTGTCGGCGGTGGTATATCCCCCCATGCGGGTAATCCGTCAGAGCCAGTAATCCGCATTTTGCCCACAGGGGGGGGTGCTGTCCATTGCGCAAAAACGGATTCGTCAACATCAATTCCGGTATCAGGCCATATACCCGATTTTATATAATCAGCTTTTAATGCGTATGGATAAAATAGATTATCAGAATATTTGTATTTCATAAAAGACCCCCACCAATAACCAATTGCCAGCCACATAACAGATTGGGGCGGTATAGTGATTAATTTCCCTTTTAACATTGAAATTGCTGCCCATGTTTTGCTATCCATATCTGATGCTATATTGAGCACTGCATGGGGTCCCAGCGAGTAACCTCTTAGGGTTGTAAACATACAGGATAATTCATGAGGAAAGGGAACGGAGAAGCGAGCGTCGGCATAAAAAAATTCATCATTACCCCTCGAAAACCGAGAGGTGCCATATTGAATGATCCTACCATCAGGCATTTTGAACCAATTAGGCCCTGATGTGAAAAATGACATATCCGGTATCTGATTTGGCCCGTTTCCGATAGTTCGATAGACGACATCCGATAAACCCAGATTATTAACAAAAGCCCGCTTATCTGGAATATCTGCCCCGTTTGCCCATTTTTCGTTAAACGTTTTTTTCACCCAATGACTTAAAAACTCATCACCCCATATCGTCCCTTTGATATCTCCCCAGGCTGTATAAATGGCTTCTCCCACAGTCACGTTGTTAACCGCATGAACCGAACCGGTCACCTCGATGTTTCCATCTACCTGCCCTCCTGTTTTGGGGTAAGCGCCGATATTGCTGACAAATTCGGGCTTATTGGGAATATCCGCCCCATTCTTCGCTTTCTCAAGGCGGCTGTTGGCGTTATCGTTGACTTGATTCAAGGCCGAATTAGTGGCGTAATCGCCTTTGTCTTGTTTGGTGTTCAGGGCATCGGTAACCGCATTCTGGCTCATTACCTGCGTTTTACTGCTGCCGATTGATTGCACGACATCTGACCGATTGAGTTTTTTATTTAGCTCATCCAAAAGCTGAGTTGTGCTCACCTGCTTCCATGCCGTACTTACTTTCTCTGGCGATTCTTTGTTAAAGTTAATTTTGTTGTTATCCACCAGACTCTGAAACTCACGGGTTTCATCATCAGACTGCAATATTGCCCCTTTGGGATAACCTCCCGTCGAGTCCGCATATTCCTGAGAATATTTAAACTTCCCGCCTTGGGATAAATACACGATATTCTCTGAAATCTGGTTCAGGATGCCGTTAAAATCGCGTCCACTAGGGGGTAAACCGCCTGCGGTGACGGGCATCATAGTAATTTGCGGAAAACCGGTATCCCATGTGGCCTTTTGGCTGGGCAGGTCTGATTTGTGGTTCGCAGGGATCGCGTCTTTCTGCCCGTTCTGCGCGAAGGGCTTCGGGATTAAGTTAGGATTTTTCATTGTTCACCTTATTGTGCAAAAGCGGCCTGACCGAAAGGCTGAAAGCCCGTTCCGTAGAAGCCGAAAAATTCACCCGCGGGCAGTTCTGCGATAGAAATCTGAACCCCTGACGGATGCGGTAAGATGTGGTGGTGGTAAATCAGGTTCTTTTCTAATTCCGATAACCGGTATTCAAAAACATACCGAGCGGTCATATGTCCGGTGATCAGGTAATAGGCCCGGCCTGTAAAAATGCAGCTTTTCAAGAACCGGTTAATATTTGGTGCGGTGGCATACAGGATGTTCGAGTGCGCCTTCATTAAAATGACATCTCGGTAAGTGGAATCATCCATTTTGTAAGACATATCTGAAGACCCGCCACTGTAAAAGGGGGACTGGTCAAACGGGGTGTATTTCTTTGTCTCCTTAAAGCCGAAATAATCCGCATTCGGATCCGGTATGGATAAATCTCTGCCAATGCCGACAATCCGCCCCCAAATATCCAGTCCGAATCCTTTTGCTGTGAGCACATTGACTGCCAGATGATAGAACTCATCCGTACTGGCTCTGGGGTCGACAGTGTCATTGAAATTATTAAGGATAGTGCAGATAGTGGGGCTGTTAGCGTACTGGCTCAGGAAGGTGTCTTTTATCTCAATCATGACGCTACCGACTTTGGTTAAAAGTGTCAAAACTTAAATCAAAACAAAAAAATAGCTCTCGTATATCATACTGACACACAGCATAAATGTATTTTAATCAAATAGTTATTTTCATTACTCATGCCGTGGTGCGACAGATTAAAAAATGTGCTCACAACTACACCACATATTCAGCAAAGGCAATCATGCTACTGGAAGGTAATCAGTATTTTTACAGATCATTAAGTTTAGCGGAGAGGTATGCCACGTTAATCAATCAATTCCGTGACATATACAGTGCCGACATCGGGTATCAACTTTTATTCGAGCTAATGCCTGACCTGAGGAATATAAAATTTATTCCTCTTTTATTTAAAAAAACGGATCGCCATATTTATTACAATAGTTGTAATAACCAACCATGAATAGCTTTTTTCATACATTATCCTTTTGTATAAAATATCTGGCTGGCAATAGACTGAATTAACTGGTTATAACCCATGGATAAAGTACGTACTAATTGCGCATAGCCATTTTCTGTCTGTTTCAACTCTAAGTTAAATGTCCGCTTAATCGTCTCTTTTTGATTAGATAAAACCCAGTATCCCTGAATGACAACCCGACCATCATAGCGCCCATGAAAAGCTGTGATTGTGATATTCAATATGTCAGCATTTTTTTCCAGAAGCTGGTCAGAAACCAGCCTTTGCGGAAATGTGGCACTTAGCTGAGTAGTCAGAATCTGTTGTAACTGCTGTTCCAGCGGGCTAGCCCATAAATGATTCGAGGCATTGACGTAACTGACATCTCCTGTCTGATAAACAATTCCCGGTGATGCAAGGTAATCAGCAAGGCTGACCTTTTTTATCCATAGCTGAGGTTCATGTTCGACATTTACCCGTTTCACCTCTGAGGCTTTTGTGACAACAGGTAGTTGATAATAAGTTTTCTGTGGCTGGCTGCTGCTACATCCTGAAAGCAACATTCCCCCTATCAGTAAGAAACCAGCAGGTATAAAAAATGCCAATCTTAACATCAGTTTTTTCATTAATTACGCGCCTTTTTCGGTTCAGGATCTTGTGTGGCTTCCGCTTCAAATACCAGTGCATTGCTCTTATTGTTCAGGGTCTTCAATATCGGCTGCAATTCACGCAAGACCTGATCCAACCGTTGCATATTATCAACCAGCTTATTGTAAGCCTGTGAACCCGGCTGAATCCCCTGCATACTACGGTTTAATTCATTCAAGGTATTATGCAGATCTTTAGGCAGCCCCTGCGCTTCTTTGCTCGCAAGGATGCGATTTAACTCATCCATAGTCTTCCGCGCAGCCTTAACGGTTTTCTGACTTTCTTCTAATGTTTGTGTTGCCTGAATAAAGAGAGGTTCAATCGGCATTTGATTAATTTTATCCAGAGCCATGGTGACTTTTTGCTGGATCTGAGCCAATCCGCTACTTGTAGTAGGTAAAATCTCATAACCCGCTATTTCTCTCGGGCCTTTCCATGTCTTTTCATCAGAGTAAAAGTCCAGATCGATGAACAGTGCACCTGTCAGTAAATTGCCGGATTTCAGAGAAGCTCTTAAGCCCCGGGAAATAATTTTTTCCAATTCTTTATCTGTGTAAAAGCCATCACCAATTTCTCTCTCAAACCGTTCAGGCTCCATATGAATTAAGACAGGAATGCGGAAATCGTTATCAAGGCGTTGTTTGATCCCGTCTGCATAAAAAGGAACTTTGGCGACTGTACCCACCCGTATACCACGAAACTCGACAGGAGCTCCCGGCTGTAGGCCTCTGATTGAATCAGAGAAGAACAGCAAGAAGTCTCTGTGTTCGGTATACAGTGAGTTCTCTATATTTTTTTCGTTATCGTAAAGTCTAAATGTTTCTTTTTCTTGTACCGGTTTGCCTAAATCCCAGCCTTTGGGTACATCAAAACTGACTCCACCAGCAAATAAAGTGGATAATGCCGCAACTTCAACCCTGACTCCCTGTGATGACACATCAAAAGCCACACCACTGTCTTTCCAGAATCGAATATTGGTTGTTAATAATCCGTCATAAGGGGAATTAATGAAAATCTGATATCTGGCGAGACGGGATTTAGGATCAAAAGTACTTGTTTCTACTGAACCAACACGATAACCCCGAAACAAGACAGGATCGCCAGCGGATAACCTTCCTGCTTTTTCACTGGTTAAAATCAGCCGCATACCTTTTGCATCAGGTGAGGCCAATGGTGGTGAATCCAATAGTGAAAATTTTCTTTCTTCACTGCCTTCGCTACCGGGCTGTAATTCAATAAATACACCCGATAACAATGTACTCAGGCCAGAAACCCCTTCACGACCAATTTGAGGCTTAACGACCCAAAATGCGGTATCTTTATGTAACAGCCTCTCCATCCCATCATTCAGACGAGCTTTGATGATCACTTCACCTAGGCTATCGCTTAATGACACTCTTTCAACCACACCTACATTAACACTGCGACTCTTTATTTTCGTTTTCCCGGCTTCAATACCTTCGGCATTAGAGGTTATCAGTATTACTTCAGGCCCCTGATGGCTAAAGTGATAAAATAGTATCCAGGCACCGATGAGCACAGTAATAATTGGTACGATCCATATAGGTGACCAACTCTTAAGTTTGCTGATCTTGGCTTGAGCCAAAGTTTCTTCTTTATCCGTCACCTTATGATTCCCCACTATTCCGTAACTCAAATTTTTTATTTGCTTTGTCCCATGTCAGGCGCGGATCAAAGGTCATTGATGCAAACATTGTTAAAATCACCACTGAAGCAAACAGTATTGCTCCCGTTGCGGGATAAATACTCATAAACTGCCCCATGCGTACTAATGCCGATAATACTGCGATAACAAAAACATCAATCATTGACCAGCGGCCAACAAATTCCACTATTTCATAAATAAAATGCATAGTTTCAGAGTTGTATCTGCCATGCCTTTTTGCATCCCAGCATAACCAGCAAATAGCGAGCATCTTTAGTAAAGGCACCATAATACTGGCGATAAAAATAACCAGTGCAACAGGATAAGACCCCGTGCTCCAAAGCAAAATAATACCTTCCAGAATGGTTGAATTAATGTCACTTCCTAATGATTGTGTCACCATAATCGGCAACATATTTGCTGGAACATAAAGTATGGCTGATGTAATCAATAGTGCCATTGTCCACTGAAGACTGTAATGACGACGGGCATGGCCCTTTGAGTGGCAACGGGGGCATTGATATTTCTGCGCTGGTAGAATAGCCGTACAGCACTGGCATAGCCTGATCCCCTGAATTAAGCCGGGTTTACCCGTTTGTAGAGGAACACGTATTTTTGGTGCAGATTCTATATCATTCCAGATCCAATACCGATCCAGACATTGAAAGGCTCTGATCTGAAACAGACAAAAAAGACAGTAAGGCAAAAAACTGAGGCCAACCGCAATATCGCCATAAGCCATGAGCTTAACAAAGCTGACTAACACGCCAGCTAAAAATATTTCGGCCATGCACCAGGTTTTCATCTGAAATAAAATGCGCGCCAACTCAATTTTCAGCCGACGCGCCATTTTAATGTTCTGGCATAAAAGGATGATAGAAAGCATGCAAAATGCAGGTACAAGCTGCACGAAGATCAGGAAGAATACCGCTAGACTCGAATAATCTTCACTGAACATGGTCTTGGGGATTTCTGTCAGTGTAATTTCACTGACAATCCCCGCAACACTCATACTGACAAAAGGGAACAGACAGGCGAGGAATAACATAAATAATGCACTGACTGCATAACCTGTCGGTTGATTACGTGGTTCTTTCCACTTTGCAGTCAGCAAAGTATCACATCGTGGACAAACAGCCTTTTTCCCTTCCTCCAAATCAGGCAATGCCACCAGCATATCGCATTGGTGGCATAGAACCAGCCTGTCATTCTGATGATTGTCAGAACACAAAGTGCCTCTCCCATAAACAAAATCAATGCTGCCCTTTATATCATCAATTTGTCAGATTACCGCAGATATCGCGGCAATCTGTACACTGTCGGATATCACCGGCAAGCATTATCCATTTTTCATCATTTCCAGTTCCTGCCAGCGATCAAAAGCTTTCTCTAACGACTGCTCTTTATTTGCCAGATCCTGTAGAACATTTTGTGTGACTTCGTGTGACTGATTGAAAAAATCAGGATCACTGACCTGAGTTTGTAACTGTTCTATTTCCTGCTCTAACGTTTCCAATAATGATGGTAGTAGTTCTAACTCTCTGAGTAAATGGTAACTTATCTTATTATTTGAACGTTTTATGGTTTCTTTAGCCTTAGCCTGTTTATTCTCTGGCTTCTCTTTTTTTGCAGAGGATTGACGTAAAGAAACAGTTTGTTCCCTCTGTTGCTGAGCATCGAAATACCCACCAACATAGTTGTTGATTTCACCGTTGCCTTCAAAAATCCAGCATTCTGCCACTGAGTTATCGACAAACTGACGGTCATGGCTTACCAGAATAACAGTACCCGTGTAGCCATCCACTAATTCTTCCAGTAACTCCAGCGTTTCAACGTCAAGGTCATTCGTCGGTTCATCAAGAATAAGCAGGTTGCTGGGCTTCAGGAATAAACGTGCTAACAACAAACGGTTACGTTCTCCGCCTGAAAGAGCCCGTACCGGTGTCATTGCGCGCTTAGGGTGGAAAAGGAAGTCTTGCAGATAGCCTAAAACATGGCGCGGGCGACCGTTCACCATGACTTCCTGTTTGCCTTCAGCAAGGTTATCCATCACTGTTTTGTCTGGATCAAGCGCAGCACGGTGCTGATCAAAGTAAGCAACCTCCAGTTTTGTACCACAATGAAGCCGCCCACTATCTGCCTTCAAATCCCCCAGCATCAGTTTCAGTAATGTTGTTTTACCGCAACCATTCGGCCCCACTAAGGCAATTTTGTCACCACGCTGAATCTGAGCCGAAAAGTTTTTAACTAACGTTTTGTCACCAATCTGGTAATTAACGTTTTCCAGTTCAAATACAATCTTGCCGGAACGAGTTGCTTCTTCAACCTGCATTCTGGCGCTACCCATAACGTTACGGCGTTCTGAGCGTTCCACTCGTAATGCTTTTAGCGCTCTCACACGGCCTTCATTACGGGTACGACGAGCTTTAATCCCCTGCCTGATCCAGACCTCTTCCTGAGCCAGTTTTTTATCAAATTCCGCATTCTGTAGATCTTCAACCCGTAATGCTTCTTCTTTGCCTTCAAGGTATTTATCATAATTTCCCGGCCAAGACGTCAGTTTTCCGCGATCCAAATCAATAATACGGGTCGCCATACTGCGAATGAATGAACGGTCATGGGAAATAAAAACCAGACTGCCATTAAAGTCTTTCAGGAAATTTTCCAACCACTCAATCGTCTCAATATCCAGATGGTTTGTTGGCTCATCAAGGAAAAGAACTTTGGGGGAACTGACTAAAGCTCTCCCCAAAGCCGCTTTGCGTAACCAGCCTCCGGATAAAGAAGATAATTTCGCCTCCGCAGGTAAAGCCAGTTGCTTTAATACATCACTAATGCGGCTGTCCAGTAACCAGAGGTTACGGGTATCTAACACTTCCTGTAACTCTGCCAGTCGGTTGAGATTTTTCTCACTAGGATCTGTTTCCACCAGTCGTGAAGTATGATGGAATGCCTTAATATACTCCGCCTGCTCTTTGACACCTTCCGCTACAAAATCAAAAACCGTACCTTCTATATCACGAGGCGGATCCTGTTGTAACCGGGCAACAATCAAATCCTGTTCATAAATAACCTGTCCGTCGTCCAGTGGCTGCTCTTTCGCCAACACACGCAGCAGGGTGGATTTTCCTGCACCATTGCGGCCAACCAGACATACTCTTTCATTTTCTTCAATATGTAGCTCAGTATCATCCAATAATGGCGAATCACCGAATGACAGCCAAGCACCAGATAGACTAATCAATGACATAATATTATTTTCCCTCGCCAACGTGACGCAGTAGCCAGCAGTTGTGGATCTGGCGGTTACGGGCAAAATCCTGAGACAGAGTTTTTTCTGTGATATCTTCTGCTACCAGACCTAATTTCTCCAGTTCAGCAAAATCCATTTTAAAACCACGTTTATTATTGGAGAACATTAATGTTCCTCCGCGACGGAGTAAGCGCTTTAATTGCTTCATTAAATCGATATGATCGCGCTGAACATCAAATGTATCTTCCATACGTTTAGAGTTAGAGAATGTCGGAGGATCAATAAAAATCAGATCGAACTGTTCGCGTGTTTGGGCCAGCCAACCCAGACAATCTGCCTGAATCAGACGATGCTGACGACCAGCCAGTCCATTTATCTGTAGGTTTTTCTCCGCCCACTCAAGGTAAGTTCGGGACATATCCACTGTGGTCGTTGAACGTGCACCACCCAGTCCGGCATGAACTGTTGCTGATCCGGTATAAGAAAATAGATTGAGGAAATCTTTACCCTGACTCATTTCCCCGAGTTTTTTGCGGGCAATTCGGTGATCAAGGAATAACCCTGTATCCAGATAATCAGTCAGGTTAACCCAGAATTTCGCGCCATATTCATTCACCAAAAAGAATTCTTTCTTTTCGGCAAGTTTTTCATATTGATTTTTGCCTTTCTGGCGCTGGCGGGTTTTCAGAATCAACTGATTGGATTGCAACCCGAGCACATTCATTGTTGCACTAATAACGTCAAACAAGCGTTGGCGGGCTTTATTGGCATCTACCGATTTAGGCGGAGCATATTCTTGTACGATAACTTTGTCGGCATAACGATCAACGGCGACGTTATATTCCGGCAAATCTGCATCATATAAACGATAGCAATCAATCCCCTGCTGTTTCGCCCATTTACTGAGTTTCTTTTCATTTTTACGCAGACGATTAGCGTAATCTTCAGCAATACCACCATCCAGTGGCTGAGGTTTGCCTGATGCTTGTTCATTTTGCTGAATCGCATCATTTTTTTGAATAGAATAATTTTTCTGAACACAATCTAAAGGGCCATTTTTCGCTTTAAACTCGCGCTCAGCACGCAATTGCAGGCAGCTTAACAACTCTGGTGAAGCGCTGAACAGGGATAAGCGCCAACCCGGAAAACGGTTTTTTATGATCCGACCGAATACATTGTGCAAAGCAATCAATGCCGGTTCACTTTCGAGACGTTCTCCATATGGCGGGTTACTTAATACCGTACCTGTTACCCCCTCCTGCAACGGGTTTTCCAGCTTACTCGCATCGCCTTGCTGAAATTCAATCAGCTGCGAAACGCCGGCTCTGCGTGCATTTGAACGCGCCATATCCATAACACGACGATCAATATCCAGCCCCCAAAAACGTGATGAAGTTTCCTGTAACCCTCTACGGAAACGCACCTGTGCCTCAGTGGTGACTTCACGCCAGATAGTTTCATCGAATTTCAGCCACGATGTGAACCCCCAACGCTGGCGGTTTAAACCCGGCGCACAATCGGCAGCCATCATCGCCGCTTCGATCAATAGGGTTCCTGAACCGCACATTGGGTCAACCATCGGTGTTCCCATACTCCAGCCGGAACGCATCACAACTGCGGCAGCCAGATTTTCTTTCAGTGGAGCCTGCCCGGCTAAATCACGATAACCACGAATATGTAGCCCTTCTCCACTCAGATCGAGTGATACGCTTGCTTTTTCTTTATTGAGAAAAACATTAATACGCACATCCGGCTGTTGTTTAGCAACATCAGGGCGCTGCTTTGTTTTCCGCATAAAACAGTCAACAATTGCATCTTTGACTTTCAGTGCACCATATTGTGTATTTCTAATTTCTTCATTTGTCCCACTGAAATGGACTGCGAATGTGCTATCTACTGAAAAAATTTCAGTCCAGTCAATAGACTGGACACCAAGATACAGATCAAGATCGCTATAAACCTTAAATTCATTAAGCGGTAGCAGGATACGGGATGCTAATCTGCTCCAAAGCAGACTTTTATACATCACCCGTTCGTCGCCTTTAAAATGAACCCCACCCTGAGCAATCTTGCAAGATTGTGCCCCCAGCGTTTCCAGTTCGTTCTTTAACAGTTCTTCCAGTCCACGTGCCGTGCTGGCAAAGAGAGAGTTCATGTATTATTCACCAAGACTATTATTTACTAAAAAATGTACCACCAAAAAATTGCTGCCATTATAGCTAATACCAGCAACATGTCATAAGATTGCTCGCTTTAGGTAAAAATAAAGGTGAAAAATAGCCTGTGGCGCAGTGTTGAGACACTTATGTACGAAAAATGCCGGCAGTTTTCGATGATCAGGAGTGAGTTAAGATTTGATTAAGATTGAAAAAACTGTCAGCCTTTAGCTGATTTTTGGATCTGTGTATTGGGATCAATCATAAAACCAGATGAATAAATAATCCTTTAAATCGCCTTATCATATATAGGCGCCTGAGTTGGTTCAGTATAAGGCATTAAACGGTCATTCATTATTTTTATCGGATCACAGAAATTCATTACACGATCTCCGAGATCTAATTTTTGCTCTACTAATAAACAAACACTGGCATTTTCACCTGCTTCAGCAACCATAAATAACGCTTCTGTGCCATCTTCCTGTAAACGAACCTGAATCATTTCACCTTGTTCAGGTTTGCTTATCAAAGAACAGATAGAAAAATACCAACTTTTAGGCATCTGTGGTTTCATAAAACGAAAAGCAATCAATCCATTTAAAGCTAATTCAGCCCTGAGTTCTGGTGCAATATTAATACGGCGGGAATATTCTTCGAAAGTATAATAAAGCGCTGCATCATCGACAGAAAAGTTAATTTCTTTCATTGTGGTGACATAGGAAGTCAACATTCTGGCAGGAAAACGAGAACGAAAAACCATACCATTAGCAAGATCGAGCATGACACGGTTATGCTCAGTATCAAAATACCAGCGCCATTGATCATCAGGTCTAATTTTCATTGGTTACCCTTTTCTGCTCAAAATAGTTTATTTGTTTAAAAATAAGCACCACCCTAATGGGAATTTTAAAAAGTTGATAAACTTTTAATCTGTCAAACAAAATATAGACGAGTTGAGGGCAGAAATAAACCCCCAACGCCTTTAATACTAATCCTTAAACACTAAATGACAGAAAATATTCAGATATGATTAACAATATCTTTGATTAATTTCGGTCCTTTATAGATAAAACCGGAGAATATCTGAATCAATGAAGCACCTGCTTCCATTTTCTCTCTGGCTGAAACTAATGAATCAATTCCACCGACGCCAATAATGGGGATTTCACCTTTTAATTCCTGAGAAAGACGGCGAATAATTTCTGTACTGCGTAGCTGTACCGGGCGACCGCTTAAACCACCAGCCTGCTGGCAGTGATTTAATCCTTCAATAATCTTTCTATCCAAAGTGGTATTCGTTGCAATGACTCCATCAATTTGATGGCGCATTAAACTATCTGCGATTTCTACTAATTCAGATTCAGTAAGGTCTGGCGAAATTTTTACGGCAACAGGAACATACTTTTGATATTTTTGTTGTAGTTCACTTTGTTTATTTTTAATAGCAGACAGAAGATCATCCAGTGCTTCGCCATACTGTAATGTTCTCAGGCCCGGTGTATTAGGTGAGGAGATATTAATCGTAATATAACCAGCATGGGGATACACTTTATCCATGCAAATTAAATAATCATCTTTACCATTCTCTACCGGAGTATCTTTATTTTTACCAATATTAATTCCGATAATTCCGTCGTATTTTGCTTTCTTAACATTCTCAACCAAATTATCAACGCCGAGATTATTAAAGCCCATCCGATTAATAATGCCTTCTGCTTCAACAACACGGAATAATCTCGGTTTATCATTCCCTGCCTGCGGACGTGGAGTTACTGTACCAATTTCAACAAAACCAAAGCCCATTGCACCAAAGGCATCAATGCAATCACCATTTTTATCAAGACCGGCGGCTAAGCCAAGAGGATTCTTAAATGACAACCCCATACAGGTAACAGGTTTAGTAGCAACTGATTGGCGGATGAGGAATTCGAAAGGAGTACCGGTAACAAGTTTGAGCTGGCGAAAAGTAAGCTCATGGGCCTGTTCCGGATCAAGCTGGAACAATGCCTTCTTTAGAAGCGGATAATACATGCAATCTCCTGCGCTGCGAGCATAATGACAGGTTGTGGTGACTGTGAAATAAGCGCGGAGCATCTTAAAGAGATATTGTCAAAATGTAAATGTAACGCAGAAGATATTTATTAATTTCCTCCGGCTTCAGCCGGAGGAAATGTCATTACTCAGTTTTCCAGTGCCTTAGTGATTTTCTCAAATAAATCACCCGACAAGTTTTCCAGTGTTTTCAGTTCTTCTAGCGTTGTACGCATCAGCGCCTGACGTTTTTCATCATAGCGTTTCAGGCGGATTAATGGCTCAATTAGACGTGAAGCCACTTGCGGGTTACGCGTGTTCAGATCAGTCAGAACTTCTTTCAGGAACTGATAACCACGGCCGTCCTCAGCATGGAATGCTACTACGTTATTGGCAAAGAAGGTTCTCAGCAGTGAATAAGTGCGGTTTGGGTTACTCAGGCTGAAAGAGCGATGGTTCATCAAACTACGTACTTTATCAAGTACATCAAATGCCGGGCTGGTTGCCTGAAGCATAAACCATTTATCCATGACCAACCCATCCTGATGCCAGCGTTGATCAAACTCATCCATTAATTGATAACTGCAAGGCAATTCTGCCGCCATTGCCGCAGATAATGCTGCAACAGTATCGGTCATATTATCTGCCTGATAATACTGAGTGGCGACTAATTTATCAGCCAGCGCTTGGTCTTCAATAAAGGCTAAATAATGCAGGCAAATATTACGCAATGACCGTTTAGCAATATCTTTATGTTCCACACGATATGCCCCTGTGTGAATACTATGGTACACAGCCGCAAATTCATCTGCCATTTCGTTTGCCAGACTACGTGTGATGACATCAAGCACTTCATGAATGGCCTGTGGATCAATCACTGTAAACAACTCTGCCACTTCATTTTCAGACGGCAGTGTCAGGATCAGGGTCGCCAGTGCTGGGTCAATATCTTTATCCAGCAATACAGCACGGAATGCATCAATAACATGCATTGGCAATTCTACCGGCTGGGATTGCTGATAACGGGTAACATTCAGTTTTATATAATTAGCTAACAGTGCCTGTGCCGCATCCCAACGAGAAAATTCATTGCGGGCATATTTCATCAGGAAGGTTAGTTGGCTATCACTATATAAATAATCCAGTTTCACTGGTGCAGAGAATTCACGTAATAAAGAAGGCACCGGCTGTGATGGCACATCATCAAATACAAATGTCTGTTCTGCACTGATGACATTCAGAACATGATGCACAGGCTGACCATCCCGGCGCAACGGAATAACACGACCATGTTCATCATATAGTTCAATATCCAGCGGAATGTGCAGAGGCAATTTCTCTTTCTGATCTGCAGTTGGTGGTGTCATCTGACTGACATGCAACAGATACTGCTGTTTTTCCGCATCATATTCATCACGCACGGTCAGTACCGGCGTACCCGATTGACTGTACCAGCGGCGGAATAGTGTCAAATCAACGTTTGAAGCATCCTCCATTGCCTGTACAAAATCATCACAGGTTGCTGCGCTGCCATCATGACGGTGTACATAAAGCTGGATACCTGCCTGAAATTGCTCTTCACCCAGTAAAGTGTGGATCATTCGAATGACTTCTGAGCCTTTTTCATAAACAGTCAGCGTATAGAAGTTATTCATTTCCATCACCTGCTCAGGGCGGATAGGATGCGCCATCGGACTGGCATCTTCAGCAAACTGAGCTGCACGCATAATACGCACATTGTTAATACGATTAACCGAGCGTGAACCCAAATCAGAACTGAATTCCTGATCACGGAATACGGTCAGCCCCTCTTTCAGGCTTAACTGGAACCAGTCACGGCAGGTGATCCTGTTGCCTGTCCAGTTATGGAAATATTCATGCCCAATTACAGCTTCAATTCCAAGATAATCTTTGTCTGTTGCTGTTTCCGTTTTCGCTAAGACATATTTGGAGTTAAAGACATTCAGCCCTTTATTCTCCATTGCCCCCATATTGAAGAAATCAACGGCAACAATCATGTAAATATCAAGATCATATTCCAGACCGAAACGGCTTTCATCCCACTTCATGGAGTTTTTCAGCGACGTCATGGCCCAGCCAGCACGATCCAGATTACCCCGGTCAACAAACAATTCCAGCGCAACTTTACGGCCACTACGGGTAATAAAAGTATCATGCAGGACATCAAAATCCCCTGCGACTAACGCAAACAAATAAGATGGTTTCGGGAATGGATCCTGCCATTTAACCCAATGACGACCATCGCTCAGCTCTCCCTGATCAATACGGTTACCATTGGACAATAAATATGGGTACTTGGATTTATCCGCAGTGAGACGAGTGGTAAAACGGGCCAACACATCCGGCCTGTCCAGATAATAAGTGATATTGCGGAAACCTTCAGCTTCACACTGGGTGCACAAAGCATCACCTGATACATACAGCCCTTCAAGTGCGCTGTTAGCCGCAGGATTATTTTCATTCACTATCTTCAGGGTAAACTGAGCAGGCAGTTGTTCAATGATTAATTTGCCATCCTGCTCCTGATAATGCTCCCATGCCTTATCATTAATATGGATACTCTTTAATGTCAGGTTTTCTCCATCTAAAATGAGTGGAGTGATATCATTAATCAGACGTTTTACTTGACTGGTTGCTGTTACAGTTGTTTTATCTGCATCCAGTTCAAAATCGAGATCAATATCTGTAATAGTATAGTCTGGCGCTTTATAATCCAGACGATGCTTAATAAGCCGCTGTTGTGTCATAAGAAACCTTTTTTCAATACTTAATGTGAGAAGCTAACGCTGCCACAGAGACTCTATCCTTTCAATCCGGAAATCTCTTTTTTCAGATGTTAATCATTTATTAAATAAAGGTATAAAACCTGTTTTGAGAATATTAGTACTTTTGTGCTACTTGCCATCTCATATTGTATTTAACATGATATCATCTATAAATTGATCAACCTTAATCTGTATTGTCCGAAAAAATATATGCGATTATGTAGCTTTAATAACAGAATAATCACGGTATACTCTTCGGACTTTATCGATTTAGCAGACACAAATGCTCCGCGAGGATGCCTGACGCGCCATGACTTTAGACGCTACCCCGATTATCAAATCACTGCTTGATACTGATGCTTATAAATTTCATATGCAGCAAGCAGTGTACCACCATTACAACGATATTCATGTTGTTGCAGAGTTCCGCTGCCGTGGTGATGAACTACTCGGTAAATACGCCGGGGCATTACGCCAGCAGATTAACATGATGGCTGATCTGACTCTGACAGAACAAGAAGCTGAATATCTGTCTGGTTTACCATTTTTTAAACAAGATTATCTGGATTGGTTCAAAACCTTCCGTTTTAACCCTGAACAAGTAGAAGTTTCTGTTACTGATAAAGGACAGCTTGCTATCAGAATTTCAGGTTTATGGCGTGAAGTGATCTTGTGGGAAGTACCATTGCTTGCCCTGATTAGTGAACTGGTACACCGCGATCGCTCGCCTGAGATTAAGCCTGAAGCAGCAGTCAGCCAGCTTAGAAAATTAATTGAGCTGTTCTATCAGGATGCTGCAGCAGAACATATCGATTTATCGGGTTTCAAACTGATGGATTTCGGCACCCGCCGCCGTTTTTCACACGAAGTGCAATATGCCATTGTTAAGGAACTGAAAGAGAGTTTTCCTTATCTGATTGGAACCAGTAACTACCAGCTGGCACAACAACTTGATCTGGCACCGCTCGGTACGCAGGCTCACGAATGGTTTCAGGCTCATCAGCAAATCAGCCCCGAACTTGCTAACAGCCAGCGTGCTGCATTGCAGACTTGGCTGAATGAGTATCCGAACCAGTTAGGTATTGCCCTGACAGATTGTATCACTATGGATGCTTTTTTACGGGATTTCGATAAACCTTTTGCTGTTGCCTATAACGGCCTGCGCCATGATTCCGGTGATCCCGTTGACTGGGGCGAAAAAGCGATTGCTCATTATCTGTCACTGGGTATCGACCCACTGACTAAAACACTGGTATTTTCGGATAGTCTGGACCTGCAAAAATCACTGGCTCTTTATCGTCATTTCCACCAACGAATCAATGTCATGTTCGGCATTGGTACACGTCTGACCTGCAATATTCCAGGGATAAAACCGCTGAATATTGTGATCAAATTGGTTGAATGTAACGGTAAGCCTGTAGCCAAACTGTCTGACAGTCCGGGAAAAACAATCTGTGAAGATGTCGAATTTGTCAACAGATTACGCAGAGCATTTGATATCCCGGAAATGAAAAAAGCCGTGTAATTTTCAGGATAGTTTGTATACACAATGGATTTCAAGATGCATCGCGGCGGCAAGGGAGTAAATCCCCGGGAGCATAGATAACTATGTGACTGGGGTGAGCGAACATAGCCAACAAAGAGGCAACTTGAAAGACGAAGTGTATAGCGATACTTTATCGGCGTAATCACTCTCTTTCTGGTTACGCCGATAAAAAACAACTTTTCCCTTTATTTCCTCCTTAACCCCCTTAATTTCTACTTGTTTCCTGTGAAAGGACAAGTAAGATAAGGAGTCATCGTGCCGTTTGGCACGACTTACAGTAAGTCTAGTTATCTATATTAATTACCTATTATAAAGAAGAGAGAAATTTATGAGCGTAGCGCCTGTAGTCGATGTACTGCAAGGCCGTGTTCCGGTTGGCAGCGAAGTCACCGTCCGCGGCTGGGTACGTACAAGGAGAGATTCTAAAGCTGGTATCTCGTTCCTCGCCGTTTATGACGGTTCCTGCTTTAATCCCTTACAGGCCGTCGTTAATAATAATTTGCCTAATTATCAGGATGAAGTTCTGAACCTCACAACCGGCTGCTCTGTAGAAGTAACCGGTACTGTTGTGGAATCACAGGGTAAAGGCCAGAGTTTCGAATTACAGGCAACCAACATTGTGGTCGTTGGTATGGTGGAAGAGCCTGATACTTATCCGATGGCAGCAAAACGCCACAGTATCGAATATCTGCGTGAAGTCGCTCACCTTCGCCCACGTACTAACCTGATTGGTGCCGTTGCACGTGTTCGCCACACACTGGCGCAAGCACTGCATCGTTTTTACCACGAAAAAGGTTTCTTCTGGGTATCTTCACCTCTGATCACAGCCTCAGATACAGAAGGTGCAGGTGAAATGTTCCGCGTTTCCACTCTGGACATGCAAAACCTGCCATTGACTGATAAAGGTGAAGTTGATTTCAGCAAAGACTTCTTCGGTCGTGAAGCCTTTCTGACTGTATCCGGTCAGTTAAACGGTGAAGCTTATGCCTGTGCATTAAGTAAAGTTTACACCTTCGGACCGACTTTCCGTGCTGAAAATTCCAATACCAGCCGCCATCTGGCCGAATTCTGGATGCTTGAACCAGAAGTTGCTTTCGCTGATCTGAATGATATCGCTAAGCTCGCTGAAGATATGCTGAAATATGTCTTTAAAGTGGCTTTGGAAGAGCGTGCTGACGATCTGGCATTCTTTGCAGAGCGAGTTGACAGTGAAGTTATTACCCGCCTGGAAAAATTTGTCGATTCTGACTTTGTCCAGCTGGATTACACAGATGCTATTGAAATTCTGGAAAACTGCGGTCATAAATTCGAAAACCCGGTTTACTGGGGTGTTGATTTGTCATCTGAGCATGAGCGTTATCTGGCAGAGAAGCACTTTGGTGCGCCAGTCATCATGAAGAACTATCCAAAAGACATCAAAGCGTTCTACATGCGTATGAATGAAGATGGTAAAACTGTCGCGGCAATGGATGTTCTGGCACCGGGCATTGGTGAAATCATTGGTGGTTCTCAGCGTGAAGAGCGTCTGGATGTGCTGGATGCGCGTCTGGAAGAGATGGGGCTGAATAAAGAGGATTACTGGTGGTACCGTGATCTGCGCCGTTACGGCACCGTCCCTCACTCTGGTTTTGGTCTGGGCTTTGAACGTCTGGTGGCTTATGTCACGGGTGTCTCAAACGTACGCGACGTTATCCCATTCCCAAGAACGCCAAGAAACGCAAGTTTCTAATGAATCCGTCCGAAAAATAACCAAAAATCAATCCTGAGAAAAGCCAGCGAAAGTTGGCTTTTTTCATTTTATCGCCAAAACAGTGCAAAAAAAGTTCCTTGACATTTACATTTTGTAATATATTTTTTCAGTTTGTTACTAATTTTGTACTTTTGTAGCATTTTGAGGGTGGATAAAAGCCATAACCAATGGAACACTGAGCGCAGATTAATAAGACACCTGATACCCACAAATAGTTCCAAAAATTTTAGTGTTCTGTTTTCAATGTGTGCCAGATGTCTAAATAACACCAATGAGGGTAATAATAATGAAGCGCAATATTCTTGCAGTGGTAATTCCAACTTTGCTGGTTGCTGGTACAGCAAACGCAGCTGAAGTCTTTAACAAAGACGGCAACAAACTGGATCTGTACGGTAAAGTAGACGTTCGTCACCAGTTCGCTGATAAAAGAAGCGGCCAAGATGGCGACGATTCTTACGCTCGTATCGGTATCAAAGGCGAAACTCAGATCTCTGACCAATTGACTGGTTTCGGTCGTTGGGAATACAACCTGAATGCTAACGGCGCAGAAGGTTCTCAGGAAACTAAAACTCGTCTGGCTTTCGCAGGTTTGAAATTCGCTAACTATGGCTCACTGGACTACGGTCGTAACTACGGCGTAAACTACGATGTTAACGCATGGACTGACGTACTGCCAATCTTTGGCGGTGATTCCATGGCTAAAACTGACAACTATATGACTGGCCGTGCGACTGGTCTGTTGACTTACCGTAACACTGACTTCTTCGGTCTGGTTGATGGCCTGAATATTGCTCTGCAGTATCAGGGTCAAAACAGTGCTCGTACCAAAAACGGTCGTACTGGAGCTGCAGCAAATGGTGACGGTTACGGTATGTCTGCTACCTATGACGTAGGTTACGGCATCAATGTTGGTGCTTCTTACGCTAACTCTACGCGTGCTGGTGATCAATGGACTTCCACTGCTTTCGGCAAACGCGCTGAAGCATGGAACATCGGTGCTAAATACGATGCGAACAATGTTTATCTGGCGGCTATGTTCGGTGAAACTCGCAATATGACTTCTGCTGGTACTGCAGACGTTAAAGTTGGCGAGAAAAACGTTACAGTTGACGTGATTGCCAATAAAACTCGGAACTTCGAAGCAGTTGCACAGTACTTTTTTGCTGACTACCGCCTGAAACCATCTCTGGCTTATGTTCAGTCTCAAGCTAAAAATGTAGGTGAACCAAGAAGCACTGTTAACGCAGATCTGGTTAAATATGTTTCTGTAGGTACTTACTACTATTTTAACAAAAATCTGTCTACTTACGTTGATTACAAAATCAACCTGCTGGACAAAAACGAAGGTGGCGATGCAAACGCTCGCAACGTATTCGGTGTTGGTCTGACTTATCAGTTCTAATCACCGCTGATAAACAGTTTAGCGAAAAGCTAAACCATTTATCTCAGAAAAGCAGCGCTCCGGCGCTGCTTTTTGCATTTCATCTCTCTGTTTTTTCAGACTCTTTTCTCCACTCCGTAAACTACTTCACAAGATTTTATTCTTTTTGCTACAAGTGGTTGGCAAATCGATTTCTTAGGGTTACCCTGAGCAGCGTATAATTTATTTCGGGCTTAACTCTCCAAATTTTGGAATAAAAAAATGTTTGAAAAAATCACAGCAGCGCCTGCCGACCCTATTCTTGGTTTAGCTGATAGCTTTAAAGCTGATCCTCGCGAAAATAAAATCAATCTGGGTATCGGTGTCTATAAAGATGAAACCGGTAAAACTCCTGTCCTGACCACCGTTAAAAAAGCAGAGAAATTCCTGCTGGAAAACGAAACTACTAAAAATTATCTGGCAATCAGCGGATTACCAGAGTTTGGTCGTGTGACTCAGGAACTGCTCTTTGGCAACACCAGTGCCATCATTACTGAAAAACGTGCCCGTACCGTACAAAGCCCAGGCGGAACAGGCGCACTGCGTACTGCCGCTGATTTTATTTCCAAGCAAACTAATGCCAAACGTGTTTGGATCAGCAACCCAACCTGGCCAAACCATAAAGGTGTTTTCTCCAGCGCAGGTTTAGAGATCCGCGAATATAACTATTACGACGCAGAAAAACACGCTCTGAATTTCGAAGGCATGCTGGCAAGTCTGTCTGAAGCACAAGCTGGTGATGTTGTTCTATTGCACGGCTGCTGCCACAACCCGACTGGTATCGACCCAACTCCTGAGCAGTGGCAGAAACTGGCAGATTTATCTGCGGCAAATGGCTGGCTGCCTGTATTCGATTTCGCTTATCAGGGTTTTGCTAAAGGTCTGGATGAAGATGCAGAAGGTCTGCGCATTTTTGCCAAAAATCATAATGAATTGATCGTTGCCAGCTCTTACTCCAAAAACTTTGGCCTGTACAATGAGCGTGTTGGTGCCTGTACTATCGTTGCAGCAGACAGCGATACCGCAGAGAAAGCATTCAGTCAGGCTAAATTTATTGTACGTACCAACTATTCTAACCCACCGGCTCACGGTGCTTCTGTTGTTACGACAATTCTGTCCAACGAAGAACTGAAAGCAGAATGGATTCAGGAACTGGCAACAATGCGTGAGCGCATTCAGCGTATGCGTCAGTTGTTCGTCAACACCTTACAAGAAAAAGGTGCAAAACAAGATTTCAGCTTCATCTGTGCGCAAAATGGTATGTTCTCATTCAGCGGCCTGACTAAAGAACAAGTTGAACGCCTGCGTGAAGAATATGCTGTTTATGCAGTCAGCTCCGGCCGTATTAACGTAGCTGGTTTAACACTGGAGAACATGGTTCCCCTGTGTGAAGCGATTGTTGCTGTACTGTAAGTTGCATTAGTACACACAATCCTATATTGATATTAAAGCCGCTGAAAAGCGGCTTTTTCTTTCCAATTATCTGTAATACTCAGAAATTCTGAGTAAAAAATTATTGGTCAGCTTTGTAAGAATGGATTCGTTTTCCGTTCATGCCCCAACGTTGACATTGGGCCATGACCCGGAATAAATTGATAATCATCCCCCAAAGCCAGAACTTTCTCTTTGATGGATTGGATCAATTCATCATGATTCCCACCCGGAAAATCTGTTCGGCCAATACTGCCTTTGAACAGCACATCTCCCATCGAGATTAATTTATCAGCATGATTGGCAAAAATAATATGCCCCGGAGTATGCCCCGGGCAATGTAAAACAGAAAGCTGAATATTACCAACTTTTACAGTATCCCCATCATCCAGCCAACGTTCAGGGGTAAAAGATGGGCATTCTTCAACGCCAAACATCTGGCATTGAACCTCTAACGCCTCTATCCAGAAAGCGTCACCTTTATGCGGCCCATGTACTGGTACATTAAAATGTTTAGCGATATCAACGGTTGCACCAACATGATCAAAATGACCATGTGTCAGCAAAACTTGGGTTAACTTTACTCCCCGCCTCTCAATCTCAGCGATCAGTTTTTCAGCCTCACCTCCCGGATCAACAATTGCAGCTTCCAGCGTTTCATCGCACCAGATCAACGTACAATTCTGCATCGCAACGGTGACAGGCATTATGTGGTATTTCATTGTATTGTTTACACTCCACAATCAGGACAAATTCTTAATATATTCGTCATCTTTCAAGCCCTTTTACGGTCCACTTGAAATATGAAAGATATAATAAGATTACCACGTCCTGACCGGGCCTGTATCAATATGAATAAAATTACTTTTTGGGTAAAACCCTACTCCACCAGCTTTCATTTTCAATGCGGCTTTACGGATATGTGATAACTCCATGCCATCAATATGAAAATCCATTGCCTGACCGCGGGTATGGTAACTGTGTTTTGCCACACCTGAACTTGCATGACGCAACATATTATTCGTCTTTAATGAACGATATCCTGAAACTAACTGAACTGGTTTATTTATTCCCATCATCATTTGTAACAGGTAAATTTGATCAAATAATTTTGGATCAATTTTCTTTGTTTCATTTTGGCGATAATCACGGAATAAATAATTCAGTCTAATAAGTTCAGATTTATTATAATGACGCCCGTCAAAAAACTCGGCTTTAATTGTTTCTCCGGTATGGAGATTATCTACCCGTAGGATCCTGGGGCGTGGTGTTGTCAGTGTGGCTAGTGCATGTTGGGGCAATAAACCTAACCCTAATGCAACCATACTTACGCCGAGCCACTTACGGCGGTTATGATCAATATTATTCATATATTGTGCTCTACTGCTTTCTCTGATTCTTAGATAGTTTCAAAAATATATTAACATTTAACACCAATCAATTAACAAAACCGCAACGAACAAAAAAGTAGCTTTTACTATTTTTGTACATTAATGTAAATTTTTTAGTTGATGTATTTATTCTGATTTACAGAATAGAGTTTTTATACCTATTCAACTTCAAGATACGCGTTATATCTCTTCGCGGCGCGGGGAGATATAAGGACTCACTTTATATTACCCGTTGTAACTTGAAGTTTATCGAGTATATTAAACTGAATTTAAATATTTATATTTAGTTAATGCAAGCTATTAATTTAGTAAATGTGCAATAACTAAAAGAAAAAATCAAAGTGTGGGAGAGATGACAGGTAAAAAAATAGCAGTGAGAATATTCCTCACTGCTAAAATATATTATTAACTTTTTCCATTTATAATTTAACAAAAATAAGAGTATTATCTGGCTACCAAAACCTGAGATATCAGTTCATATTTTTGTCTGGCATGGCTATCATATTCATAAATATCAGCACGATATTGTGGTTTTCCTTTTTCATCAACCCAGGCTGTCTGGTAATAAAGGAATACCGGGATTCTTTTCGGTATATTCACATATTTTGTTGCCCACGTTTTCAAAGAATTATTGACTTTTCCTTTATTCCAACCAGCATCACCTAATAACATATTAGCTAATTCAGGTGCTTTATTAACACGGACACACCCTGAACTGACCGCTCTCATTTCACGCTTAAATGAAGCCTGATTTGGTGTATCATGCAAATATATTGCTTCCGAATTTGGCATATTAAACTTGAATCTGCCTAATGAGTTTGTTGGGCCAGGTGCCTGCCGTATCCGGTAAGGGAAATTACCGGGAGTTATGACTCCCCAGTTAATTGAAGAAGGATCGACAACGGCTGCATCACTGCTCCAACTGGAAAATACTGTATAACCACGGCTGCGAAAATAACTGGGGTCACGCATGGCTCTCGGTGCTATATCTTTGCGGGTCATGCTGACAGGAACCGTCCAGGGAGGATTAATCACTACATTATTCAGTTCACTACTCATAATTGGTGTTTTTCGGCTTGGACGCCCAACAACGACTTTAGAACTTAATACCTCTTCGCCATTCAAATAATAAAATAATGAATAATCAGGTATATTCACTAAAATTGCGGTAGGAAGGTTATCAGGAATGATGCGCAACCGTTGCATATTCAATGCCATGATCCTTGCGCGAGTTTTCGGGGTGGTATTTAACCATATTCTTGTCGATTGCCCGATGACTCCATCAGCAGCTAAGCCGTGTAAAGACTGAAAACGCTTTACTGCTGCAACTAACTCTTTATTATAAAATTTATTCTCAGGGCTAACTATTGAAGATTCTAAAGTACCTGAACGGACCAATATATTTCTCAGCGCAATAACACTCTGGCTACTTTGCCCCGGCCTTAATGTTTCTTTCATTGAAAATTCAGACCACGGCTGTTTGTCCTTCAATTGTTTTAGCATCTCATTACGCATCTGTTCGTACATAGAATGGTTAGGTGATAATGACGAAATGTAATTGCTGAGATTATTATTCTTAACGTGCTGTTGCCACTTTTCAATTAAACTATTCGGGGGTAAATCGATTTTATATGGAGTTTTACCATATAACCATGAATCCCCTTTATTATGAATATTATTAATATAGTGAAGATAACCTAACATAGCATCAGATAGAATAATATCCCGTCCCATTTCACTTAATTCGGGTGAATTAAGTTGTATCATCCATTTACCAAATTGAGGCTGAAACCCGGCTAACGACAAATCAAGCAATTGATCTTTAAAATTTTGTATGGCAGTTTCATCCCGCCATAACGGTTTCATATTATTTACTGAATATAATCGTGATAATTGTTGATAATATATCGGTTTTACTTGTTTAGGTAATAATTCTAGTAACTGAACTTTATTTTCTTCCGGAGAACTTGATAAAGACACAGGAGCCATTTGAGTAGAAGTGACATCAGTATCTACTTTTTTTTGCCCCCATGATAATGGCTGGGCATCATTTGCTATCAATACGTTTTGTTGACTTGCAAAGGCTCCCTCTGATACTACTAAAATACTACAGATAAAAGAAACTTTTAGTAACCTTACCGTATTCTTTGCCATAAGAGTTCACCTCGCTTTTATGTATACCCCTTTTTCGTAGTGACGAGTTTACCGACTGTATTTATCAGCCATGAAACCACACATGAAATTTACTGGGTATATTTGGCTATCCAATGACTTATTCTAATTATCGGCAGACCAATGTTATCAGAAGAGAATAGTAGTAATTATATACATAATTACTTATTAAGACAGAAAGCCCCCCAATTATATCCAATTACATGAACTAAAAGAAAATTATTGTTATAATAAATTAACTTATATTAGTTATAAAAAAGAAAAGGCACTCAAAGTGCCTTTAATAATAAATAAACATGATAAATGTTTCAATTAATATTCTGAGTTAATAACGACTTCTTCTCCAAATTTTCCTGCTTTAGGTAAAGGCTGATAGGAGGAATTTGATGCTCTCAAGATACGAATACCACGAATATTTAATTCACGAGCTGCGGCAATATCAGCATCAGCATCGCCATAATAGATTTTCAGGTTATGATCTCTCATCCAACTGATTTTATTATTTTTGCCGGGATCATCTCCTGCAAAGATAACAGCATTCATTTTATCGGCTGGGATATGAAGGTCTTCTTGTAAATATTTAGTGACTGTTTCTGTTTTAGTTCTGGTACGGCCAGTAATGAAATAAATGTCATCACCGCGTTTCAGGTGCATCTGAACCAAATCGATGCCAACCTGTTTCGGCATACTGAATTTATCCCATTCATTGTTCATTTTCTCCCAAAATTCCGGGTTTTTCAGGTAGCTATTATCATTCGGCGAATATTCCAGTTGACCTCGATAAAATCCGGGACTGGAAAACAGTACTGTATCATCTATATCGAATCCCACAGACATGGGGGGTTTACTTTGCAAACTTTTTTCAATCTGCTCCACTGAAACCCAGTGTACCGCCTGACGTTGGGAAAGCTCTACTGTAGTGACCCCTGAGCTGACTTGTTCCGGTACTTGTACTTTTGCCTGAGCAGTACTACTTAAACCAACAGCAAGGGCAATTGCACTAAATGCTAACACTACTTTACGCATTGTTTTTCCTTCTTCTCATCCTGATCACAATGGGAGGGAATGATAAGCACTCTTATTTCAAGAAAATGAGATTTAATGCACATATTTCAAAACGTGATTATTATCTTCATAAATTAAAAAGCCGTCATATAATCAATGACGGCTTTAACTTACTCACTCAGAGAGAAATTATTTTCAGAATATCGCCTGAGCCTGTTCCTGCCGCTGTTCAATAGCCGGCGTTTCCTGCCCAAAGCCACGTAAACCAACAACATGCACATGTTCCTGATTATTAAAGATCTTACGTACTAATTTATACGTAGTTCCTTTCTCCGGACTGATATTTTCCGGTGCGGCAATAATCAGCTGCATCTGTAAGCGTTCACATAATTCAAACAGTGTGGCGATAGATTTCGCATCCAGACGCGCTGCTTCATCAAGGAATAGCAAACGACATGGGGAAATATCTTTACCACGCAGACGACGGGATTCCTCTTCCCAGCTCTGCACTACCATAACCAGAATCGACATCCCTGTACCAATGGCCTCACCGGTGGAAAGCGCTCCACTTTCCGCTTTTAGCCAGCCATCTGAGCCACGGTTCACCTCAACGTCTAATTCAAGGTAATTACGATAATCCAGTAATTCTTCACCAATTGTCTGAGGTAAACGCTGCCCCATATCAATTTGTGGATTTAAGCGCTGATAAAGTTTGGCCATTGCTTCTGAGAAGGTCAAACGCTGGCTATTAAACAGATCCTGATGTTGTTCCTGTTGTTCAGACAACACATCCAGTAAAACAGCGTGGCTTTCACGTATATTCACATTCAGGCGCACACCGCCTACCTGACCGAAGGAGACCATTTGTAATCCCTGATTCAGCATTCTGATACGGTTCTGCTCACGCTGAATAGTCTTACGGATGATATTAGCCACACTCTTAGAACTGATCGCCAGTTTTTGCTCACGTGCCGTTAACTCTTCGGTTAAACGCGCAAGTTCGATTTCCATCTGCTCAATCGCATCAACCGGATCATCAGTACGGATAATATCCTGACGGATCCGCTCACGCAGATGCTGATAAACAGCCACAAAGAACTGAATCTTACGCTCAGGGCGTTTTGGATCTTCAGACAGACGCAACGCATCACGTAAATGTTCATTATCTGCTACGGCAAGACGCAGGGCACCCAGTGCTTTATCCGACATTGAACGTAGTGCATCAGCATCCATGTAAGCCAGTTCACGGCGATGAAGACGGCGTTCAACACCATTATCTTTCACCATCCGCATCACAGCACACCAACCTGCTTTAGAGGATACAACCTGCTCACGTTTCTGATAATAATCACGTTCTGATTTGCGCAGTTTCTTCTGGAGGTTTTCCATTTCCGCCTCACAGAATGCGATCTGCTTCTCAAGCTGATTGACTCGGGAACGATTGGCCTGTACTGCGGCATGAAGCTGATCACGGCGTTCACGGGCACGATTTTCCGCATTAGCGTCAGCCTGTACACCGATATCTTTCATCTCCTGTTCAAGTTCTTTCAGCATATCCTGCTTGGTGTCATAAGAACTCTTCAGGGAAGCCAGAACCTGACTAAACTGAGCACTTTGTGATTGCTGCTGACGAAGTTGTTCACGGGCACGGCTGCGGTCAGATTCTGCGTGTTCAAGACGCTGACGCAATTTATCGTTCAGGTCACTATTTTCACTGAGCATTCCGGCTGAATCGCTGTAACTGAAATGCACACGGCGCTGTACAACTTCAGTCAGGGCAAACGCCTGTTGTTTGGCTTTGATTTGGCTGTGTTTCGCCATTTCATAATCCCGCTGCAATTGCTCATGCTGGCGAGGATCACTTTGTAAAACCGATACCATCGGTTCAAGTTTATTCAGGGTATTGCCGTGCTGTTGCAGGAAACGAGCCGCATCCTGTGCTTCGCTCATTTCTTCACGTACAGCTTCCACCCGATCAGTCAGGGTTTCATCCAGCAAAATCGTAATTTGTGGGATCAACCGATTGAGTACAGACAGGCTCTCTTTTACCTGAGCCAGTTTTTGTTGATTCTGTTGTGTGCGGGACTCAAATTGTGACAGCTCTCGCTCCAGCTCTGTTCTCCGCTGGTTCAGAGTACGGATTTCCAGTTCCGGATCGCTATCAAATGCCACCGACAAGTGTTTACCGACAAAACGGCTGAAGGCCTGATGTGCACGCTGGATTTTCTGCACATCAAATGAGAGTGTTGCATAACGCTCTGCCAGCGTATCACGCTCCAGACTGAGCGCTTCCAGACGATTTTCCCTTGCCGCCCGTCCGAATAAAGGGACTTCAGGATAGCGAGAATAACGCCACTGACGATCAGAGGATTTAACCAGAACAGCATTTTCCTGCTCTTCAAAATCAAACACACTGTCATCAAACGATTGTGGATCTCCTTCGATCAGGTAGAGATCTTCCGGACAGTCCTCTAATGCTTCCAGATGTGGGCGTACCAATGAAAGATCCGGTACAACAATCGCATGACGTGCTGAGCCGTAGAGCGCAGAGAAATAAGGTGCATCATCAATGGTGATGTCGTCATAAATTTCTGACAACAAAACCCCACCGAAACGTTCCGCCAGAGCCAGCAAACGGCTGTCTTCCGCCCCACTTGGCTGGCTCAGCCGTTCAATCTGTTTTTCCAGTTCACGTTTCTGTGTCGAGACATTATCACGTTCAACCGTGATTTCACGTTCCTGCTCCAGCAATTGCTGCATATATTCCGTGACATCATTGCTGTTTTCAAAATTCTCACCGCTCTGCTCGCAAAGCTGGTCCAGTGTTTCCTGTGCTGCCAGCCAGACTGGCGCACGGGCAGTCAGCGCCTGTATTTTCTGTTTAAGTTGTTCGAGTTCCTGACGCACCTGCATGCGAGATTCACCGCTTTCATTAGCAGTCAGGCTTAATTCTTCCAACTGAGCTTCTAACTCACCCTGCAACATTTCCAAATCTTCTGGCTGATATTGCTGCTGATAACGCTTACAGAATTCTTCCAGCATGCGTTCTGCATTTTGCTGGCTGTTAAGACGCTGTTCCAGCTCAGCCAACTGAATACGAAGCGGTTGAACACGCTCTGACAGATGGCGCTGAGATGACCATTCACGCAATACTTCACGGGCACTGTGCCATGCTTCACTACGGCTGACTTCACCAACAATATTTTTCACCAACTGATAAGCCTGCTCAAACTGACTATGAGCAGCATCAGCCACACTGAGTTTTTGTTCCAATGCTAACAGTGTTTCGGTTGCCTGTTGTTCTTTGGCCTGATAAGTCTCCTGCCATTCATCAGCATTCTCTGCCGATAACTCAGGAAGCTGGCAAAGCTCACGAGCTCGCTCCAGCGCTTGCAATGCCTGTTGATACTGAATAGCGCGGGTCTGCTGAACATCCAGTGCCTGCTGATAATCAGCAAGCTGGCTTTTTAATTCATCAACTTCCTGTTCTGCGGCCTCAGATGCAACTTCATATTCCGCCTGCATCTCTTTCGCTTCTTCAACGACTTCGGTCTGTTCTTCCAGTCGATAAGTCAGCTCTTCGATATCAGCCTGATAACGATCAATTTTTTCCTGCTGACGCATGGCTGTCTGAACCAGATTCAAATGATCGCTGGCTGCCTGATAATCCATTTCCAGATCAGAGGATGCGCCATTTTGTTCTGTCAGTTCCCGCGCCATTTCTACATGGCGGTATTGTTCCGTCACTAACTGCCGCCGACTGCCAAACAGTTCACTGCGTAAAGCCAGCGCTTCATCCAGATGAACGCGACGTTCATTGGCATGGCGCATATAGTCAGCAGAAACATAAGCTGTCGCTTCGGTAATAAGGTGCTTAAACAGGTCACGGTCAGATTGAGTGACGCGGATAGCTTCCAGTGTGATACGGTTTTCACGCAGAGCGGCTTCCATATCCTGGAATGCTTTTCTGACTCCGCTATTTTCTGGTAATAGGTAGTCACGCAATGAACGTGTAATCGCGCTGGAAATACCACCATACAACGATGCTTCTATCAGGCGATAAAACTTGCTGCGATCACTGGCAGAACGTAAGCGTTTCGGGATCACCCCCAAATCAAACATCAGGGCATGGTAATCAGTGATGGAATTAAATTGTTTGAACTGAACACCATCCATTTCTTCGACGCGCTCTTTCAGTTCATTCAGTGGCAGAACCCGCGCCTGACGTTCGTTGATGTTTTCAGTCAATAGTTGTGTTGGCTGTATTGAAGCAGGGGCACCCTGAATCATAAAGGGTTTAATATCAACTTTTCGGTCTCGCCCTGCAATTTGTTGTAAGCGTACACCAGCAATAATTCTCTGGTGGCGGGAATTGACCACATCCAGCGTAGAATAACAGACACCTGCCCGCAGTTTACCGTGCAGACCTTTATCACGGGAGCCACTGGTTGCACCTGCTTCCGTCGTATTACGGAAATGCAGGAGTGTTAAATCCGGAATTAATGCGGTGACAAATGCCGCCATCGTTGTAGATTTACCTGCGCCGTTACCCCCGGATAAAGTCGTTACCAGTTCATCAAGATCAAATGTTCTGGCAAAAAAACCGTTCCAGTTAACGAGTGTCAGTGAGCGAAATTTACCGCGTTCAATCATGACTGTTCATCCTCCGCACCTGTGGCTGAATCCGTTGGTGCTTCTTCGTGTTCATTACCTTCCTGCGATAAACTGCTCTCCACTGGCATTGCTTCTCCATCACGGATCATCCGTAACTGAGCTTCACGTGGATCATCACCGCTACGTACATCTGCACCGAAACGAAATACCGCTTCGGTAATCATAAATTTATTGCTGTCATTTTGTAGGAAATAGGCCATCCCCAAACGACGCAGGCGGTTCAGGGAAGTGCGTACTTTTTCCTGTAGTTTTTGTTTATCCAAATCTGAGCCAGTTGAACGCTGATTCACCAATTTCATCAGTCTGTTTTCATCAGCCAGTGACAACAGCTCTTCATGCAGTTCCTGAAAAGTGAATATTCCCTGATTAGATAAGCGCTCCGGGCTGAGATAGAGGTAACACAGAATTTTACCCACCATCATGTCCAGCTCAGATAAAACAGAGCGGGAGATCAGCGTATTTGAACGCGGCCGCAGGTAGAAAAAACCTTCTGGTGCACGGATCAATTCGACGTTATAACGCGAGTAAAATGTTTCCAGCTCTTCCTGAAAATCCATCAGAAAAGCGTGATTATCAAGATCATCCATTCCAATATGACGCCCTGAACGAAGCTGGCTGTCTAATTCTGGGAAAAGTGTGTTGGATAATGCCTGAGCCAGTTTAACTGGCATAAATTGTTCAATATGTGTCGATGACATGTGCCTGCACCTTGGCTCCGTAATCATTAATCGCTAACCATTCCGCTGGCAACCCAGAGAAATCTGCTTCTGCAACGCCCAGTCGTACTGCCTGATCCACCAGAATACGTGCAACATCAAAATGACGTTTTTGTGGATATTTGGCAAGGTAATCACGCAATACAGCGCCCAAATCCAGAGGGAGTTTAGCCTGTTGGTAAATTGCCAGTGCCTGTTCTACCATTTCCGCCAGTTGCTCGTGAATTTCATTAAATTCTTCGTATTCCATTTCTGGTGGCAATTCACCCATGACTTCTTCATTGCGTAATGTCAGTTCTTCATCACGCATATCCAGCAGACGCTCTGCACTGGCAACATTCAGCACCCACGGGTTATCAAAGTAATTCTGGATAGATTGGCGGAGACGCTGGGCAAAAATGCGGTTCTTATCCATATCAATCGCTGTCCGGATGAACTTGTGGACATGTCGGTCGTAACCGATCCAGAGATCGATGGATTGCTGTCCCCAGCTAATAATGCGGTCAAGTTTATTTTGTAGATCAAAAACCAGCTTATCCACCAGTTCAGAACCGCCACTCATCATGTTGGCATCTTGGATCCGCAGCAGATTAGCCTGTAATTTATCGCCCGCTGCCTCCAGAGTATCCTGAAGCTCCCGCAGAGTTCCGGAGGTTTCGGACAATAATTGCTCACAATTTGCTATAGCAGCCTGCCAGTCCTGATTGAGCAAGGCTGCAATATCTGATTTTACACTGTTTTGCTGCTCATCCATGATGCGCTGTGACAGATCAATACTGTCAAAAATTTCAGCCACCGAATATTTAAGAGGAGCAAATACATTGCGATGCCAGTGAAATTCATCACCACCTTCTTCAGCCGCTTCGGCCGCACGATGTAGTTCATTGGCAACAATGGAAAGCTGCATAGAAAGACGCAACGTGGAAAATTCACGCTGACGGATATAATAGTCGCTAATGCCAATGCCTAATGGGGTTAAACGATAGATAGCGCTACCATCCGCCAGTTCACTGGTAAAACGGTTAAGTAGCTTTTGCCTTACCATATCGTTAATTGCATTATTTGCCCTGACCGCCACGGCTTCTGAAGTCTGCTCAAAACCTTTACAAACTTCCCGGAAAGCATCAATCAGCTCTCCTTCGCTCATTTCGCCATCAAGACGTTCATTGTTCAGTACGGCAATTGCCATTAAAAAAGCCAACCGCTCCGGTGGCAACGAAATGGAAAAATCATTCTTTCTGGCCCAGGACACAAGTTCAGGAACAGTCTGGGAATATTCACTCATAATTCGCTCTTTAAGGTAGGCTTGCGTGCTGTCACATGAATATAGCGCCCAAGGCTAATATAAGGCTCTTGTCTACAATAACGCTGTTCAAGCTCAAGCAGCGCCGGAAAATCTGTATTTTGCAATTGGCGGCTTTGCAGGTAGTCGTGAAAGACCCTGACTCCGGTTTTACCCACTATTTCCATATTAAGTTCAGTGAGCCATTGATATACCTGTTCAGGTATTAATGGATTCTGTGGCGACAGGGAACGTTTCCGACGACGCTGAATATTTGGCGTTGCTAAATGAAAATTACCCAGAATGGCATTGCGCATAACCAACCCATTAGCATTATAAAACATTAATGAGAGCGCACCACCGGGCGTAATAATATCACCCAATATTTCTATCACATCTTTTTGATCGGTGATCCATTCCAATACCGCATGGAATAGGATTAGATCAACAGGCTGAGTAATATGTTGATGAATATCCTGTACCGGGCTCTGAATAAACTGCATCTTCTGAAGAACTCCCCGCTCTTCAGCGTTACTTTTTGCCCGTTGGATCATTTCTTCGGAAAGGTCACATAATATAACCTGATGGCCTAATTCAGCGAGCTGACAGGCCATATTCCCTTCACCGCCCCCTGCATCCAAAATACGCAAAGATCGTTGAGGCAAATGATTCAGCAATTCTTCGATATCCTGCCAGACAACGGCTTGTCTGATTTTACCTTTGGTGGTGCCGTAAATATTACGCGAAAATTTGTCTGCAATATCATCGAAATTGCGATCCCGCATGAAAAAACGCCTCATTAATAAACTAAGCTTTATGTATCTATTGATGTATTTATAGGGTCTATTCAGTATATACACTTCGTCTTTCAAGTTGCCTCTTTGTTAGCTGCGCTCACTCACCTCGGTCACATAGTTATCTATGCTCCTGGAGATGAGCTCCCTTGCCGCTGCGATGCATCTTGAAATCCATTGTGTATAGATAGTGCCTAGTGCTATTTTTACTACCGTTATTCTGGCACAGTAATCGGTAAATTCACTACTTTTACCCTTGAATTTACCCCTGTGCGGTGATAATTCAATCAGATTAAGGCCAGTTGATGCTATTTCTGCTAAAAAAATACGTTGGTGCGCTATTAATGCCGCTCCCTTTAATCATTTTAATCGCTTTCATCGCTTTATTCCTGCTGTGGTTTACCCGATGGCAAAAAACAGGGAAAACAATTCTTTCACTAAGCTGGCTTACCCTGCTTTTATTGAGTTTACAGCCTGTTGCAGATAACTTACTACTCCCTGTCGAAGGAAAATATACTCAACGTTACGAGCCAGATGCGATACACGCATCTGCGGTAAAATACATTGTTGTTCTTGGCGGCGGCTTCACTTATAACCCCAAATGGGCACCCAGTGCCAACCTTATCAGCAATAGCCTGCCCAGAGTAACCGAAGGTATTCGCTTATACCGTCTTAACCCCGGCGCTAAAATGATTTTTACCGGTGGTAAGGGGGTTAATTCAATCAGCAGTGCTGAAATCGCGGCTATGGTAGCACAATCACTGGGGGTTCCTGTAGCTGACACGATAGCATTAAAAAATCCGCTGGATACAGAGGAAGAAGCAGCCGAAGTCGAAAAGATTATTGGTCAGCAACCTTTTATTCTGGTTACATCCGCAAACCATATGGCCCGTTCACTGAAATTCTTTGAACAACGTGGTATGCACCCTATTCCCGGCCCGGCAAATCAGCTAGCAGTCACAACGCCACTGTATAACTGGGAAAAATATATTCCGTCACCTTATTATTTTTCTCACACGGAGCGAGCATGGTATGAAACTCTGGGTAGTATCTGGCAGGCAATTAAACCTTCCGGTACAGATAAAAATGAAAAGAGTGAGAGTAGGAATTAATTATACGGGTTGTTGCTGAGTAGCCAGAAAAAATTAGGCGAACTTAATCGCCTAATTGCTATTACTCTGTTTTGTTATTTTTTGTATCAGGCCGCAAAAGTTTTTCTGACTGCTTCCAAATCTTCCGGTGTGTCGACTCCAGCTCCCGGAGCCTGTAATGCTTTCGCTACATGAATTTTTTCCCCATACCAAAGTACTCGCAGTTGTTCAAGCATTTCGATATTTTCCAGTGGGCTGGGTTCCCACTGCACATAGCGGCGTATAAACCCGGCTCTGTATGCATAAATCCCAATATGACGCAGGAAATTATCCCCGATAGTCTCTTTGGAGTACATAAAACGATCCCGTTCCCACGGAATAGTTGCACGAGAAAAATAGAGAGCATAACCCTGAGCATCCATAACCACTTTTACGGCATTCGGATTAAATGCTTCTTCTGCATTCTGGATCTGAACTGCGAGTGTTGCCATACCTGCATCACTCCCTGCCAGATTATCAGCAACCTGCTTGATGATTTGCTCAGGAATAAGTGGCTCATCGCCCTGAACATTGACAATAATTTCATCATCAGCGAATTGGTATTTATCAATAACCTCTGCCAGACGCTCTGTGCCTGAATGATGATTTTCACTGGTCATACAGGCTTCACCACCCGCAGCAGTGACTGCATCAAAAACAGCCTGATTATCTGTGGCTACAATCACGCGACCGGCACCGGAACGGATAGCACGCTCCATAACCCGCACAATCATCGGCTTACCATGAATATCAGCCAACGGCTTTCCGGGCAGGCGGGATGAAGCAAAACGTGCGGGGATAATGACTGTAAACATAAATTATTTCTTTTCCTCTGTTGGTAAAGCACGTGCTTCATGCTCCAGCAGCACAGGAATACCATCACGGAAAGGAAAAGCGAGACGGTCAATTTTACAAATCAGCTCAAAGTTTTCTTTATCGTAACTGAGTTTGCCATGACATACCGGACAAGCGATGATTTCGAGTAAACGGTGATCCATACATCCCCCAAATGACGGGTTTTTGAAGTTTAATGTGGCTCAGAATACCACAAGCGATGTATCACCGTTAACTCTGTTGTTTTATTTAATATTTGCCTGACGTTACGGCGTTATCGGCAATATTCTGAGCTTCATGAAATAAAAGACACAAATCCGAGAATAACTGCCGTTATGTTTTTCCCTTTATCGGCTGAGGGATTAAGCCACAAATTTCATCCAGAAACTTTTCCTCCTGAGCTTCCGGAAAGTAAGCTGATACCGGTAAATACCACCAATTATCCTGCGCAAACCAAGCACATTTGACAGCATCTTTTTCCGTCATCAGTAAATTCTGCCCAGTATTGGTTAAAGCTAATAGCTGTACCTTTTCATAAGCCTGATGATCAGCAAATGCATGTGTCGCCTGCAAATCTACGCCTAATTGCTGCAATGCAGCAAAAAAACGAGGTGGATGACCAATCCCCGCCATTGCAACGGCATTGGGAATACCGCTGATTTTTCGCTTTTCTCCGGTCAGGAGATTAACGGCCATTTCTCCTTTTAACGTCATCGGTAATTCACCGGTTTCTGCTGTTCCACCGTTAACGATAATGGTATTTACGGTATTTAAGCGCCCTGAAAGCTCCCGCATCGGCCCTGCAGGTAACCAATAACCATTACCGAAACGGCGAGCACCATCAATCACAACGATTTCATAATCACGCTGTAAAGCATAATGCTGGAGACCATCATCTGTGATAACAATATCAAGGGAAGAATGCTTCAATAGTTTTTTGACTGCATCAATACGTTTTGGCGCAACTGCAACTGGGGCACCTGTGCGACGATGAATTAAAACCGGCTCATCACCTGCCTGACCAGTAGTTACCTCATCCGTTACCAGCAAAGGGTAGTGTTCAGATTTCCCGCCATAACCACGGGAAACAACACCTACCCTATAACCTTTCTGCTGTAAATGTTCCACCAGCCAGATAACTACCGGTGTTTTTCCATTGCCTCCGGCAGTTAAATTACCGACGATGACAACAGGAACGGAGGCTTTCCATGAACGGAATAACCCTGACTTATAGCCCAGCTTACGTAAGCCACTCACCAGCCCATAAAGGGCTGATAGTGGTAATAACAGGATATAGAGCCATGAACGACCCGACCAAATGTGCTCAATCATAGGCCAAACTGCATTCGATGAAGCTGAGCATATGCACCATTTTTCTCCAACAGAACGGTATGATTGCCTCTCTCAATAATATTGCCATCTTCAATAACAATAATTTCATCAGCACTTTCAATAGTAGAGAGGCGGTGTGCAATTACCAGAGAAGTTCTGTTTTTCTGCAATTCATCCAGTGCAGCCTGAATCGCGCGTTCAGATTCCGTATCCAGTGCCGAAGTTGCCTCATCCAAAATCAAGATAGGAGAATCACGCAGTAAAGCACGGGCAATGGCAATACGCTGACGTTGCCCACCAGAAAGCAGAACGCCATTCTCGCCAATCATAGTATCAAGGCCGTTATCCAGTTTCTTGATAAAGTCCATTGCGTAAGCCATTTCTGCCGCACGTTCAATTTCTTCACGACTGAACTGTCCTTCGCTGGCATAAGCTATGTTGTTAGCCACGGTATCATTGAACAAATGTACGTTTTGCGATACCAGCGCTATCTGATTACGTAAAGAAGATAATGTATACTCACGTAAATCATGACCATCCAGCGAAATACTTCCTTCACTGACGTCATAAAAACGGGTCAGGAGATTGGCAATTGTTGATTTACCCGAACCAGAACGACCGACCAAAGCAATAGTTTTGCCTGCCGGAATTTCCATAGAAATATTTTTCAGCGCAGGATTATCTTTGGTTGGATAACAGAAAGTCACATCACGGAATTCAAGATCACCTTTCGCTTTTTTAATTTCACGCTTTCCGTCATCTTTTTCCTGCTCCATATCCAGAATAGTGAATAACGTCTGGCAGGCTGCCATACCACGCTGGAATTGTGCATTAACGTTAGTCAGTGATTTCAGCGGGCGCATTAAAGCAATCATGGATGAGAATACAACTGTAATTTTACCCGCAGTCAGTGCGCCCATAATTTCCGGAAAGCTGGCAGCGTACAGGATAAATGCCAGAGCAAATGAAGCGATAAGCTGGATAATAGGATCTGAAACCGAATCAGCGGAAACCATTTTCATTCCCTGCTGACGCATATGATTACTGACTTTATTAAAGCGCTGAGTTTCAACTTTCTGACCGCCAAAGATTAAAACCTCTTTGTGGCCTTTCAGCATTTGTTCTGCGCTGGTTGTCACCATTCCCATACTGTTTTGCATATTTTTACTGATACGACGAAAACGTACAGAAACCAGACGAATAACTCCCGCAACAATCGGAGCAATAACAATCAGGATCAAAGACAGTTCCCAACTGTAATAAAACATCAGTGCAAAAAGGCCGATAATTGATGCCCCTTCCCTGACAACAGTCACCAGCGCACCGGAGGAGGAAGATGCAACCTGCTCTGAATCATAGGTAATACGGGAAAGTAGCGTCCCCGTAGATTGCTGGTCAAAAAAAGCGACTGGCATGCCCATCATATGGTTGAACAAACGACGGCGCATCTGCATCACAACTTTACCGGAAACCCAGGAGATACAATAACTTGATACAAACCCAGATATGCCACGCATAAGCATCAGCCCGATAACCACCAGTGGCATCCATTTCAATACACTCATGTCTGCCTTGCCAAATCCCTCATCAAGTAAAGGCTTTAACAAAGAAAGCATCAATGTATCACCGGCAGCATTTATAACTAGCGCAACCGCCGCAACTAACAATCCGGCCTTAAATGGTGTGATGATCGGCCATAGTCGGCGAAAGGTCTGCCAGGTAGAAAGGTCTTTATCATTCATTATTGAGTTACCAAAACCAAAAGAAATAGCGGCTTATTCTACTCATGATCACCGCGAATACCAAACCACTGATGATACCACCGTGACATTAACTGTTGTCGGTATCTTTCTAATTTAATGTGACCATGATAAACATAACCAGTAATCTGGCCTGAAACTGCTGTGCTATTCCATTGAATTTCTGAATTTTTATAGCGGTCCTTTACTTTTATTGAAGGAAGTTTCCAAGGACTATAGCGTGCCACTGAAGTTAAAGCATATTCAGGCCTGACTCTACGTATAAATGCCGCTGTAGAGGAAGTATTGCTCCCATGATGGGGAACCTGTAAGACAGTCGAATTAAGATTTTCCTTTTCAAGCCTGATCAACTGATATTCTGCCTGTTTCTCCAAATCACCTGTTAATAATAAACTATACTGTCCATCATCAATGCGGATAACACAAGATTGATTATTACCCACATTTTCTGCCTTTTCCGGTGGCCAGAGAACCCGAAAAGTTAATCCCTGCCATTCCCATTGTTCACCACGAACACAGGGTAAATGTTCTGATTTACTGGAAGGGCTGCGAATATGAATATCCGGATTTTTTTTATGCAGGTACTCCATTCCTCCCGCATGATCCAGATGATCATGGCTCAGGATAATTTGTTCAGGCGTTAGTTGATGCCAACGCAGGTAAGGCTGGATAACTTTTTCCGCCATACTCCCCGTCTCCCAGCGGTTTCCTGTATCGAATAAAATCGCCTTTCCTCCTTTATCAATAACAATAGCCAAACCATGACCAACATCCAACATGGAAAAACGCCATAGGTATCCATCATCACGCTTAAAATAACAGAACGTCATTCCGGCAAAAGCACATAACAGCCCGATATATGATTTCCACCAGCCAAAACGCCAGATAACAACGGACATCCAGCCGGCAAAAGTGATGAAGAAAGGAATATGGCCTGTTTCAGTCCATGAATGAACAAACGCAGGCAAGGGCATTAAAGCAAACGAAATAGTGTAATCAACCCATTGCCAGAAAAATGGCTGAATAAACTGGTCAAAAGGTAATAAGACACTCAATAATATCAACATAATCAGCGGAACTGTCAGAAAAGAGATTATCGGGACAGCCCATAAATTCGCGATTAATGATGCAATATTGATCCCCTGAAATAGCAAGAGTTGTAACGGCATTAACATTAGCATCATTCCCGATTGCATATGTAATCCACGCAACCAGACCCAGCGCCATCCATAACGGATCCTTTCAGGCAAAGGCATCCAATGAAACCAGAATAACAGTGCTACAACTGCAAAGAATGAAAGCCAAAAACTGTCAGAGAGAATTGCCAGTGGGTCAAAAAGCAAAATCAGCGCAGCACTCCATAAAACCCACTGCCATGAAAAACAAAAATGATTCCTGCAACGTAAATAAATCCAGACTGTTAACCCTAGCATTGCCCGGATAGCAGGAAGCCCCCAGCCGGAAAGCCATCCATATAACATTGCAGTTAGCCATCCGACAAGAAGCGGGAAACGAAATCCAACCCACGGTGCGGGAAGCAAGAACTGAATTCCTCTGGCAAAAGCCCAGCCAAATAAACTCGCTATCGCAACATGTAACCCTGAAATCGCCATCAAATGCGCAATTCCCGTTTGCTGTAACAATAATCGAGTTTGTTTCTCCAACCATGCTCTTTCACCAAATGTAAGTGCAAGAGCAATACCAGAATGTTTCAAAGAGTGTATTTCCGGGATCAGTTTATAGATTAATCTCTGCCTTACACTACAAGTATCATCCAATAAATTCGCTTTAGTAATTTTGCCATTAAGCGGCTGGCGGATTGATAGAGCATAACGTTGGCTATCATAACCTCCTTGATTTAATTGGGCATGAACAGCTCTGAGTTTCATTGTGACCAACCATTTTTGGCCTGCACAAAGTGGTTTGGGGAAATTTTGCGGTATTGAAGGAGCCCATAAAACTGAGGCATATAAAGCAGGAAAAATATATTTTCCATCACTCTCAATTAACCTAACCCTATAACGCGGCTTCTCATCTCTATCTGTTTCGCTTAATGACACACTGTCAACCATAATAACTGCTGATCTTGTCACATCGCTAAAATAGGTTATTTGATCCAGAATTTGGTGACCATTCCAACACCCCCAAAGTAACCCCCATAATATCAGCGAAATAAGTCGGCCTAATTTATAAGAAATCAGCCATAAAACAATTGCTGCTACGGATAAGAAAAATCTTTCTCGTGGTTGAGGTAATTCTGGAAGTAATAAAAGAGGGAACATTCCCAATACAACTGTTATAGCTGCTTGGTTTAGGCTGATAATAGATAATGGTTTTCTCCAGATAGAAAAGAGTGGAGAAAAAAGAAACTGAAGAGCCTGCTGCATCCGTATCGGTCCCTGCATTTAAATTCCATTTATGCGGAAAGGCTATTCGAAGATAAGCAATACGGCCAGTCAGATAAAGTTTATTTTGGAAACACTTCGCAAGTTAATTTCAAATGAAAGAACATACATGAAGAAGGTGAGAGAGTAATCGCAAAAACAAAAAATAATAAAAAAGAACGGCACCCTAAGGTGCCGTAGCAATTAAGTAATAACTTTTATCTTAGCTGTCGCCATAGATATTCACGCGGTCGCGTAATTCTTTACCTGGCTTAAAGTGAGGAACGTATTTACCGTCCAATTCCACTTTATCACCTGTTTTTGGATTACGACCCACACGCGGAGCTCGGTAGTGAAGAGAAAAGCTGCCGAACCCGCGAACTTCAATACGTTCACCGGAGGCCAGAGTTTCTGCCATATGATCAAGCATTTCTTTCACTGCATCTTCAACGGCTTTAGCCGGCATATGAGATTGTTGCTCAGCAAGTCTTTCAATTAATTCAGACTTGGTCATGGTACCTCCCTAAACTACCGTGTTCGGGTAATATCATCGTAACCGAAAATATTACCCGCCGTTATTGACTTAGATTATTCGCCTTTAGCTGCTTTGAAAGCTTCAGCCATTGCGTTGTTAGCAAAGTTTGCGTCTTCTTGCTTGTTCACAGAAGCGATAGCGTCTTTTTCATCAGCTTCGTCTTTCGCACGAACAGACAGGTTGATTACGCGGTTTTTGCGATCAACACCAACGTATTTAGCTTCAACTGCATCGCCAACGTTCAGAACTTGAGTTGCATCTTCAACGCGGTCACGAGAAGCTTCTGATGCACGCAGGTAACCTTCAACACCGTCAGCTAATTCAACTGTAGCACCTTTTGCATCAACAGCAGTTACTTTACCGTTAACAATAGCACCTTTCTTGTTTACAGACAGGTAGTTATTGAATGGATCTTCTGCCAGTTGCTTAATGCCCAGAGAGATACGCTCACGCTCTGCATCTACTTGCAGAACTACAGCAGCAATTTCGTCGCCTTTTTTGTATTCACGAACTGCTTCTTCGCCTGCAACGTTCCAGGAGATGTCAGACAGGTGAACCAGACCGTCGATGCCGCCGTCCAGACCGATGAAGATACCGAAGTCAGTGATTGACTTGATTTTACCTTCAACACGATCATTTTTGTTGTGAGTTTCAGCAAATTGCTGCCAAGGGTTGGATTTACACTGTTTCAGACCCAGGGAGATACGACGACGTTCTTCATCGATATCCAGAACCATAACTTCCACAACATCACCAACGTTAACAACTTTGGATGGGTGGATGTTTTTGTTAGTCCAGTCCATTTCTGAAACGTGTACCAGACCTTCAACGCCTTCTTCGATTTCAACGAAGCAGCCGTAGTCAGTCAGATTAGTTACGCGACCAGTCAGTCGAGTACTTTCTGGGTAACGCTTAGCGATTGCTACCCATGGATCTTCACCCAGTTGTTTCAGACCCAGAGATACGCGAGTACGCTCACGGTCGAACTTCAGTACTTTAACTGTGATTTCATCGCCCACATTGACGATTTCGCTTGGGTGTTTAACACGCTTCCAAGCCATATCAGTAATGTGCAGCAGGCCATCAACGCCGCCCAGATCAACGAATGCACCGTAGTCAGTCAGGTTCTTAACGATACCTTTAACTTCCATGCCTTCTTGCAGGTTTTCCAGCAGCTGATCACGCTCTGCACTGTTTTCAGATTCGATAACAGCACGACGGGAAACAACTACGTTATTGCGTTTCTGATCCAGCTTGATGACTTTGAACTCAAGCTCTTTGCCTTCAAGGTGAGCAGTATCGCGAACTGGACGAACGTCAACCAGTGAACCTGGCAGGAACGCACGGATGCCGTTCAGTTCTACAGTGAAGCCGCCTTTTACTTTACCGTTGATAATACCAGTAACAGTTTCAGCTTCTTCGTATGCTTTTTCCAGCATCAGCCATGCTTCATGACGTTTCGCTTTTTCACGGGACAGGATAGTCTCACCGAAACCATCTTCTACCGCATCCAGAGCTACGTCGATTTCATCGCCAACCTGGATTTCCAGCTCGCCCTGAGCGTTTTTGAATTGCTCTACAGGAATCGCAGATTCTGATTTCAGGCCTGCGTCGACCAATACAACGTCTTTATCGATAGCAACTACAACACCACGTACGATTGCACCTGGGCGAGTTTCGATAGTCTGTAGGGATTCTTCAAAGAGTTGAGCAAAAGATTCTGTCATTTTAATGATCTTCAAGGTTTTAAATTAACGTCCATCTAGCATCCGGCCGAATGGGGTTGTTTTACATACCTCGCAACTATTCCCTGTTACAAGGTGTTTTAGTATGCCAGCATATTTCACTACTCACATACCAGAATTCTATATACATCGTCTTGATGTGCCGTTGCAATAGCATTATACGCGAAAATACGCAGACTAAACGGTTAATGCTAATGTATTTCTCGCATAATTCAGTGCCTTATCAATAACTTCTTCGATAGACATACTGGTTGAATCCAGTATTAAGGCATCCTGTGCAGGCACTAACGGCGCAACTGCCCGATTGCGATCGCGGAAATCCCGCTCCTGTATTTCGGACAAAAGGCTTTCAAAGTTAACACTAAAACCATTTTCCTGCAACTGTAACATGCGCCTGCGGGCACGTTCTTCCGCACTTGCGTCAAGAAAAATTTTCACAGGGGCGTCAGGAAAAACAACCGTTCCCATATCACGTCCGTCAGCAATCAGTCCCGGAAGAAGACGAAATGCCCTCTGTCGGCGAAGTAATGCTTCACGAACACGAGGAAATGTTGCTGTCTGTGAAGCGGTATTGCCAACCGCTTCAGTGCGGATCTCATTACTGACATCTTCACCTTCGAGAATAACCCTGAGCCTGCCGTTTGCAGGGACAAAGCGCACATCCAGATTTGCAGCCAGAGGAACCAGTGCATCTTCAGACTTGATATCCACCTGATGGTGAATAGCTGCCAGTGCCAGCACGCGATAAATGGCTCCTGAGTCAAGTAATTGCCAATTCAATGCCTCAGCCAGTGCCTGACATAGAGTTCCTTTGCCAGCACCACTCGGACCATCAACGGTTATTACCGGGGCTATTATCGTCATTCATTCTCCTCCTTTTTGCTTTGCATGGCGCTTGTCGGCTCTTTTCTACACAGAACATTTTCCTATACAGAAAACAGGTCACTCACCTAATGCAGAACACTGCTCAATAAGTGAGCAGCAGAAATATGAGCTTATTATACCTACTCGGAGAATGAGTGGAATAAATACATCATCATTAATCAACAATTTTCACTAGGAGTATCACTGATAGATTTAAGTTGCTTAAAATAATCGGGGAATGTCTTGGCTGTACAGCCGGGATCAAGGATCGTCACAGGGGTATCTGAAAGAGCCACTAATGAAAAACACATTGCTACCCGGTGATCATTGTAGGTTTCAATTTCCGCATGGTTAAGTTTTGCTGGTGGAATAATGCGAATGTAATCATGCCCTTCTTCTACTTCAGCTCCCACTTTACGTAGTTCTGTTGCCATCGCATTAAGACGATCAGTCTCTTTTACCCGCCAGTTATAGATATTGCGGATAACGGTTTCACCTTTAGCAAACAATGCCGTTGTCGCGATAGTCATGGCCGCATCAGGAATGGCATTCATATCCATATCGATACCAGTCAGTGTGCCACGTTCACATTCCACAAAATCATCTTCCTTACGTATGATCGCGCCCATCTTTTCCAGAACATCGGCAAATTTTGTATCACCCTGTAAACTATTTTTACCAATACCTGTAACACGCACGGTTCCGCCTTTAATTGCTGCGGCAGCAAGAAAATATGATGCGGAAGAAGCATCACCTTCAACCAGATAGCGCCCGGGAGACTGATACTTCTGTTGCCCTTTGATCCGAAAAACCTGATAGTGATCGTTTTCTACAGTTACCCCGAAACTGTTCATTAATGCCAGCGTAATATCAATGTATGGTTTAGAAACCAAATCTCCTTTGATATCAATTTCGCTATCATTTAATGCTAAAGGAGCGGCCATCAGTAACGCGGTCAGGAATTGACTGGAAACACTGCCATCAACAGTCATTTTTCCACCTGAAAAACCACCTCTGATTCGCACTGGTGGGTAATTTTCCTGTTCAAGATAGTCAATTTTTGCCCCAGCCTGACATAAAGCATCCACTAAATGACCAATCGGACGCTCTTTCATCCGTGGCTCACCGGTTAACACTACGTCATTATTTCCGAGACACAATGCAGCAGCCAGTGGACGCATCGCTGTTCCTGCATTTCCCAAAAACAGTTCCAGCCCATTTTTATCGGTTATTACTCCACCAATGCCATCAACCTCACAGGTAGTACGATCTTCAGACAACCGATAGGAAATACCCAGCGCTGTTAACGCATTGAGCATATGGCGAATATCATCACTGTCCAATAAATTGGTCAGGCATGTTGTTCCCTGAGCAAGAGCAGCAAGTAACAGCGCACGATTGGAAACACTTTTAGAGCCGGGTAAATTAATAGTTCCATGAATGTGAGAGATGGGTTGTAACGTCAGGGATTGCATAAACGGCAGGATCTCCGGTTGGTAATTCTTGTATTTTTAATTAGTTATCGATTTAAAAGACTCATATCGGGGGGATTCATCCCCCCGATAAAGAAAATCATTATGCATTGCGGCGTTCAAAATCAGCCATAAACTCAACCAATGCCAATACCCCTTCATGAGGCATCGCATTATAAATTGAAGCTCTGGCACCTCCGGCAACTTTGTGCCCTTTCAATGCATGCAAACCATGCGCATAGGCTTCTTCTAAAAACTTACCGTCGAGAGCAGGATTAGCTAACTGGAAAGGTATATTCATAATAGAGCGGTTTTGTGGCGCAACACCGTTGATATAAAAATCACTGTTATCAATCGCCTGATACAGAGATTTCGCTTTGGCATGATTGCGTTTCTTGATTTCTTGTAATCCACCCTGCTCTTTCAGCCACTTGAACACCATACCAGAGAGATACCATGCAAATGTTGGTGGTGTGTTATACATAGAATCGTTGTTCACCTGCACGGTGTAATCCAGAATGGATGGCGTGTGCTTATGGGCTTTACCCAATAAATCTTCACGAATAATAACGACGGTAATCCCAGCCGGACCGATGTTTTTCTGAGCGCCTGCATAAATAACCCCATAGCGGCTCACATCGATTGGTGCAGAAAGAATGGTTGAAGAGTAATCAGCAATAACAATTTTATCATCACCAAAATCAGGCTCTTCAAAAATAGCAATACCACCAATGGTTTCATTAGGGCAATAATGCACATAGGCCGCATCATTACTCAAATCCCATTCATTCATTGGCTTCACACTTTTAACGCCATCTGTTTCGGTAAGAATATTAATGACATTGGGTGTGCAATATTTTGCGGCTTCTTTAGCTGCACTTTCGGCCCAATAACCGCCAACGATATAGTCTGCTGACGTTTTATCACCAAGCAGATTTAATGGCAGAGCTGAAAACTGACCACGAGCACCACCATGACAGAACAGCACTTTGTAATTTTCAGGTATCGATAATAAATCCCGGAGATCTTTTTCTGCTTCAGACGCAACCGACATAAACTCTTTACCGCGATGACTGATTTCCATAACAGATGTTCCCAGTCCATGCCAGTTACAAAGTTCCTGCTCTGCACGACGTAATACTTCTGCTGGTAACATGGCTGGACCAGCACTGAAATTATATACCTGACTCATTAACTCCACCCTATCATTACGGATACAATAAAATCGGATGCATTGGTTTTATCACTCCCGCTCTACCTCTGCAATGGTTATTACTAGATTGTTACCAACCAGGGCATAATGGCTACCGGACAATACTGCTTATATATACGTCGTCTTTCAGGTTGCCTCTTTGTTTGTTTCGCTCATTCACCCCTGCCTCCATTTTTATCAATATATGGTTATCTGTGCTCCAGGGGATTCTCTTCCTTGCCAAAGCAACACATCTTGAACACATTGTTTATAGTCAAAAATTCAGGAATTAAATAAAATACATTCAACTATTACGCCGAAACACTATTGTTCTGATTATATAAATCCAGCCTATTTAAATAAGAAAATTAGCATCAAATTATATGTAACACGAATTTAAATTAATCATAATAAAATACCAATTAAGTATATTCTTTTAATCTGAGATAATTAAAAATAAGCCACATATTTTATTAAGTTAAAATAGAACCTTTATTTTTGGTTCTATGTTCAATGAGAAGAAAATGTATTAAAAAAACAGAAAGACGCCTAAAAGCGCCTTTCTGTATATTTAATTCAGGAATTAATATTTAGAAAACATTTCCTGAATTTTTGCTGTGTCAGCAGTCTCAGTCAGAGCCAATTGCAGAAGAACACGAGCTTTCTGCGGGTTCAGGCGTTCTGATGCAACAAAACCGTATTTGCTGTCATTAACTTCAGCATTCTGAGTAGTGAAACCGAAAGGAATACGGCTGGAACGAACAACAACAACACCATCTTTAGCCGCCTGTGACAGAGAGTCCAGAATAGACTTATAGATGTTACCGTTACCAACACCAGCACTGATAATACCTTTATAACCATTCTCTACAAATGCTTTAACCGGCAGATCGGAAGCATTAGAGTAGTTATACACAATACCTACTTTTGGCAGTTCAGTCAGTTTACTGACATCAAAAACAGCTTTATCTGATTTCACCGGTGCCGCAGAGTAGTAATTTACTTTACCGTTATGAATGAAGCCTTGTGGACCTGCATTCACTGCCTGGAAAGCCTGAACTTCAGTTGTGCTCAGTTTACCGATGTCACGTCCATGAATTACAGAATCATTCATAGCAAGTAAAACACCACGGTTTGCAGAGCCTTTATCTGACGCTACAACGACAGCATTATAGAGGTTCAATGGACCATCAGCACCCAGAGCCGTTGATGGACGCATTGCGCCAACCATTACGATAGGTTTATGACATTGAGTGGTCAGATCGAGGAAATAAGCAGTTTCTTCCATGGTGTCTGTACCGTGGGTGATGACAAAACCGTCAGTTTTATCACAATCTGCATTGATCTTTTTCGCCAGAGTCAGCCAAACCTGATCGTTCATGTCCTGGGAACCGATGCTAACAACCTGCTCACCTTTCAGATTAGCAATGTTTTTGATAGCAGGAACAGCATCCAGCAATGAATCAACACCAACTTGTCCCGCAGTGTAGCTGGATTTAGTTGCAGATTCACCACCACCAGCGATTGTGCCACCCGTTGCCAGAACAGTAATGTTTGGCAATGCAAATGCAGAACCGCTGACTAAAGCCAAAAAGCTGGCTATTGCTGTTTTTTTAATACTTTTCATCATTCAACCTCTTGTAAAAAAAGCTATTCTAGTATGTATTGGGCAAATAAATAAACTCTAATTAACAATAATTTTTGGGAATTAAATAGAGGAGACAAAAAAAACGCCGTATGATATGTAACTCTTTACAGAAATCAAAGTGAATAATGATGACGCAGACCTACATTCCAGGCAAAGATGCCGCATTAGAAGACTCTATTAATAATTTCCAACAGAAACTGAGCGCACTGGGTTTCAATATTGAAGAAGCCTCATGGCTGAACCCTGTTCCTAATGTCTGGTCAGTACACATCCGCGATCGTGACTGCCCACTCTGTTTTACTAACGGCAAAGGAGCCAGTAAAAAAGCGGCATTGGCCTCTGCGTTAGGTGAATACTTTGAACGTCTATCAACTAACTATTTTTTCGCTGATTTTTATCTTGGTGAAGCCGTAGCTCAGGGCGATTTTGTTCATTACCCGAACGAAAAGTGGTTCCCCTTACCGGAAGATGATTCCCTGCCAGCAGGTATTCTGGACGAACATCTGCACCGTTTTTACAACCCGGATAATGAACTTTATGCCAGCCAGCTGGTTGATTTACAGTCCGGTAATGAAGAACGTGGGATCTGTGCCCTGCCTTTTACCCGGCAGTCTGATAATGAAACTGTCTATATCCCAATGAATATTGTTGGGAACCTGTATGTTTCAAATGGCATGTCAGCCGGTAATACCAAGAATGAAGCCCGTGTTCAGGGGCTGTCCGAGGTATTCGAACGTTATGTGAAAAACCGTATCATAGCAGAATGTATTAGTTTGCCTGAAATCCCACAAACTGTTATGGATCGCTACCCCGGTGTTGTAGCATCAGTCAATAAATTACAGGAAGAAGGCTTCCCGCTTTATTGCTACGATGCTTCTCTGGGCGGGCAGTTCCCGGTTATCTGCGTTGTTCTGTTTAATCCGAATAACGGTACCTGTTTTGCCTCTTTTGGTGCTCACCCTGAATTTGGCGTTGCACTGGAGCGTACCGTCACTGAGCTTTTACAGGGCCGCAGCCTGAAAGATCTGGATGTCTTCACAGCACCAACTTTTGATGATGAAGAAGTTTCTGAGCACACTAACCTTGAAACCCATTTCATTGACTCAAGCGGAGCAATCAGCTGGGATCTGTTCAAACAAGATGCTGATTACGAATTTGCCGACTGGAATTTCAGTGGTACAACCGAAGAAGAATTCGCAACCCTGATGAGCATTTTCAATACGCTGAGTGCCGAAGTCTATATTGCTGACTATGAGCACCTTGGTGTTTATGCCTGCCGTATTCTGGTACCGGGGATGTCAGATATTTATCCGGTTGAAGATTTGCACATTGCCAATAATACGATGGGAACTCACCTGCGTGATACCATTCTGGCCTTGCCGGATAGCCAGTGGCAACCTGAAGAGTATCTGGCGTTTCTTGAGCAGATAGACGAGGAAGGGCTGGATGATTTTACCCGTGTTCGCGAATTGTTAGGGATCGCCTCAGGTAAAGACAATGGCTGGAGCAATTTAAGGATTGGTGAACTGAAATCCATGCTGGCGCTGGCTGGTAATGATCTGGAGCAAGCCCTGATCTGGGTTGAGTGGACACAAGATTTCAACTCTTCTGTCTTCACCGCAGAAAGAGCAAATTATTATCGCTGCCTACATACATTGCTACTGTTAACTCAGGAAGAAGATCGTAACCCGAGCCAGTATTATCAGGCATTTGTCAAAATGTATGGTCAGGGTACAGTTGATGCCGCCTCTTCAGCTCTTACCGGTAAAAATTGTTTCCACGGGCTGTGGTCTGTCGATTCAGAATTAAAAGCATTACCCGCTCATCAGGCATTATTAAATGCTTATGAAAAACTACAAAAAGCTAAACGCACTTTTTGGTGTAAATAATCTGAAATATATAAACTGTTAAATTAATGCTTATTAATTAACAAAAGTAAAAATCAGGTTAAATTGAATTTTATTTAAAATAACAAATAAATGACAATTTAACCTGTTATTTTACTTTCCATCTATTTCACATCAAATTCCTTATATAAAATTTTTTTATAAATTTTAAAAAATATTTTTAATTTAAAAATCAATTTGTTAGAATCGAAAAACGTTATTTGGCTGGTCATATCTCACTGAACTTTCAATTTAATATGATCCATATCAAATTCATATCAGTGTCCGTTTGTTACTATCATTACGTGCTATAATTAACCTAAGATAAAGAGAGTGTTAGTATGAAAACTGACGACACTTTTAACCTATTTCCACCTGCTGTAATGGCACAAATTGCTGATGATAGTGGTGTCTATAAAGTCAACAAAAATCCAGCAGTGACTTATTTATCAGCAATTATGGCTGGTGTATTTATTTCCATTGCATTTGTTTTTTATATTACGGCTACGACAGGAACTTCTTCTATTCCCTATGGTTTAGCAAAATTAACGGGTGGGATCTGTTTCTCCTTAGGGTTAATGCTGGTTGTCGTATTTGGTGTCGACCTCTTCACTTCCACAGTGTTAACTATTGTTTCGAAAGCAACCGGTCGTATTACCTGGTCACAAATGTTCAGAAACTGGCTACACGTTTATATCGGTAATCTAATTGGAGCCTTGTTCTTTGTCACCTTAATGTGGCTGTCAGGCCAATATACCGTTGCCAATGGTTTCTGGGGACTGAATGTACTACAGGTCGCTGACCATAAAATGCACCATACCTTTGTCGAGGCTTTATGTTTAGGCATTCTGGCTAACCTGATGGTATGCCTTGCCGTCTGGATGAGCTATGCAGGCCGCAGCCTCATTGATAAATTATCTGCGTTAATTCTGCCAATTGGTATGTTCGTTGCCAGCGGCTTTGAACACAGCATTGCTAACATGTTTTTAATTCCTTTCGGGATTGTTATTAAAGAATTCGCTCCAACTGAGTTTTGGGAAAAAGTCGGAGCAACACCAGAGCAATTTCCCCAACTGACAATTTCAAATTTCATTACTGATAATCTGATCCCTGTAACGATAGGTAACATCATCGGCGGTTCGATATTGGTTGGGTTGACTTACTGGTTCATTTATTTACGTGGCAGCCGCTGATCTTCATTTGCTTCCACACCCAATTTTTTACAAGTTCTACTGTTAAAAGGTAAAAATATCATGTCCGAGTTAAATGAAAAATTCTCCGTAGCATGGCAAGGCTTTAACGAGGGTAACTGGCAGAATGAAGTCAATGTTCGTGACTTTATTCAGAAAAACTATACTCCGTATGAAGGTGATGAATCATTCCTTGCGGGTGCCACAAAAGCGACAGATATTTTGTGGGAAAAAGTCATGGAAGGTATCAAAATTGAAAACCGCACTCATGCGCCGGTTGATTTTGATACTAACGTTGCGTCTACAATAACCTCCCATGATGCTGGTTATATTGAAAAAACTCTGGAACAAATTGTTGGCCTGCAAACTGAAGCGCCTCTGAAACGTGCCATTATCCCATTCGGCGGGATCAAAATGGTTGAAGGTTCCTGCAAAGCATATGATCGGGAGCTGGATCCGAAACTAAAACAAATTTTTACTGAATACCGTAAAACTCACAATCAGGGTGTGTTTGATGTTTATACCCCTGATATTCTGAAATGCCGTAAGTCAGGTGTATTGACTGGTCTGCCAGATGCTTACGGTCGTGGTCGTATCATCGGTGATTACCGCCGTGTTGCTCTGTACGGTATTGATTTTCTGCGTGATGAAAAATATGCACAATTCACTTCATTGCAGGAAAAACTGGAAAACGGCGAAGACCTTGAAGCAACTATCCGCCTGCGTGAAGAAATTTCAGAACAATACCGCGCTCTGGGCCAGATTAAAGAGATGGCCGCTAAATATGGCTACGATATCTCTGCACCAGCGACTAATGCCAAAGAAGCAGTACAGTGGACTTATTTCGCTTATCTAGCAGCAGTAAAATCCCAAAATGGGGCTGCGATGTCTTTCGGTCGTGTATCCAGCTTTCTGGATATCTACATCGAGCGTGATATACAGGCAGGAAAACTGACAGAGCAAGATGCGCAAGAGCTGATCGACCATTTGGTCATGAAGCTGCGTATGGTTCGTTTCCTGCGTACTCCAGAATACGATGAACTGTTCTCCGGCGACCCGATTTGGGCGACTGAATCCATCGCAGGTATGGGACTGGACGGTCGTACCCTTGTTACCAAAAACAGTTTCCGTTTCCTGAATACTCTGTACACCATGGGACCATCTCCGGAACCTAACATAACCATCCTGTGGTCTGAAAAACTACCTGCTCACTTCAAAAAATATGCAGCAAAAGTATCCATTGATACCTCATCTCTGCAATATGAAAACGATGACCTGATGCGCCCTGATTTCAACAGCGATGACTATGCTATTGCATGTTGTGTCAGCCCGATGATTGTTGGTAAACAAATGCAGTTCTTCGGTGCCCGTGCAAACCTGGCAAAAACCATGCTGTATGCCATCAACGGCGGTATGGATGAAAAACTGAAAATGCAGGTTGGTCCAAAAGAAGAGCCAATAAAAGATGACGTTCTGGATTATGACACCGTCACCGAACGTATGGATCACTTCATGGACTGGCTGGCAAAACAGTATGTCACCGCGCTGAATATCATCCACTATATGCATGATAAATACAGCTATGAAGCTTCTTTAATGGCACTTCATGATCGTGATGTCCACCGCACTATGGCATGTGGTATCGCAGGGTTATCTGTAGCAGCCGATTCTTTATCCGCGATCAAATATGCAAAAGTAACCCCAATCCGTGACGAAAACGGTCTGGCTGTTGATTTCAAAATTGAAGGTGAATATCCACAGTTTGGTAATAATGACGCGCGGGTTGATGATATCGCTTGTGATTTGGTTGAACGCTTCATGAAGAAAATTCAGAAGTTACAAACCTATCGCAATGCAGTTCCAACTCAGTCTGTGTTAACTATTACTTCTAACGTTGTTTATGGTAAAAAAACCGGTAACACGCCAGATGGACGTCGTGCAGGCGCACCATTCGGGCCGGGTGCTAACCCAATGCATGGCCGTGACCAAAAAGGAGCAATTGCTTCACTGACTTCCGTGGCTAAACTGCCATTTGCTTACGCGAAAGATGGTATTTCTTATACCTTCTCCATCGTACCTAATGCGCTAGGTAAAAATGATGACGTGCGCAGAGCCAACCTGGCAGCTCTGATGGATGGTTATTTCCATCATGAAGCCAGCAACATTGAAGGTGGCCAACATCTGAATGTTAACGTCATGAACCGCGAGATGTTACTGGATGCTATGGAAAATCCTGAGAAATACCCTCAATTGACAATCCGTGTATCCGGTTATGCTGTACGCTTTAACTCTCTGACTAAAGAACAGCAACAGGATGTTATTACCCGTACATTTACCCAGACAATGTAAACATCCTGCTGCGTATTACCTCAAAAATGTCATTGTTTTAATAAGACAATTTTGATGAAATGAAACAGCATACACTTCAAGGCCCCTTTGCAACCGGGGCCTTTATTATCCTGTCAGTTTTTGGAGAGATCTTCCCATGCCCGTACTTGGCCGTATCCACTCTTTTGAATCCTGCGGAACCGTTGATGGCCCGGGTATTCGTTTTATTGTATTTTTTCAGGGTTGCCTGATGCGTTGCCTTTATTGCCATAATCGCGATACATGGGACACTCACACTGGCAAAGCGGTAACAGTCGAAGAACTTATAAAAGAAGCGACAACTTATCGCCATTTTATGAATGCCTCCGGAGGTGGAGTGACAGCTTCTGGTGGAGAAGCAATCCTTCAGGCTGAATTCGTCCGTGACTGGTTCAGGGCTTGCCATGCCGAGGGGATCCATACCTGTTTAGACACTAATGGCTTTGTCCGCCGCTATGAGCCGGTGATTGATGAGCTACTGGATGATACTGATTTAGTCATGCTGGATCTTAAACACCTTAACGATGATATTCATCGGGAGCTGGTTGGTGTTTCCAATCATAGAACACTCGAATTTGCCCGTTATCTGGCAAAACGCAATCAAAAAACGTGGGTCCGTTATGTCGTTGTTCCCGGATGGTCGGATGATGACGAATCTGTCCATATGCTGGGAGAGTTCACCAAAGATATGAAGAACATCGAAAAAATTGAGTTACTTCCCTATCATGAACTTGGTAAACATAAATGGATTGCTATGGGTGAAGAATATAAGCTGGAAGACGTAAAACCACCGTCGAAAGAGACGATGGAAAGAGTAAAAGAGATTCTGATGAGCTATGGCCATCAGGTTATTTATTAATTAAATATACTCATCGGCTTTCAAGTAATCTCTAGTAGGCTACGATACAACTTAAAACCCATTGGATTAAGTACATATTTATTATTCCTCAAATTAAATAATTCTGGCTCAATCATAAATTGCAGCCAGTTTTTTCCAAATGCTGTCTTATTTAACTATCGTTTAGTTTAAATTATGACATTTCCCCGTTCTATTTCCGTCATGAACTATACTAGTTAATAGTCATAGAAAATCAGCCAATAATATATAAGCCACCTTTCACATTTTTCGAGTAAATAAATTTAATTTTCACACACAAGAGGATTACCCAATGAGGAGTATAATAACTTATATTTTAGCATGTTATGTATTTTTTATTTCTTTGAGCACACAAGCAAATGAAAGAGAATTAAAGTCAGATAAACAAATATATCATTCTAATGATAATATTTTATTAAGTTACAATAAATCAAAGACTAGAGATACTAGCTGGATTGGAATCTGGAAATTTAAACCTGATTCAAATACTCATCTAACCCCCTCAGATAATAACTCATGGCATCAATATTCCACTCATAGACCATATAAATTGAAATATATTATTGGAAAAAAAGGAATATATACCCTGAATGCCCTCACATTAGGCCCCGGACGCTATATCGCTTTTTTACTCAAAGGAAAAAATGATAATCATCTAAGTTATCCTATTATTTTTGATATAGCAGATAAGAATAACAATATTCCACTAAAAGCTCTTACATTAAATATCTGGCAGGAAGGTAGCCAAGTTATAGGAGGTTATGATGGAATAGTAAATACAATTATAAACTCAACCCCTGATATTATTTCACTTAGTGAAGTAAGAAACTATCATTCTGATTTTACTTCACAGTTATCAAAAAGTCTTGATGATAAAGGCTATAAATATTATACTTATAGATCAAAAAATGACGTCGGTATTCTTTCGAAATACCCTATTAATCAACATAGTGATTTTGATCGATTTACAAAAGCATTAATTAATATAAGTGGAGAAAATATTGAGTTTTATGCAGGGCATTTAGATTACCACAATTATGCCACTTACCTACCCAGAGGATATGATGCAAATAATTGGAGTGAACTACCAAATGGCCCTGATACTAATCTAAACGATATCTTGAATGTAAATAATAATTCTGGACGCCCTGCTTCAATTCAGGCATTTATCCCTGATGCTAAGAATGAACTTAATAATAAAAAAATCGTTATCATGGCTGGTGATTTTAATGAACCTTCCTGGCTGGATTGGACTGAGGAAACCAAAGAACTATTTGATCATCATGGAGCTATCGTTCCTTGGACAAGTACCAAATTACTAGCCGAAGCTGGCTATCTTGATACCTATCGCACTAAATACCCTGATCCAGTTAAATATCCCGGTTTTACTTGGGTAGCAAATAATCCAGATGTCGCAATCAATAAGCTTACCTGGGCACCAAAAGCAGATGAACGTGATCGGATTGATTATATTTTTTACTATCCTAGCCCACAGTTACTGGTGAAAGATGCGTTCATTGTCGGCCCTTCCAGTAGCATAGTTAAAAGCCAAAGGGTTAAAGAATCTTCGGATGATAAATTTGTAACACCAAAAGGAGTATGGCCATCCGATCATAAAGGCGTTTTAATTACATTTAATCTGAAAATCAAATAAATTTTAAATGAAAAATTATATTATATGATTATCTAACTACTAGTTTCATATGAAATTATCTTGAAATAGTACTGATGTTAAATAACTTATATAGTAAATACCCACTGTAATACAAAGGGCATTAACCTAAAATATTAAATAATCTTATTCCTCAATATAAATGAAAAATAGAATGATAATCCTTTAATCGGAAATAAATTAACCCTTGTTGATTAATGGCTTTCATGGAACAATTCTACCTAACTTATCCAGAAATCTTCCAGGATGGATTTAGTTAATATTTAATTTGGAAATTATCATTCAATCAAATAAAGCGAAAAAAATGAATAATCAAGATATCGAACTCAACTCTGGGGAAGGTAATATTTCCCTAACTAAAGAAAAAGAAATTTTCATTCGTGAAGGTCAGGCTGTAGGTGCTGGTGCTGCAACTGAATGGATTGGCGATGCCTGGAAAATGTTTAAAGCAAATCCATTACAGTGGATACTGTTTACATTAGTCTATTTCGCCATTATTTCAGTATTGAATTTTATTCCATTTATTAATTTTTTAGTGGGTTTATTTGGTCCGGTACTTGTTGCTGGTGTTATCGCTGCTGCTGAAAAACAGAGGACTACAGGGGACTTTAAGATAGATTTACTCTTTTACGGATTTAAAGAAAAATTAGGTTCACTGGTTGCTGTTGGTGCTCTTTACATAGGAATATGTGCACTTGGAGTCATTGCTGCTATTTTTATTGCAGGCTTTGGTATGATCGATTTTATTTTAGCCTCTCAAGAGGTAAATCCAGACCCACTACTATTGATTCAGGCTATCCCTTCTTTTATGTGGGCGTGTCTTGTGTTCTGTGTTTTCGCCATTATTGCTCTTGCATTTATCTGGTTTGCCCCTGCACTGATTATTATCAATAATCTGAAATTTGGTGACGCAGTGTCAATGAGTCTGAGTGCTGTAAAGAAAAATTTATTGGGTGGTTTTCTGTTTTTCTTACTCATGGGTATTATGATGTTTGCATCAGCAATCCCCTTACTTTTAGGCTTCATTATCACCTTGCCCATGAGCCTTATTGTTTATTATACAACGTACCGCAGCATTTTTTATGCAAGGAAGAAAAACAAACACAATCAGATTTAATTATCTAAAGTTTTTTCTTTCAATATCTATAATAAGTGCTATTTCAGTGTTTATTATTTTTCTCTAACTAAAAACGTATATATCATTAAATAAAAAAGCGCCTCACCAGGCGCTTTTTTATTACTTAGAATAATCAGTCATTAACCAATATATTCCAGTCCATTCATATAAGGACGTAATACTTCCGGAACTTTAATTCGGCCATCTGCCTGCTGATAGTTTTCCATCACTGCAACCAGAGTACGGCCAACAGCCAGACCCGAACCATTCAGTGTGTGGACAAACTGAGTTTTCTTATCATCTTTACTGCGGAAACGAGCTTGCATACGGCGAGCCTGATAATCCCACGTGTTAGAGCAAGATGAAATTTCACGATAAGTATTCTGAGCTGGTAGCCAAACTTCCAAATCGTAAGTTTTTCTTGCGCCTGCTCCCATATCTCCGGTACACAGCAACATCTTACGGTACGGCAGGTTCAGTAGCTGCAATACTTTTTCCGCATGTCCTGTCAGTTCTTCCAGTGCTTCCATTGATTTCTCAGGATGTACAATCTGAACCAGCTCAATTTTATCAAACTGGTGCATGCGGATCAGGCCACGGGTATCACGACCATAAGAACCCGCTTCAGATCGGAAACAAGGTGTATGTGCCGTCATTCTCAAAGGAAGATCGTTCTCATCCAGAATTTCACCACGCACTAAGTTAGTCACCGGTACTTCCGCAGTCGGGATCAGCGCATAGTTACTACCAGATTCTTCTTCCAGTGCTTTAGTATGGAATAAATCTTCACCAAATTTAGGCAACTGACCTGTACCAAACAGAGTGTCATGGTTGACCAAATAAGGAACATAGGTTTCCAGATAACCATGTTGTTCAGTATGCAAATTCAGCATAAACTGCGCCAATGCACGGTGCAAACGGGCAATCTGACCTTTCATTACCACAAAGCGAGCACCAGTTAATTTCACTGCTGCCGCAAAATCAAGACCATCAGTCAATTCACCCAATGATACGTGATCTTTCACTTCAAAATTATACTGATGCGGCTCACCCCAACGGCTGATCTCTACGTTATCGCTGTCATCTTTACCATCAGGAGAAGAATCATCAGGAATATTCGGCATACTCAGTGCAAGATCACGGATCTCAACCTGTAATGCTTCCAATTCCGCTTTTGCTATATCAAGCTTTTCTCCCAATTGATTGACTTCCTGACGCAGTGGTTCAATATCCTCACCACGGGCTTTCGCTGCACCAATAGATTTCGATCGGGAATTACGTTCTGCTTGCAGGGTTTCAGTTTCAACTTGTAAAACTTTACGGCGCTCTTCTTGTTTACGCACCGTCTCCACATCAAGGGTATAACCCCTGCGAGCCAGTTTTTCGGCGACTGCGTCTAGCTCATTACGCAGCATATTTGGATCGAGCATGCTATTCCTGTGCTTGTTTGTTATTGAGAAAAAAGTTATTGGTAAAACAGTAATAAAATCAGTCTGGACTAAGCAGACTGATAGAAGTTTTTTAACGTACCAACATTACCGTATCAGCCACATTAACGATAGCGTTTTATTGGACTATTTTGATCCTGTGCCATTAGCCAGTTTAATTTTTCACCTATTTTACTTTCCAATCCTCTGTTAGTCGGATGGTAATAAGTTGTCTTTTGCATCTCAGGCGGAAAATAAATCTCTCCGGCAGCATAAGCATTCGGCTCATCATGCGCATAACGGTATGCTTCACCATATCCCATCTCTTTCAGCAGCTTCGTTGGGGCATTACGCAAATGAGCCGGGACATCATAATCAGGCTTCTCCTGAGCATCGGCCATAGCCGCTTTAAATGCAGTATAAACAGCATTACTTTTAGGGGCACAGGCGAGATAAACAATCGCCTGGGCAATGGCCCGCTCTCCTTCTGCAGCTCCGACACGCGTGAAACAATCCCATGCAGCAATAGCTACCTGCATCCCACGAGGATCTGCATTACCAACATCTTCAGAAGCTATCGCCAGTAAACGTCGGGCAACATAAAGCGGATCACCGCCGGCAGTAATGATCCGCGCATACCAATATAGTGCAGCATCTGGTGCTGAGCCGCGGATTGATTTATGTAAGGCCGATATTAAATCGTAATATCTGTCACCTTTATTATCAAAGCGTGCACTTCTTTCCCCACTGACTTCTTTCAGCAGTTCAAGTGTGAGAATCCGCTGACCTTTCGCGTCAATTTCTGCCATATCTGACATCATTTCCAGCAGATTCAGTGAGCGGCGCGCATCACCTGCTACCAGCTCTGCGAGTATCTGCCGGGTATCTTCCGGCAACACAATATTTTGCCCGCCAAGACCACGTTCTTTATCATTTATGGCCTGAGTCAGCACTTGTTCTATTTCTGCTGGTAAAAGGGATTTCAATAAATAGACTCGTGCCCGTGATAACAGAGCTGAATTTAATTCAAAAGAGGGATTTTCAGTTGTAGCACCAATAAATGTAATTGTGCCATCTTCAATATGTGGCAAAAATGCATCTTGCTGGCTTTTATTAAATCGGTGAACTTCATCAACAAATAAAATTGTTCTGCGGCCTGCATTGCGATTTTGCCGTGCTTTTTCAATGGATTCCCGGATCTCTTTGATACCCGAAGTCACCGCAGAAATACGTTCAATATCTGCCTGCGCATAATAACCAATGATTTCAGCTAATGTGGTTTTCCCCGTGCCAGGTGGCCCCCATAAAATCATGGAATGGAGTTGACCCGCACGGATAGCTCTTGGTAAGGGTTTACCTTCTGCTAACAAATGCTGCTGACCAATGTAGTGATCTAACGTGATTGGCCGCATTTTTGCGGCCAATGGCTGAAATTCATTCTGTGAAAAATCAAGAGAAAGATTGTTCAATTAAACCTCACTGGCGTTGATCGTCCAGCGTCACGCCTTCTGGCAGAGTAAATTTAAATTTTGACGCATCTACACTCGTATTCTGCTGCCCTTTCAACTGATAAGCACTTTTCTGACCATCTTGTTCAACAGCAGTAAATTTCTGAATAGTACCATCTGGTGTCACTGTGATTGAAAAATACTTAAGATTCCTGCTCGCACTCTTAGGTGTCAACTCAAAATGATTGCCATTTTGGGTCACTTTGTATTGTTTCCAATCAGCTGAATCATTACGGGCAATCAACATAAATGGCGTATTCCCCGTAGCATCTTTCAGCCAGTTAGCCGTAACTTGTTCGACAAAGGGATTATAAAACCACAATGTTTTACCGTCAGAAATCAAAGTACTTTCATCAGGTGATGTCATATGCCAGTTGAACAAATTAGGGCGTTTAACCCAAAGTTGACCTTCACCATTTTGAATCGCTGAGCCATCATTACTGGTAACTGTCTGAGTAAAATTTGCATGAAAGCTATTTACCTTACTCAAACGTTCCTGCAAATCGTGTGCAGCATCAGCCCATGCAGAACTCACGCTCAATCCCATCATCAGACAGCCAATCAACATTAGTTTTTTCATGTGTGAGTACCTTCAATTCATATTCTTATCAGTGTTCGTGTGGCGGAGGAGCTAAAACCTCACGATTACCATTATGACCCGGCGTACTGACAATTTGCTGAGCTTCCATCTGTTCTACGATACGGGCTGCCCGATTATAGCCAATGCGGAATTGACGTTGTACTCCGGAAATAGACACCCGACGTTTTTCAATCACAAACTCTACAGCTTGATCGAACAGAGGATCCAACTCTTCATCACTATCCAATCCCAAACCACCTTCGCCATCTTCTCCCCCTTTAATAATACTATCAATATATTGAGGGCGACCACGTGCTTTCCAGTCATTAACAACTTCATGAACTTCCTGATCACGCACGAAAGCACCGTGAACACGTACAGGTATAGATGAATTTGGCGCTAAATAAAGCATATCCCCCATACCAAGCAGTGATTCTGCACCTCCCTGATCAAGAATAGTACGGGAATCAATTTTACTGGAAACGGTGAAGGCAATTCGCGTAGGAATATTAGCTTTAATCAGACCTGTAATAATATCAACAGAAGGACGCTGGGTTGCCAGCACCAGATGGATACCTGCTGCCCTTGCTTTCTGGGCCAGACGGGCAATCAACTCTTCTACTTTTTTCCCTACCGTCATCATTAGGTCGGCAAACTCATCGACCATCACAACGATATAAGGCTCTTTTTTCAGAACAGGGTGTTCAACATCCATGCTGTCACCGGGTTTCCAGAATGGATCAGGAATAGGACGGCCCATTTGCTCCGCCTGTTTGATCTTATCGTTATAACCTGCAATATTGCGCACACCTAAAGCTGACATCAGTTTATAACGGCGTTCCATTTCATTAACACACCAACGCAATGCGTTAGCTGCATCTTTCATATCTGTAACGACTTCAGTTAACAGATGTGGTATGCCTTCATAAACAGATAGTTCGAGCATTTTCGGGTCGATCATGATAAAACGAACATCTTCGGGTTTTGCTTTATACAGGATGCTGAGGATCATCGCATTAACCCCCACAGATTTACCCGAACCGGTCGTCCCTGCAACCAGTAAGTGCGGCATCTTCCCTAAATCAGCCACAACAGGCTGCCCCCCGATATCTTTCCCTAAAACGATGGTTAAAGGTGAGGGGTTATCACGGAATTTTTCGCAGTCCAATACTTCTCGCAAATAAACGGTCTGACGTTTTTTATTAGGTAACTCCAGACCGACATAAGGCAGTCCCGGTATCACTTCTACAATCCTGACAGCTACAGCTGAAAGTGAACGAGCAAGATCACGGGATAGATTGGAAATACGCGAAGCTTTAACGCCGGGAGCCAGATCCAGCTCGAACCGGGTAATCACCGGGCCAGGCGAAAACCCGACAACATCAGCCTTGACCCGATAATCATTCAGGCGGGATTCAATTAAACGTGAAGTCTGTTCCAGAGCGAACATGTCGACAGGTTCTTCTTCTGCTGGCGGAGCTGCCAGAAGATCGAGAGAAGGCATCGGTGTAGTTGGTTTAGGTAATGGTTGATCATTATGCACCAAAAACGGATGGAACAGGCTTTGCTGCGGTTGCTGCGGTTGCTGCGGTTGCTGCGGTTGCTGCGGTTGCTGCGGTTGCTGCGGTTGCTGCGGTTGCTGCGGTTGCTGCGGTTGCTGCGGTTGCTGCGGTTGCTGCGGTTGCTGCGGTTGCTGCGGTTGCTGCGCAAAATTATGCCGGATTTCTGCCTCATGTGAAACACTCGGAACAGGAGAAATTGCTGAAATACTTGAAACAGACGGAACATTTTTTTCCTGTTCTGGTTGTGCAATATCTTCTACAGGTATGAACTCAGAAGGCATAAAGAGTGGCTCTGTCGGCTCCGATTTATCTGAACCATCAATTTGCGAAAGATATTCAAACACAGATTTTTCAGGCTGTTGTAAAGCGGTAGTCTGGTTTTGGTAGCGCTCACTCTGCTGCTGCTCAAATGCTTGCCGCAACATTTCTTCCTGCTCTGCCTGCTCGTCAACATTATTGATAGGTCGCTCAGCTGGAGCCTCTACTGCTGTATCGTCATATGTGTTATCAAGAACAGTCTCGTTTGGAGCATAGTTAAACAACTCTGCATCCTCTTTAGGCTCTTTTTCAACATCACTGCCGTAACGCTCACGTTGCTGATCAAGAAATTGCTGGCGCAGCATATCTTGTTGTTGCGCATCCATTTTCTGTTCTTCAGCCTCAGCATTAAGCTCTTCCTGTCTCTCCTTTTCTTTTCGCTGTAAATGTTCAGCCAAACGATGAGAAGGAACTTTAACGCCATACAATTCACGGCGAGTCGGTATCCGTACTGGGTTCGGTCTCGGCATCTCGGGACCAATACCTTGTTTTACCTGCGGGTTTCTTACTGACACAGCAGGAGTTGTTACCGGACGCTGCAACTCATCATCGTTATCAGGTAATGGCGACACAGCTAAAATATCCTGCACTGTAGCTGAATGAATATTGGCTGGAGATAGGTCTGGTTCCGGCACAGTATGCGACGCATTACTAAACTCTGCAGTTATATTCCTTGTTTGCTCATCACCCGGCAGTTCAAATGTATAACGGGTAGGTTCTGCTTCCTGAGTATTCTCAGCCTGCTCTGATATAGCCTGAGTTGTTTCCGGAACAATAGAAACCAGAGGTTCAAATGAAGCACTCTCAGATGCAATGCTTCCAGATGAAATACTGACAGGAGAAAGGCTTTCTTCTGATTTTTCGCTTTCTGGCTGCTTTGAATCAATATTCGCTAATTCTGCTACCGTTGGTGTTACCAACAACGCATCGTCTTCATCGACAATACCTGAATTCTGCATAATGTCAGCAGTAGCAGGCTTATTCCCATTATGACCAGATTCTATTTCAGCTCCAGAGGAAGCAGAGACTGCATCTTTTTCCAGTAGCAGCTCTTCCTGTTCTTCATCATATTCAGATTCAGGACGGCTACGATTGAGGACAAAGCTAATTGAATCGAGAATACAAGCGCCAATTTTTTCTGCAATAGTAAGCCAGGACCAACCAGTAAATAGCGTAAATCCAATAACCCAAATACCAAGCAGGGCCAGAGTGGTACCCAGAATATTGAGCCACGGCAAAACGGCGTTACTGAATAAACTGCCAACTACACCACCTGACGCAAAATCATTGAAATCATCAATATTAAGTTCTGCTAAACCACATGAAGTTAGGATAATTGCCAAGGCACCAATAATACGTAATGCGAGCGTGAAAAAATCTACATACTCTTGCCTATCTTTCTGACGGAAAGCATTCCAACACCCTAAAAAGATCAATGGCGGGACTGCATAGGCAAGAATACCGAATGCGGAAAATAGTATGTCTGATAACCACGCACCAACACTGCCACCTAAATTATGGACAGGCTCATGCCAGGCAGTTTGGGACCAGCTGGGGTCGGAAGGATGAAAACTGACAAGTGCTACCATTAAGTAGACGGCACATATAGCAATAACCAACAGAATGGCTTCCAGAAGCCTGCGGCCACTGCTGACTCTTTTTAATTTAACACGTTTGTCTTCTGTATATTCCTGGTTCAAGAAAGGCTCTCCAGGTTTTCCTGTAGATTAAACGGAACAACGCTGAGGGCAGCTCAGCGTTGAAACTGTATGCATAAACAGGAGTGTACCTAACTTTTTCCTGTTTTGCATCTATGCACTGTACATTGTAGACAAAAGCTTAACGAGTCTTAATTACCAGACGGTTACTCTGTTTCACTTCTTCCATAACTACATAAGTACGAGTATCGTTAACACCCGGAAGGCGTAGCAGGGTTTCACCCAGCAATTTACGGTACGCAGACATATCTGGTACACGTGTTTTCAGTAAGTAGTCAAAATCTCCAGAAACTAAATGACACTCTTGAATTTCTTCAAGTTTTTGTACGGCAGTATTGAACTGCTCAAAAACATCTGCTGCTCCGCGATTCAGGGTGATTTCAACGAATACCAGCAATGATGCATCCAGGTAGTGAGGATTCAACAACGCCGTATAACCAGAAATAAAACCCTGACGCTCTAAACGACGTACACGCTCCAGACAAGGAGTTGGTGATAACCCTACTCGTTTGGATAATTCCACATTAGAAATACGGCCGTCTTTCTGCAATTCATTAAGGATATTACGGTCTATGCGATCAAGATCTTTTCCTGGACGCTTCTTATTATCTATCATCTTATTGCTCTCTCTTTATATTCCTACACCCATAACATTTTCCCTATCTCTTTTAAGCAGTTGAGCTGGAAAAGATGTCTTCAAAGGCTAAAGCTCAATCTGTAACCAAGGTTTGGGGCCTGCACGTAATCTTCCAGAACACAATTTCCCAGAACTCGATTAACCAAAATACGACTTACTAGAACACCGTCTTCCAGAATGTAATTTCCCAAAACACGATTTTCCCAAAACATTGGGTTTCCCAGAAAGCAGCTTATCGGCAATTTTTAATATTCTATGAGAAAATCATCCCCTCAGAATTGTCTATTCTATAGAAACAATTGATTAGCGAGGTAGATAATTATCTCTTACACAGATGTTTTCGCAAATGCATAGCCGATTGTCAAAGTAAATGAACAAAAATCAGAACAACATACCAAACAAATTTTCGGTAAATCGCCTTAGTCGCTCGTTTCATGACTAAAACGCATAAATGATGTTCAATTCAAAATGTTAAGCACTTACTCCTTACATTCCCATTACATCATAGTTACTATCTATCGGTAAAATCGTTAATAACATGAATATTTTATCTGATAATCGCTTTTTTTAACTTATCATTTCTCCTACAATCCCTAAATCCACGATATGTGATAATGGAAATGAGGTATTCATGAGTACAGCCAAACACAGTAAGCTCATCATTCTTGGCTCAGGTCCTGCTGGTTATACTGCTGCTGTTTATGCAGCCCGTGCTAATCTAAGTCCCGTACTCATTACAGGGGTTGAGAAAGGCGGCCAATTAACCACCACGACTGAAGTTGAAAACTGGCCCGGTGACCCTGAAGGGCTGACAGGCCCTGGCTTGATGGAGCGTATGTTCCAGCACGCTGAAAAGTTTCAGACAGAAATTGTTTCCGACCACATTAGGAAAGTTGATTTCTCAAAAAAACCATTCCATCTGTATGGTGATGATCAAGAATATAGCTGTGATGCTCTGATCATCGCAACTGGTGCTTCGGCTCGCTATTTAGGCTTACCTTCCGAGGAAGAATTCAAGGGGCGTGGTGTTTCTGCCTGTGCAACCTGTGATGGTTTCTTCTACCGTAAACAAAAAGTTGCAGTTGTCGGTGGTGGTAATACCGCTGTTGAAGAAGCATTGTATCTGGCAAACATTGCATCTGAAGTTCACCTGATACACCGTCGTGATACTTTCCGCTCAGAGAAGATCCTGATTGACCGTTTGATGGATAAAGTTAAAAACGGCAATATTATTCTGCATACAGACCGCACTCTAGACGAAGTTTTGGGTGATGAGATGGGCGTAACAGGTGTTCGTATCCGCGATACTAAGAGCGATAACACCGAAGAGTTGGATGTTGCCGGTGTTTTCATTGCTATCGGCCACAGCCCGAATACCGATATTTTTGCAGGGCAGCTTGAACTGGAAAACGGTTATATCAAAGTCCAGTCAGGTTTGCATGGAAATGCCACTCAGACTTCCATTCCGGGTATTTTTGCCGCTGGTGATGTAATGGACCATGTTTATCGTCAGGCGATTACGTCTGCCGGTACTGGCTGTATGGCAGCACTGGATGCTGAACGTTTTCTGGACGGGCTGGCAACCAAATAAAATTATCTCCCTTAAAAGCGCTATTCCGGTAGCGCTTTTTAACAGGGCGCATTTTTTGTAAGTAACATTTTGTAGATAGCATAGTGTTGTAGATAGCATGGTGTTGTAAATAAAATAGTGCGCGGAAGCTGGCAAGGTGGTTACCAGCTTGTTTTGATACTTTGTATCATCTGTTAATCTGAAATTTTTCTTATGGACAAAACAAGACAATCTGAACTGGTTCGATGGCTGAAACAACAAAGTACCCCAGCTCGTCGATGGCTTCGTCTATCCATGCTATTGGGCCTGATTAGTGGCCTACTGATTATCTCTCAAGCCTGGCTGCTCGCTTCCATTCTTCAGGCGCTTGTCATGGATCATGTTCCCCGTGAAAATCTCATCAGCCAATTTGCAATGCTACTGGCTTCTTTTACCCTGCGAGCGGTTGTCAGTGCTATTCGGGAGCGTATCGGCTTTATCTGTGGCAAGGTTGTACGTCAGCAAATCCGCCGTATGGTTTTGGATAAGCTGACCCAATTAGGGCCTGTCTGGGTAAAAGGTAAACCTGCTGGCAGCTGGGCAACTATTATTCTGGAACAGATCGAGGATATGCAGGATTTTTATTCCCGCTATTTACCTCAAATGACCCTCGCAGCCACTATTCCAGTGCTTATTCTGATGACAGTTTTTCCAATCAATTGGGCTGCCGGTGTTATTTTATTGGTAACAGCACCTTTGATTCCGCTTTTTATGGCATTAGTCGGATTAGGAGCAGCAGATGCGAATCGACGCAATTTTATTGCACTCAGCCGGTTAAGCGGTAATTTTCTTGATCGTTTGCGTGGTCTCGAAACATTGCGCTTATTCCATCGGGGAAAAGCTGAAGTTAAGCAAATTACCGAATCAACTGAAGATTTCCGCCTCAGAACGATGGAAGTGCTGCGCATGGCGTTTTTATCTTCTGCAGTACTAGAGTTTTTTGCTGCTGTTTCTATTGCCGTTGTCGCTGTCTATTTTGGTTTTTCTTATCTGGGAGAATTGCATTTTGGCAGTTATGGCCTTGGTATCACACTATTTGCCGGTTTTCTGGCGCTTATCCTGGCTCCGGAATTTTTTCAGCCGCTACGTGATCTGGGTACTTTCTACCATGCTAAAGCTCAGGCTATCGGTGCGGCGGAATCACTTTTCACGCTGTTAACCAGCGATGAGGAACATGCCTCATACGGCGGTAAAAAAATCCTGTCAGATAAAAATGCTGTCAGTATTGAAGCAAATGAGCTGGAAATTTTGTCGCACGATGGTCATCGTCTTGCTGGCCCTTTGAACTTTACGATTGAGCAGCATCAGCGTATTGCATTAGTGGGTAAAAGCGGTGCGGGAAAAAGTTCTCTTATAAATGTCTTACTCGGTTTTCTTCCTTATCGCGGCTCACTAAAAATCAATGGAAGTGAACTCAATGAACTTGATCTCGACAAATGGCGTGAACAATTAAGCTGGGTTGGGCAAAACCCTCACCTGCCAGAACAGACCATACTTGATAATATCTGTCTTGGTCAGTTTGATGCGACACAGGAACAAATTCAGAGTGTCATGCAACAAACCTATGTTACGGAGTTTGTCTCTGAACTGCCCGATGGCATAAACACCGTTATTGGTGATAATGCAGCACGGCTATCTGTTGGGCAGGCACAGCGTATTGCTGTCGCCAGGGCTTTATTGCATCCCTGCCAGCTTCTGCTGCTGGACGAGCCCGCCGCCAGTCTCGATGCTCACAGTGAGCAACGGGTAATGACAGCCTTGAATCAGGCATCCAGTCAGCAAACCACGCTGTTGGTTACACACTTACTGGAAGAAACGCCGGAATATGATCAAATCTGGGTGATGGAAAGTGGACTTATTATCGAAAAAGGCAACTATGAAAGCCTGAGACAATCTCAAGGCGCATTTTCCCGCCTGTTGTCTCATCGCATTATGGAGCTTTAATCATGCGTATATTACTTCCATTTCTCGCACTATATCGCCGCCACTGGTTTCTCATCAGTTTAGGGATGGTTCTGGCAACACTAACTCTGTTAGCCAGTATTGGCTTGCTTACACTGTCTGGCTGGTTTTTGGCCGGTACGGCTGTGGCGGGCTTTGCCGGAAAATATACCTTTAATTACATGCTGCCTGCCGCAGGTGTCCGGGGCGCCGCAATTTTTCGCACTGCCGGACGTTATGGAGAACGACTGGTTAGCCATGATGCTACATTTCGGGTATTGGCCCATCTGCGGGTATTTACCTTTCAGAAGATCCTGCCACTTTCGCCGGGAGGGATTGCCCGTTTTCGTCAGGGGGAGCTATTAAACAGGATTGTAGCTGATGTAGAAACATTAGATCACCTCTATCTTCGTGTCCTGTCTCCATTGCTTGCTGCACTCGCTGTGATTGTAGTTCTGACATTAGGTCTAGGCTTTCTTGACTGGACTCTCGCCTATACTCTCGGCGGTATTATGCTGGGATTATTACTGATCTTACCTTTTGTGTTTTATCACGCAGGTAAACCTTATGGCAGGAATATCACAGTATTACGTGGGCAGTATCGAACTTTACTCACCAGTACATTACAGGGTCAGGCAGAATTAACCGTTTTCGGTGCCCTTAAACGTTTCCGCCAGGCAATGTCCGAAGTTGAATATCAATGGCTAAAAAGCCAGCAACAGCAAGCCAACCTGACAGGGCTTTCTCAGGCCATCATGATTTTTGCTACTGGTATGACGGTAACATTAATATTGTGGCTGGCAGCAGGAGATGTAGGCGGAAATAGTCAACCCGGTGCATTAATTGCCCTGTTTACATTCTGTGCTCTTTCAGCATTTGAATCTCTGGGGCCAGTCACTGTTGCATTCCAGCACATGGGGCAGGTGATCTCGTCAGCAACCCGCGTTTCTCAGCTAATGCATCAGAAAGCAGAAGTCACCTTTCCTGCTCACGGGCCAAAAAGTACAGGCAATCTCAGCCTTGAGATAAAAAACATAGAATTCACTTACCCTAACCAGCCTATACCTGTATTGCAGAATGTTTCACTGTCTCTTCAGGCAGGTGAACATATCGCCTTATTAGGTAAAACTGGCTGCGGTAAATCGACTCTTTTGCAATTATTAACCCGGGCGTGGAATGTTGATAACGGAGAAATTCTACTCAACCAGCAGCCCATTTCTCTCTATGATGAAGCCACACTGAGATCAATGATATCAGTCGTTCCTCAACGGATACATGTATTCAGCCATACTCTGCGGGAAAATCTGTTAATGGCAAAACCGGGTGCCACAGATGAAGAATTAGAAACGGTATTGCAACAGGTTGGCTTAGGAAACTTGCTAGAAAACAATGAAAAGCTAAACTGTTGGATGGGCGAAGGCGGACGTCAGCTTTCAGGTGGTGAACAACGCCGCTTGGGTATTGCCAGAGCATTACTACATAACTCACCACTCATGCTTCTGGATGAACCAACAGAAGGACTTGATGCAGATACTGAACAACAAATCCTGGCACTATTACGCCATAATTGTCAGGATAAAACACTTATTGTAATTACCCATCGGTTAACAGGCTTACAACACATGGATCGGATCTGTGTGATGGATGGGGGACGTATCATTGAGCAAGGACAACACGATGTGTTATTGTCCCAACAAGGACGCTACTACCAATTCTATCAACGACAGAGCTATCCTGATCAGGAGTAATAAGTTTTATGTTGATAGCTCAATTGGATAACTCATATGAATTTCCCCATCCAGATACTGCGCTGGCAGAACCAAATGGCCTGTTAGCATTTGGGGGTGATCTAAGTGCAGAACGATTAAAGACCGCATATCGCAAAGGCATTTTTCCGTGGTTTTCACCGAATGAACTTCCTTTGTGGTGGTCTCCCGACCCCAGGGCTGTCCTGATCCCTGGAGAATTACATACCGGCCGAACTTTGCGACGTTTTATTCGCAAACATCCTTACCAAATTACGGTAAACTATGCTTTTGAACAGGTGGTCTATGGTTGTGCCCAGAGACAAGAAGGCACATGGATCGGTTCTGACATTCAATTGGGTTACCAAACCCTGCATCAGGAAGGTTTAGCTCACTCAGTTGAAGTTTGGCATAAACAACAGCTCGTCGGTGGGTTATATGGTGTTAATATAGGAACACTATTTTGCGGCGAATCGATGTTTAGCAAAATGGAGAATGCATCCAAGTGTGCTTTTGTGGCATTCTATCACCATTTTTTGCGTCATGGCGGCCAACTGTTTGATTGCCAGGTGCTAAACCACCATACAGAATCACTGGGCGCCAAAAATATTCCAAGGAAAGAGTTTCTCCGGCATCTTGACCAGTACCAAAAACAATCATTGCAAGCTGGTTGTTGGGATGCGCAAGCGCTGGAGTTATAGTCAATACTTGGTGGTTTATGCTGTTCACGGTGGGAGTGTCAATACCATTATGAGGAAAATAATGGTGTAAAATACGACATTCCTTTACATAATGAGGGTTTTTCGGCATTATCTTGCCGGTTAAAAACTATGGTTGTTACATTTAGAGGATTAGATGGCCAAAGAAGACAATATTGAAATGCAAGGTACTGTGTTAGACACACTGCCAAACACCATGTTTCGTGTCGAATTAGAGAACGGACACGTCGTTACTGCTCACATTTCAGGCAAAATGCGTAAAAACTATATCCGCATCCTGACTGGAGACAAGGTTACAGTTGAACTAACTCCATATGACCTGAGCAAAGGCCGTATCATCTTCCGTAGCCGCTGATTCCGATACCTTCTTACACACCACAGGTTATGTACTTTCAACATTCGCCTGTGGTGTTGCTCTTAACTTAATTGCTAGTTTTGCATATACCGTACTGATTATAGTACGGCATCTTCTGATTTTTTCTTGTTTGATTTTTGTACGCTTTTGAAATCGTATTTCAGTGCATTTTTATCTTTATCAAGACTAATTCTGACTGAACCTCCATGTACTAAAGAGCCAAACAATAACTCGTTAGCTAATGGTTTTTTCAGGCTATCCTGAATCACACGGGCCATCGGACGGGCACCCATCGCTTTATCGTACCCTTTATCACATAACCACTGACGGGCATCCGTGCTGATTTCCAGAGACACACCTTTTTCATCCAGTTGAGCCTGCAATTCAACAATGAATTTATCAACCACCTGTTGAATAACTTCCGCAGAAAGTGAGTCAAACCAGATAATACTATCAAGACGATTGCGAAATTCGGGGGTAAAGGTTCGTTTGAGCTCAGCCATCCCATCAATGCTATTATCCTGTTCCGTGAACCCAATAGATTTACGCTGTATCTCACGTACTCCCGCATTGGTTGTCATCACCAGAATAACATTGCGGAAATCTGCCTTCCGACCATTGTTATCAGTCAACGTTCCGTTGTCCATCACCTGCAGCAGGATATTGAATACATCCGGATGGGCCTTTTCAATCTCATCAAGCAACAACACAGAATGAGGGTGCTTAATAATAGCATCTGTCAATAAACCACCCTGATCATAACCAACATAACCTGGCGGAGCACCTATCAAGCGACTGACAGTATGACGCTCCATATATTCAGACATATCAAATCTTAATAATTTGATATTGAGGACCTTCGCCAACTGTACTGTAACTTCTGTTTTACCAACACCTGTAGGCCCGGCAAACAGGAAAGAACCAACAGGTTTGTGCTCCTGTCTCAGCCCGGCACGGCTCATTTTGATGGCTTCGGTTAATACACCAATCGCTTTGTCCTGACCAAACACCAGCATTTTCAAACGATCATCCAGTGTTCTCAAGACATCTTTATCACTGGCTGAAACTGTTTTCTCCGGAATACGGGCAATACGGGCAACGACTGATTCAATATCTGCAACATTAATGGTTTTTCTACGACGGCTGATTGGAACCAACCTTGTACGCGCACCGGCTTCATCAATCACATCAATAGCTTTATCCGGCAAATGGCGATCGGTGATATATTTCACCGACAACTCGACAGCAGCCCGAATAGCTTTTGCTGTGTAGCGAACATCGTGATGCGCTTCATACTTAGCACGTAACCCATTAATGATCTGTACCGTTTCTTCGGAAGAAGGCTCCAGAATATCGATCTTCTGAAACCGACGGGCCAGAGCGCGGTCTTTTTCAAAAATATTGCTGAATTCCTGATAGGTTGTCGAACCAATCACGCGAATACGGCCACTGGATAAAAGAGGTTTAATCAGATTGGCTGCATCCACCTGACCACCCGAAGCGGCACCAGCACCGATAATGGTATGGATTTCGTCAATAAAGAGAATACTTTTACTGTCCTGTTCCAGGGTTTTTAACAAAGTTTTGAAGCGCTTCTCAAAATCACCTCGATATTTAGTTCCTGCCAACAATGAACCGATATCCAGAGAGTAAATCGTGCAATCCTTCATCACTGCCGGAACATCTTTTTGCACGATGCGCCAGGCAAGCCCTTCAGCAATCGCAGTTTTACCAACTCCGGATTCCCCAACAAGCAATGGGTTATTTTTGCGCCGGCGACACAACACCTGAATTGTTCTTTCCAATTCATGCTGACGACCAACCAGCGGATCAATTTGCCCTTTTTGTGCAGATTGATTCAGATTTGTAGTGAAATTTTCCAATCTATCCTCACCTATCGCTTGTTCTTCCTGAACTGGACTAACATTATGATGACTCTCATTATCGAGCTCATCTTTACGTGTTCCGTGAGATATAAAATTCACAACATCCAGCCGACTGACGTCATGCTTGCGCAGTAAGTAAGCCGCCTGAGATTCTTGTTCGCTAAAAATTGCAACCAGTACATTCGCCCCGGAAACTTCTGAGCGGCCTGAAGATTGAACATGAAACACCGCTCGTTGCAACACTCGCTGAAAGCTCAATGTTGGCTGGGTATCCCGATCATCATTCTCTGGTAATAAAGGGGTTGTTTGAGTAATAAAATTTTCCAGTTCCTGGCGTAAAACTGCCAGCTCGACCTTACAAGCCTCCAGTGCTTCTCGCGCTGATGTGTTACTTAACAACGCCAGTAGCAGGTGCTCGACAGTCATAAATTCATGTCTGTTATCCCTTGCTTTGGCAAAAGCAATGTTGAGACTCAGCTCCAATTCTTGATTGAGCATAAGCACCTCCTCCAAAATCAATAAGCCAGATCAGACTTTTTCCAGCGTGCAAAGTAACGGATGCTCGTGCTCCTTAGCATACATGTTCACTTGCGCAGCTTTAGTTTCTGCGACCTCTGCTGTATAAATACCGCAAATTGCCTTCCCTTGGTAATGGACATCCAGCATTAGTTGCGTTGCTCGTTCAATATCATAAGAAAAGAACTTTTGTAATACGTCAACCACAAACTCCATGGGGGTATAGTCATCGTTATTCAAAATTATCTTGTACATAGATGGCGGCTGTAGCGCTTGCTTTGCTTTGTCTTCTATAAATTCTTCAAAATTCAAGCTGTTATAAAACTGACTCATTGTCTTTCCACTGAGTATTATCTTTCTATCGGATTTTAGTATGAACTAATTCGTTCTACCTCTATATATTTTATCACTACATAAAGCACTCTGCTTATTCCCGTAGACGATCAGAGCCAGTATTCCACCTAAAAGTCTGATAACGTTATCTATATCAAACTTTGGCGATTTGAGACAACCTGTCATAACTTCTGCACTTGACGATAAAATGAATTTCACTACAGTGTATTTTATGAACACCATTCCTAGCTGGACGACTGTTCATGATCCTGAAATTTTTAGTGATTCCTAAACCCGAAATCATAATACGAGGGATAGAGAAGTATGGAAACAGGTACAGTTAAATGGTTCAATAATGCGAAGGGCTTTGGATTTATTTGCCCGGCAAGTGGCGGTGAAGATATATTTGCTCACTATTCAACCATTCAGATGGATGGTTATAGGACGCTGAAAGCCGGGCAAAAAGTGAATTTCAGCGTTAATCAAGGCCCTAAAGGAAATCATGCCTGTGTTATTGTTCCTTTGGAAGATGGCTCAAAATTAAAAAAGAGTAACCAATAGTTTCGTAATTCACACGCCACAGGTAAATTCCCCCTTTGTTTGTGGCGTGTTATTCAGCGGATAACCTCACTGTCTCCCTCCCCTAAGAACCTACTCATGTTTAGTCACAATAAATATAATTGAGTGAGATGTAAATCAATTGGATTTAAATGAAACAGATGTAAAAATCAGGAGAGTTTTATCATCAAATATCAGTCATAACTGATGCATATCTCTAAGACAGCCATTTTCCATACCATACAAAAAGATATTACGCTGTTTTGCTTTGAATTTGCTTAATTTTTTTGTGAATTCAAAATGACAGGATAGCAAGAATAAGCTGAATTTCAGTAGGTTTCCCTTTCCTCGACATGTTATAGTAGTGTGAATTATTTGTTGTTACAGCTTTTTTAGTTTTTATGACCAGTCAAAGATATACCAATGGATTTCGAAGTATGCCCTGCAACAAAAAAGCAACTTGAAAAACAAGATTATAAAGCCAGATTAAAAGACGTTTATTATAAGGATATGTGACATGTTTTCAGGATTACTAATTATCCTCCTTCCATTGAGCCTGGGTTATCTGATTCGCCTAAATAACAAAACGATACTTACCAGAGTTCACCAATTGCTCAATGTCATGGTTTATCTCATTCTCCTGCTTATGGGTATCAGTCTTGCAATGCTGGATAATCTGGGTAGTAATTTGCTTTCTATCCTACTGTATGCGATGACATTTTTTCTGTGTATATTTGCAACTAACTGGCTTGCCCTTTTTTTTCTGGATAAAAAAGAACCGTGGATTATTACAGGACATAAACAGGAAAGTCCCCCTTCCCGCCTACATATGGCACTTGACTCCATCAAATTATGTGGTGCACTGATATTCGGTTTTTTGCTCGGCCTGACTGAATGGCCATGGTTTAATTTTGCCAGCAACGCCAGTAAAATCACCTTAATTTTCTTACTGTTTTTTGTTGGTATCCAACTACGTAATAACGGCTTGAGCCTAAAGCAAACATTCATGAATCGCCGTGGAGCTATTGTTGCTATTATTGTCGCTATCAGTTCACTTATTGGTGGCGTTATAGCAGCATTTTTGCTTGGATTACCAACCAAGACTGGCTTGGCTATTGCATCTGGATATGGCTGGTATTCTCTTTCCGGTATTTTAATTTCTGATGCCTACGGGCCAGTATTTGGCAGTACAGCTTTTTTTAATGATCTAGCTCGTGAACTGGCATCTATTATGCTTCTTCCCATGCTAATTAATCGCTATCGCTCAACTGCACTAGGTTTAACCGGCGCTGCATCAATCGATTTCACATTACCCATATTACAACGTTGTGGGGGTATAAGTATTGTACCCGCAGCCATCGTTCACGGTTTCATTTTAAGCCTGATGACGCCTATATTTATCGCATTTTTTACCCGATAGATTTATATAAATAAATGCATAACGTTATTTAATAATCTAATATTTACGCTAAAAACAGTACCTAACAAAAGGTAAAAAAAGAACAAAGCCTGATTATAAAACCCATAAAACTGACTAAAATAACGATTTTACGCGCACATTATTGCATAGTTATTCTTTTGGGATTAATATCCCATCAACTAATTAACTATTCATAGTTTTCGCATGAAAATTCAATTAAAAAATATCAATTGTTTCTATGGAACTAATCAGGCTCTGTTTGATATCAATTTTGAATGTGGATCAGGGGAAACCGTCGTTCTGCTTGGGCCTAGTGGTGCAGGCAAAAGCTCCTTACTGCGAGTCCTGAATTTACTCGAGATGCCTCGTTCCGGCCAGTTAAGTGTAGCAAAGCATCAGTTTGATTTTAAACAACCTCCTAATGCAAAAGAAATCCGTGCCCTGCGGCAGAATGTAGGGATGGTTTTTCAGCAATATAACTTATGGCCACATTTAACCGTAATGGATAACCTGACTGAAGCTCCCTATCGGGTGCAGAGGTTATCCAAACAGAAATCCACGGAAAAAGCGGCCAGGTTACTTTCCCGTCTTCGTCTTGAAGAGTTTGCTAATCGCTTTCCGCTGCACTTGTCAGGGGGGCAACAACAACGAGTCGCTATTGCACGTGCGCTAATGATGGAACCTCAGGTTCTGTTATTTGATGAACCAACAGCTGCACTTGATCCCGAAATCACATCTCAGGTCGTTGACATCATAAAAGAACTGGCAGAAACAGGAATTACCCAAATTATTGTGACACATGAAGTGGAACTTGCCCGTAAAACGGCTAGCCAGGTTATCTACATGGAAAAAGGACGAATTATAGAAAAAGGTGATGCAAGTCATTTTTTAAAGCCTCAAACCGAAGCTTTTGCTCATTATTTGTCACACTAAGTTTGGCATACTGAGCCAGCCATACAGATAATTTCAGAAAAATAACCATCAATCACATGATCATCAGTTACAGGACATGGCTATGAAAAAATTCTTGCTTGCAGCTTTATTAACTACTATCACCCTATCAGCAACCGCAGCGGAGAAAGAAACTCTGCGTTTCGCGACTGAAGCAACTTACCCTCCATTTGAATTCGTTGGTGCTGACAACAAAATTCAGGGGTTCGATGTCGATCTGGCAGATGCAATGTGTAAGAAACTTAATGCCGAATGTAGTTTCACTAATCAGGCCTTCGACAGTCTTATTCCCAGCCTGAAATTCCGTCGCGTTGATGTGTTAATGGCAGGTATCGATATTACGCCTGACAGAAAAAAACAGGTTGATTTTACTGATACTTATTATGATAACTCTGCCAATTTTGTGACTGTCAAAGGCAAGTTTTCCAAAATTGATGAATTAAAAGGCAAATTAGTAGGTACTCAGAATGGCACGACACATCAAAAATACCTGATGGAACAGCATAAAGAGCTACAAACAGTGCCATATGATAGCTACCAGAATGCAATTCTCGATCTGAAAAATGGCCGTGTTGATGCAATATTTGGTGACACTGCTGTTGTCAATGAATGGCTGAAAAAGAATAAAGAGCTAGGTACCATTGGTGAGAAAGTCACTGATAAAGATTACTTTGGCACAGGTTTAGGCATCGCTGTTCGTAAGGGCAATACAGACTTATTAAATAAGCTGAATAAGGCTCTGGCAGAAATCAAACAGGATGGCACTTATGACACCATCTACGAAAAATGGTTTGACAAAAATAATTAATTGAACTCCAATGAATGAATTTCAATCTTTAATTAGTGCCGCCGGTATCACCGTCGGCCTTGCTGTTTCCTCTCTTATAGCCGGTTTGATTCTGGCAATGATTTTTGCTGGCTGGGAATCTTCCCGCTGGAAAACCTTTGCACTTTTAGGTTCCTGCTGGGTTACCCTGATCCGGGGATTACCTGAAATTCTGGTGGTCCTTTTTATCTACTTCGGGAGTTCACAGCTTCTTATCATTTTATCTGAAGGTTTTGATATCAATCTTGTAGTCTGGCAGTTCAGAATACAGATAGAAATTGATAATTTTGACGTCAGCCCTTTCCTGTGCGGTGTCATTGCGCTTTCCCTCCTTTATTCTGCCTATGCATCCCAGACGATAAGAGGGGCATTAAAGGCTATTCCTATCGGGCAAAGAGAAGCGGGTCAGGCACTGGGATTAAGCCAAAGCCGCATCTTTTTCCGGCTGGTTATGCCTCAAATGTGGCGTCATGCTTTACCCGGATTAGGTAATCAATGGTTAGTTTTATTAAAGGACACAGCTCTGGTCTCATTAATAAGCGTTAATGATTTGATGTTACAAACAAAAAGTATCGCCACTCGTACACAAGAGCCATTCACCTGGTACATGGTTGCCGCAATCATCTATTTAGTTATCACACTGGTGAGCCAATTTATCCTTAAACGACTTGAAGTACGTGCAACTCATTTTGAACGGAGTGCTTCTGATGCTTGAGTATATAAAGGATATCTTACCGGGCCTACACACCAGCCTGAGTCTTACTTTCACAGCATTGCTGGTGGCGTTTATGCTATCAGTCATCCTGACTGTCATTCTGACAATGAAACTGCCGGTGCTCTCGCAATTGGTGAAAGGCTATATAACACTATTCACCGGCACTCCCTTACTCGTACAATTTTTTTTGATTTACTATGGTCCCGGGCAATTTCCAGCCATAAAAGCATACCCGTGGTTATGGCAGTTAATGTCCGAGCCGTGGCTCTGCGCGATGGTAACGCTGGCGCTAAATAGCGCAGCATATTCCACTCAACTTTTTTATGGGGCAGTTAAAGCAATCCCGGAAGGACAATGGCAATCCTGTTATGCACTTGGTATGTCACAGGCACATTCTATGCGCATATTACTACCGTATGCCTTCAAAAGAGCGCTCTCATCCTACTCAAACGAAGTTGTGTTAATTTTCAAAAGCACGTCACTGGCCAGTACAATCACTCTGTTGGATATTATGGGATACAGCCAGCTACAATTTGGCCGCAGTTATGATGCAACCGTTTTTGTTGCAGCCGGTATCATTTACCTCTGCATAAATGGTCTTTTAACATTGCTGATGCGTACTTTTGAACGGCGCACACTATCATTTGAGCAACGTAACTAAACAACCAAGCATTATTTTATGATGTATCTTTGCTTCCATTGCTGATTACCAACAATGGAAGCTATTCTTCATTGCGGGCTAACCATTATTCAGAACCAACAGAGTCAGCGTTTCGTAATGTTCAGTGTGTGGAAACATATCGAATAACTGCACTTTTTCTATTCGGTATCGTTCGAGCATGGTGATATCTTTTGCCATCGTTTCCGCATTACAACTTGAGTAAAGAATATACTCAGGTGCCATTCGGTTAAGATACTGGCAAAGTTCTTTGCCAATTCCTCTTCGAGGCGGGTTAACTAATACCAACTCCGGAATTTGCGATTTTTCAAGAGCGAAATGCGTAGAATCCAGAGCCTGAAACTCAACATGTTTGAGCCCGAGGCTGTCAGCTGAATTTCTGGCACAGGCAATAGCTTCCTCACTGATTTCAATGCCTGTCAGCTTGGTTTCTTTATCTGCACAATGCAGGCCAAAACCTCCCGCGCCACAAAACAGATCCCACATACTACCTATATTTAGTTCCCTGACCCACTGCCCCGCTGTCATATATAACTGTGAAGCAATAGCCGGATTCGTCTGGAAGAAACTCCGGGGCCGAATATACAACGGAATATTATTGAAATTTTCCTGTAACATTTTCTTTTCAGTGAAAATAATCTCTTTTTCACCTTCAAGGATCGCCATATGTGTCGGTTGGATATTCGCAGAAATTACCGTCAGCTGTGGTAACTGTTCCTGTAACCAGGATAAGGATCGTTGTAACTGTTCCAGTTTTGTTTCTGAACGTAACACAAACCTCAGCATCATCTCTTTATCAGCCCGGCTTTCGGTCAACAGAATGTATTTCAGTTCACCTTTTTTACGTGCAACGTTGTATGGGACTAACCCCGCTTTTGCGATAAATATTTTTATTACGTCAAAGACTGGCTGAAAGTGTTGCGGATATAAAGGACAATCACAAAGATCGACTGTTCTGCCATCCCTATGCAGCATTCCGAGTAGCGGGCGCTCAACACTGCCACTCACGACCATTTTAGCTTTATTACGAAACCCACTAAGCTGGCTGGCAACAGGAGGTTGCCAGCGCGTGTTCGAAGTATCTCGTAAAAGCTGTTGTAAATGTTCTTGTTTCTCTGATAACTGATTTAAATAGGACTTATCAAGCCACTGGCAGGAGTGACAATGCCCCGCGGTATACTGCGCACACTGCATTGTAAAAAACCACTTAAAAAAATATTAGTGCAAGGTAAACGTTGATGTTTCTGTCGAAGCCTGTGCTTCATCTTCTTCATCTTCTACTTCCATTTCACTTTCCATATCACTCGTGACATAAAGGAAATTGTTACTGTGAACTTCAAAGATCACATTGGCAATTTGCTCCTCACCGAGTTTCAGAAAATGAGAGAATTGCTGGAACGTCATACCGGCTGCAATAGGAAATGACTGACAAACAATAAGTTTTGGCAAATTTTCATCCTGAATATCAAGGAATGCCTTCACAGTCAGAGAACTGGCATTAATCTGGCTAAGATTCGCAACCAATGGAATGATCGCTGTTGGCCGGACTTCTGCCAAAGCGGAGAAAAAGACAACATCCCCCAGCAGATCAATCTTGGCATCAAACAGGCCTTCAATGTTCTGCATATGAGGCAAATGCAATACCTGGCTTGCTTCATTTTCAAAATAAGAAATTTTCAGCTTATCAAGCCAATTACGTAATGTTGCTAAATTTGGGGTAACCATAGAATCCATTGAATCAACCTCATATGACTAAAAGTGACACCTGCTACCTTCAGAAAACACTCTATTAGGATAGCAACATGAAATCGTTAACCTATTTTATTTTTTCTCCATCAGAAACAACCCGATGATTGCTGCCCTCTTTCTTATGATCAATACCTAAAAAAGAGAGATTATAGATCGCACGCCAGATAATATGGATAGCTGCGGGAATCAAACAGCCGATACCCAATAAGATCATAGCAACGTGTGCTTCTGTCGTCATTAATAAAGGTGATAGAATTAGGCTATCAGTTATCGATAAATAGACTAACGCTAATAACCCGATACCCAATATTTCCAATAAAATAACCATCTTTGGCATATCAGCCAACGAACGCATCTCTTTTGATGTACTTTTCTTCATTTGTTGACCACCTTCCAAATCTGATACGGGTGATAAATTTTGACCATACCTCACCAGATAATCATGCCTGAACCGCTTGTATTGGCAGGACTAATTAAATCGAAAGGAAATTCCTACTTTTTTTTACTGACACTTACAGGCATAGTAACTCAAGATGACATATCAATGTAGCCCATGATCATTACTACTTAAGGAGTTTATATGTACACTGTCATTTTTGGTCGCCCTGGTTGCCCATACTGTGTCCGCGCAAAAGAACTGGCTGAAAAATTAAAAACAGAGCGTGAAGACTTTGATTACCGCTATGTAGATATCTTGGCAGAGGGTATCACCAAAGAAGACTTGTCAAAAACGGTAGGCAAAACTGTTGAGACCGTTCCCCAGATTTTCATTGATGAAACACATATTGGCGGTTGCACTGACTTTGAAGCCTACGCCAAAGAAAATCTAGAACTGTATAAATAATCACGGCACCATTGCTGTTCAGGCAAAAGAATTCTCTTAGCCTGAGCAGCAAATATCTCATTAATTCCAAAAGAAATTCCAGACCACACCATTCAAAAAGCCTACTAGGTAGAAAAAATTCGGTAATTTTTTTACGATCGTGAGAACTTTCAGGTTTTCGTACAGTCTCAATTAGTGCCACTGCTTTTCTTTGATGTCCCCATATTGAGGAGCCCGATAGTCATCCCCTTTGGTTAAAGACTATCGGGTTTTTTGTTTATACGGGGTGTTAAATGAGGGAAAAACAACTTATCCCATATCATGAATACATTATTGACCTACCCAACTGCAACAATCATTAAATAAAATGACAAATGAAGGCGATATCGCTTTACTGATCCACATGCTAAAATTATTGTTTTTACCGATAAATTGATAAACACGTTATCACATTTTTACTCCAAGGCACGTGTGAGGCTCATTTTGCTAGAACAACTGAACCACGATTTGTTTAACCTTATCAATGCGACACCAGATTCATCATCAGGCATGATCATGTTTTCAATCTTTATTGCAAAATATCTGGTGTATGTATATCCCATAACACTAGCAGTTTTCTGGCTTTGGGGGAAAAAAGAGGCCATCTCACATCAACGTGCTGTTGTCAGTAAATCCTGTATTGCTTTTGCCTTTGCCATAACAGCATCAACAATCATTGGAGCACTTGTTCCTCATGCCCGCCCGTTTGTTGAAGGGATTGGCTATAACTTTCTCGCTCATGCGCCTACAGCTTCATTCCCCAGTAACCACGGTACAGCTGTGTTTACGTTCTCACTGGCATTTCTTTTCTGGCACCGTATCTGGTCAGGGTTGTGTCTGATGGTTATTGCTTGTGCTATCGTGTGGGCCCGGGTTTATGTTGGCGTTCATTGGCCAATTGACATGGCTGGCGCTTTTTTGGTCAGCCTGATGGGGTGTGCATTTTCCCAACTATTCTGGCATCTATACGGCGCATTTTTACAAAATAAGCTAACTTTTCTTTATCAATTCTTCTGTTCCTTTTTGATTAAAAGAGGCTGGGTGCAAAGTTAGCTTATCTTTTCCTCAGAAGGAAAAATATCCAGTAAATTTCAAGTTGTAGTTTTGTCAGCTACAACTTGAAAGACGCAGGGTATAGATATGAAGCCCTCTCAGTCATCATAAAACGCTTCGCTATATATAACATCACATAATGAAATATGATTACTCTTTCTACATAAAAAATAACCAATGATAATTCCCTTTCATATGATGACCGTTTAAAATTAAGATGTTTATTAAGTTATAATACTAATAACCAAATTCCGATTCATAAAATTCACACCTTAACTCAAACCAAAAAAACAGAATTATTTTACTTTTATTTCAGCATGATACAATTAAATAGAATAAATTAAATTTATATTTAAGATTATAAGAACTAATATCAACCACTTTAATTGGAATTAAAAATTTCAAATTTAAAAATTTTGTTAATATTTTAATGATTATATTAATCGCATAATCAGAACAGAAAGTTTAAATTTAAATTATGATACTTATTATCTTCATTTTCTACCGCTACGTTTTATTTAATATTTAATTAACATCATCATAAAGATTCGTAACATATTAACTTTACGATATAAATCTTGCAATTGCGAGAGCGATCACGGTACATTTTACTAAAAATAATTATATTTCCCTTAGCAAATGTCTGTAGTTAAGAATTTTGATTTAAATATCAAAAATAGGACTAAACGGGATCTCAGATCATTAGTTTAAAATGACTGTATTTTAAACAATATTATTAGTATATAAATAAACATGTATAAATAAACGTCAGCTCAACATTTGACAATTTATTATTCATATAACGAATCCAACTCGCGCATTTTATTAATGTGCGAGTTTAGTAGTTTTTAAATTTTACTTTACCGCGTTATTTCGGAGATATTTATGGACACATCTCAAGCAGGTTCAATCGCATCCTCTGCTTCTGGCAGCAAAAGCGATTACTCTACCTGGCGTAAATCAGACACTGTATGGATGTTGGGATTATATGGTACAGCCATCGGGGCTGGCGTTCTGTTTCTTCCCATAAACGCCGGGATTGGCGGATTAATACCACTTATCATCATGGCTCTGCTCGCACTTCCGATGACATTTTTTGCTCACCGGGGAATGTGTCGTTTTGTCCTGTCCGGCAAAAATAGCGGTGAAGATATTACTGGCGTAGTAGAAGAGCATTTCGGGAAAGTAGCCGGCTTTTTTATCACTATCCTCTACTTCTTTGCTATCTACCCTATCCTGCTGGTTTATAGTGTTGCACTGACCAATACGGTAGAAAGTTTCATCATCCACCAGCTGAATATGGATGCACCTCCTCGCGCACTGCTGGCACTGGTCCTGATTCTCGGCGTTATGAGCATTATCCGTTTCGGTGAGCAAGCCATCGTTAAAGCAATGAGCGTATTGGTATTCCCATTCGTCACTGTATTAATGCTGCTGGCTCTGTACCTGGTTCCTCACTGGAACACTGCGATTTTTGACACACTGTCACTGGAAAATGCTGTTTCTTCCACAAACAGTCACGGCCTGCTGTTCACCCTGTGGCTGGCTATTCCGGTTATGGTTTTCTCTTTCAACCATTCTCCAATCATCTCTGCGTTTGCTGTAGCAAAACGTGAAGAATACGGCGAGAATGCGGAAAAGAAATGTTCACGCATTCTGGGCTATGCTCATATCATGATGGTACTGACAGTCATGTTCTTTGTGTTCAGCTGCGTACTCAGCCTATCACCTGAGAATCTGGCAGAAGCAAAAGCACAGAACATTACCATCCTGTCTTATCTGGCTAACCACTTTAATACACCACTCATTGAATATATTGCTCCATTCATTGCCTTTATCGCTATTACCAAATCATTCCTTGGTCACTATCTGGGTGCTCGTGAAGGTTTCAATGGTATCGTTAGTAAAGCTATGAGCGCACGAGGCAAATCTATTCAGCACAAAACGCTGAATCGAATCACCAGTCTCTTCATGCTGATCAGCGCATGGATTATTGCTACTCTTAACCCAAGTATTCTGAACATCATTGAATCTCTGGGTGGCCCAATCATTGCCATGATCCTGTTCATCATGCCAATGTATGCCATTTACAAAGTACCTGCTATGCGTAAATACGCAGGCAAGCCAAGCAATATCTTCGTTATTGTGACAGGTTCAATTGCGATTTCTGCCGCAGTTTACTCTGTAATGTAACCAGTATATCAGGCAACTTTTTAGCGTTGCCCTCCTGAAAAAAATGCCAGTCTCTTTTTAGGACTGGCATTTTTATATCGCTCTGGCTGTATGATACACAATGGATTTCAAGTTGCATCGCGACGGCAAGCAAGAGAGTAACAAATTCGTCGGGAACGAATTTGCCCAGCCAAAGGCTGGCCTCCGGTGAGAGGCAGAAGCCTCTCAGTAATCCCCAGGCGCATAGATAACCGTATGTTTATAAAAACGGTGACTGGGGTGAACGAGCGCAGCCAACAAAGAGGCAGCCTGAAAGACGAAGTGTATATATTTTCGTATTTTTAAATCACTTATTAACTGAAAATTGAATTAAACCAGCCACTAACCATCTTCACAATAAAATCCCAGATACGACCAAAAAATCCCGTTTCCTCAACCGCTTCTTTTACTACCAGTGGGTGCTGTTCAACTACCTTCCCATCCAGCATAAAATTAACGGTTCCTACAACCTGATTTTTTGCCAATGGCGCTTCCAGCTCAGGCTGATTCAGGGTGAAACTCGCTTTCAAATTACCGGCCTGCCCACGCAAGAGAGTAACGGCGGCATCTTTTTCAACACCTAATGCTACTTCCGAACGTGTTCCATACCATACTTTTTGCGTGACAAAAACTGCATCAGCTTTTAATGGGATCGTCGTTTCATAAAAACGAAAACCCCATGACAGAAGCTTTTCACTATCCACAAAGCGCATTCGATCACTGGAAGCTCCCAAAACAACCGAGATTAAGCGCATCGGGCCTTCCGTTGCAGATGCGACAAGATTATATCCCGCACCACTGGTATGCCCTGTTTTTATGCCATCCACATTCATATTCTGATTCCACAACAAACGGTTGCGGTTAGGTTGGCGGATCTTGTTAAACGTAAATTCTTTTTCTTTATTCAGCGCATATTCTTCAGGGACATCACGGATCATCGCCTGCCCCAAAACAGCCATATCACGCGCAGTACTATACTGCCCTGAAGCATCTAACCCATGCACTGTTTTAAAATGCGTATTCGTCAGCCCCAGTGACTGAGAATATTTATTCATCAAATCAACAAAAGCATCCTGGCTTCCTGCAACATAATCAGCCAGCGCAATACTTGCATCATTACCAGACTGAATAACAATCCCGCGATTCAAATCAATAACTTTGACTCTATCACCCGGTTTTAAGAACATCAGAGATGAGCCTTTGAGCACAGGGTTACCTGTCGCCCACGCATCCTTTCCCACTGTAACCATATCATCCTGAGAGATTTTACCTGACTTCATCGCCTGCCCGACTACATAGCTGGTCATCATTTTTGTCAGACTTGCAGGATCTAAGCGTTCATCAGCATTATTTGATGCCAGAATTTTTCCGCTGGCATAATCCATTAAAACATAAGATTTCGCATCAACCTCAGGTGCTGCTGGTTCGTCCATTGCATATAAGCTGGTACTCACCAGCCAAAAAACACCCAGCCCCACCGTAAAAGACTTTATTCTCTTAATATGACCTCTTTTTTTCATCATTATCATCTACCTTCTCTCTCTGACAACCACATCCTATTCAACAATTGAAATACAAAACTTCTATTAATATAGATGTTATAGGATAAGTCTCCAATCCAATAACGCAAAGATTCTCCTGTTATTTCTATGAATTTATTGTCATATTATCAAACAACTTGATATTGAGGAGAAAATGATGCTGACAGTCTGGGGCCGTAAAAATTCATCAAATGTCAAAAAAGTGCTTTGGTGTCTGGAGGAATTAAATATTCCTTACCAGCAAATTGATATCGGAGGGAAATTTGGCAAGCTTGATGACCCGAATTATTTACACATGAACCCCAATGGAGTAATTCCATGCTTACAGGATGGTGATTTTATTCTGTGGGAATCAAATGTGATCGTTCGCTACCTTGTCGAAAAATTTGGCAAAAATACTCTATATACTAATGATATTAAAGAAAAATATAATATCGAAAAGTGGATGGACTGGACTGGATGCAATCTCTTCTCCCCCATCAAACAGCTCATGATAAGCCTTGTCAGGACACCAGAGGCACAGCGTGATCAAAAAGTCATCGCACAGGCTTTAGCTGAAATAGAAAGACTGCTGAAAATTGCCGATGAAGCATTAAGCCAACAAACATACCTTTCCGGTGATAAATTCGGCATGGCTGATATAGCCTTGGCTCCGTTTATCTACCCGTGGATCAATGTGGTAACTGAACGCCCATCATTGCCAAACTTAGAACGCTGGTATCAATTAATGACCGAAAGGCCAGCATTCCAAAAAATCGTTATGATCGAAATAAATTAATTACAGACTCATCGGCATACTCCCGGGATCTGGATACTGATACTCGAACCCCAGTTCCCGGCAAATACGGCTTCCATCCACAATTTTACATTTTTCAGTGTTGCTTTCCGATCCCTCATCTTCCGACTGTAAAAATTCTGGCGGAGTCAGATTAAGCTGGCAACAAGCCTGGGAGTAAAATTCAGACCTTTTAGGATGGACAGGCGCACATAGGTTGTAGACATTTCCTCCTTCAGAATGCTGAATAAGCAACTTAATGGCGGAGATAGCATCATCCTGATGAACCAAATTAACAGCATTTTCTCCTCCTGAAATTGCCTTCCGCCCTGCCAGAAAACGCCCTGCGTGGCGACCCGTACCGACCAATCCTGCCAAACGTAAAATATCAACTGAAGTATTGGGTAACTGATGCAGCCAATTTTCCAGTTCAACCAATACTCTGGCTGACTGAGTTTCAGGAGCTAATGGTGCATCTTCATTAAGGTGACCAACAGACGAGCCATAAACGGAAGTTGAGCTGGTAAAAATAATATGAGGAACAGAATGCGAAAGTGCTGTGTCTACAAGTAACTGTATTGCTCTGACATACTCTACACCACCTCCTGCGATACCACTGGTTGGCAACATCAGAACCAATACATCAACTGACATCAGTTGTTCAAGCTCATCAGCTGTACAGACTATTTCAGGAATCAGGTTTAATAAGTGGCAATCAATACCACACATACATGCTGCTTCAACCCCGTCTGGTGTTGTTTTACTGCCAATGACCTGTAAACCACTCCCTTGCAGGGCTTGCGCTAATGGGAGTCCCAGCCATCCCAGCCCGATAATTGAAACCTTTTTCACTATAATACTCTCCAGCTCATATGCTTTTGATTATTCGGTAAAATAATTCCCATAAAAATATTAATCAACTATATATTAATGAGATAAACTATAATTCCTTACAAAACAAAATGTTAATACCGAAAAGTCACTTTTTTGAAAAAAAGGTTGCTTTTCACACATAGAATCAGATAGGTTAAATGACAGACAGTTTATTATTTATTCTGGCAAACCACGCCAGCATATAGACAAAGTTAAGCATAAAGTTACCTTGAAGTCACAAAATAGCCCTTGATACAAATAACACAAAAATCATATCAAACAGAGAACACACATATTATGAATCGTATTCAATTTAGCCATCATCATCACCATCATCCTGACTAGTCTTTCAGGCTGTTGTGTGCTGGAAGACATTTAGTAAGTCTTCCGGAGGCATGAATACGATAAAACCCTCGGAAGATTTTCCGGGGGTTTTTTTTATACCTAATAAATCCCGAGTCAAATAAATTTCGAGCTACAGAAAATATTCTGATTTATATATAGGGTAGACATAACATGTTAGATAAAACACGCTTGCGGATAGCCATGCAAAAATCAGGGCGCCTGAGTGATGATTCCAGAGAATTACTGGCACGCTGTGGTATCAAAATCAATTTGCAACAACAGAGATTAATTGCTTTCGCGGAAAATATGCCTATCGATATCCTTCGTGTCCGTGACGATGATATTCCGGGCCTCGTGATGGATGGCATTGTTGATTTAGGTATTATTGGTGAAAACGTACTGGAAGAAGAGTTACTGAGCCGCCGGGCACAAGGGGATGCCCCCCGTTATACCACATTACGCCGTCTTGATTTTGGCGCTTGCCGTCTTTCTCTTGCTGCTCCTCTTGATTACAACTATACAGGGGTGGAATGCTTACAAAATTCACGCATTGCTACATCTTATCCACACTTACTAAAGCGCTATCTGGATAAAAAAGGCATTCAATTCAAACCTTGCCTGCTCAATGGCTCAGTTGAAGTTGCTCCAAGGGCTGGATTAGCTGATGCCATCTGTGATCTGGTTTCAACCGGTGCAACACTGGAAGCAAATGGATTACGGGAAGTAGAAGTCATCTATCGCTCAAAAGCCTGCCTGATCCAACGTGATGGCGAAATGCCGGACGCTAAACAACAGCTGATCAATAAATTGATGACTCGTATTCAGGGTGTGATTCAGGCTCGTGAATCCAAATACATCATGCTACATGCACCAAGTGACAAACTGGAAGAAATCATCGATCTGTTACCGGGCGCAGAACGTCCCACAATTTTGCCGCTGGCCGGAGCGCAGAATCGTGTAGCCATGCATATGGTAAGCAGTGAGACACTGTTCTGGGAAACTATGGAAAAACTCAAGGCACTGGGAGCCAGTTCTATTCTGGTTTTACCAATCGAAAAAATGATGGAGTAAGCCCGATGAGCACCAATGTCAGTATTGTCGATTTTAGCACCATTATCCATTGGCAGGCATATACACCGAAGCAGCAAAGAATGTTGCTGACCCGCCCTGCTGTCGCCGCATCTGAAGATATTACATATACGGTGAAACAGATTCTGGAAGCCGTTAAAGAGCGCGGTGATAACGTGTTACAGGAATACAGCCAGCGTTTTGACAACACAACAATTGATGCAGTCCGAGTCCCAAAAGAGGAGATTAATTCTGCAGGTAAGCACCTGACAACGGAAATCCGGCAGGCTATCCAGCAGGCAATGGATAACATTCGTCTGTTTCATGAAGCGCAAAAACCTGTGGTAATTGAAGTAGAAACTATGCCCGGTGTGTGTTGCCAACAAATCACACGGCCAATTGATTCTGTAGGGCTCTATATTCCCGGCGGCTCTGCACCACTGCCTTCTACGGTACTGATGCTGGGGATCCCTGCCAGCATTGCCGGGTGTCGTAAAGTAACTCTGTGTTCTCCACCACCTATTGCGAATGAAATACTCTATGCTGCGCAACTATGCGGTATCAGTGATATCTTCCAGATTGGTGGTGCTCAGGCTATTGCAGCAATGGCATTTGGCACAGAATCGGTTCCCAAAGTAGATAAAATTTTTGGTCCGGGTAACGCATGGGTGACCGAAGCTAAAAAACAGGTCAGTCAACGTATTGACGGTGCGGCCATTGATATGCCTGCTGGCCCTTCTGAAGTACTGGTGATCGCTGATAGTGGTGCCAATCCCGTATTCACAGCAGCAGATCTACTTTCACAGGCAGAACACGGGCCAGACTCGCAAGTCATACTCGTTACACCTGACGAAAACTATGCCGGGGAAGTTATCCGTGAAATTGAAAAACAGCTCCCAACCCTGCAACGCCAACAAATTGCAATACAAGCCTTACAGTCCAGCCGGATTATCGTCGCTGACGATATCGCCCAATGTGTGGCGATCAGCAATCAATATGGCCCTGAACATTTGATTATCCAGACACGGCAACCGGAACAGCTTGTAGATAAAATTACCAGCGCCGGTTCCATTTTTCTCGGCGACTGGTCACCGGAATCTGCGGGAGATTATGCCTCCGGTACCAATCACGTTTTGCCCACTTACGGCTACACCTCTACCTACTCAAGCCTTGGGCTGGCGGACTTTTTGAAAAGAATGACCGTACAGAAGCTAACGCCACAGGGCCTGAAAAAACTGGCTCCAACCATCGAAACACTGGCACAGGCAGAGCAACTCACTGCACACAAAAATGCAGTTACATTACGCATCGCTGCCTTAAATAATCCTGATAATACAAACAATAATGCAAACACTAGCTCTCAGGCTAAGGAGTAATTAATGAGCACTGTTTTTGATGTCACTTCACTGGCAAGAGAAAATATCCGCAAATTAGTCCCTTATATGTCAGCCCGTCGTTTGGGTGGCAATGGTGATATTTGGTTAAATGCCAATGAATATCACGCCGCACCTGATTTTCAGTTCTCTGAAAAAACACTCAACCGTTACCCTGAATGCCAGCCTGCGACAGTTATTCAGCGCTATGCTGATTATGCTGGCCTGCAACCAGAACAAGTACTTGTCAGCCGAGGAGCGGATGAAGCAATCGAACTGCTGATACGTATTTTTTGTGAGCCGGGCAAAGATGCAGTTATGTTTTGTCCACCAACCTATGGCATGTACAGTGTCAGCGCTGAAACCTTCGGTGTCGCACAGAAAAAGATCCTCGCGGGCACAGACTGGCAGCCAAATATAACGGCCATCAAAAATAATCTGGATCGCGTCAAATTAATCTATATCTGTAGCCCGAATAACCCAACAGGTAATTTGATTGCTCCCTCTACGTTACGCCAGATCCTCGAACTGGCCCGTAATCGTGCCATCGTTGCTATTGATGAAGCCTATATCGAATTCAGCCTGCAGAATACTACCACTCGCTGGCTAAAAGAGTATCCACATCTGGTAATTTTGCGAACCCTCTCGAAAGCTTTTGCTTTAGCAGGGCTGCGTTGTGGATTTACGCTGGCTTCTGCCGATATTATCGCGCTAATGTTGAAAGTGATCGCTCCATATCCCATTGCTACACCTGTTGCAGATATCGCGGCACAGGCTTTAACAGCATCAGGCATACGGGTAATGCAGGAGCGGGTAGAAGAAATTATTGCCAATCGCGCTTATCTACAGGACGCACTTGATAAGCTGATATTAGTGGAGAAAGTATTTCCCAGTGAGACTAACTATATTCTGGTGAGGTTCACCAATGCTGAATTTGTATTCAGGGCATTATGGGATCAGGGCATTATTCTTCGTGATCAACAAAAGCAACCGGAGCTGGAAAATTGCCTGCGAATTACTGTTGGCAGTCGTCGTGAATGTGAGCAACTGATCACCGCCATTGACGCTCTTTGCAAACAAAATCAACAAGTACAGGAAACAGAGAATCCATGAGCCAGAAAATACTTTTTATTGACCGCGATGGCACGTTAATCACTGAACCACCAACGGATTATCAGGTTGATCGCCTTGATAAGCTGGCATTTGAATCCGGGGTGATCCCTGCTCTGTTAGCCTTACAGAAATCCGGTTATAAGCTGGTCATGGTCACTAATCAGGATGGACTAGGTACAGACAGCTTTCCGATGACTGATTTTGAACCACCTCACGCACTGATGATGCAGGTATTTTCTTCACAGGGAATTCAGTTTGAAGAAATATTAATCTGCCCTCACAAACCCGCAGATAACTGTAACTGTCGTAAGCCAAAACTCGGGTTAGTAGAAAAATATCTGGCTGATGGAATGTTGGATAAAAAAAATAGTTACGTTATCGGTGATCGGGAAACAGATCTGCAATTAGCCCGGAATATGGGAATTCAGGGTCTTCACTATCAGCCTGAATCATTCGGCTGGTCAGCAATTTGTGAGCACTTAACCCGCAAGGATCGTTATTCCAGTGTAAACCGCACAACCAAAGAAACAGCCATCAATATTGAAGTCTGGCTGGATCGTGAAGGAAAAAGCCGCATTAATACAGGGGTAGGCTTCTTTGACCATATGTTGGATCAAATTGCCACTCATGGTGGTTTTCGTATGAACATTCAAGTTGATGGTGATCTTTATATTGATGATCACCACTCTGTTGAAGATACAGGCCTTGCTCTGGGGGAAGCGCTGAAACAGGCATTGGGTGACAAACTCGGTATTGCCCGTTTCGGTTTTACTCTTCCAATGGATGAATGCCTTGCCCGATGTGCGCTGGATATTTCCGGCAGACCACACCTTGAATATAAAGCTGAGTTCAAACATCAGCGTGTCGGGGATTTGAGCACAGAAATGATCGAACATTTTTTCCGCTCACTCTCTTATACCATGGGATGTACTTTACATCTGAAAACCAAAGGTAAAAACGATCACCATCGTGCCGAAAGTCTGTTCAAAGTTTTTGGTCGCACACTGCGGCAGGCTATCCGCGTCGAAGGCGATACCCTACCCAGCTCTAAAGGCGTTTTATAAGAGAGAATGATGATGAAAGTTGTTATTTTGGACACCGGCTGTGCCAACCTTGCTTCGGTTGACTACGCCATTCGTCGGTTAGGGTATGACCCAATAATCAGCCTTGATGCAGATGTTGTGAAATCAGCAGAAAAATTGCTCTTGCCGGGTGTCGGCACCGCTGCCACTGCAATGGCCCAGCTACAACAACGGGAGTTAATCCCTCTGATCATTTCTCTTACTCAGCCTGTTTTGGGTATTTGCCTAGGCATGCAGCTTCTGGCTGAAAGCAGCGAAGAAGGCGGTAATATCCCACTACTGAAATTAATCAACGCTCCTGTTAAAAAAATGGCAACTTCTGGCCTGCCATTACCGCATATGGGCTGGAATCAGGTTAATTTTCCATCAGGGAATCCTCTGTTTCATGGCATTGAAAATAACGCCTATTTTTATTTTGTTCACAGCTACGCACTGCCCGTTGGTGAATACACCATTGCTCAAACAGATTATGGCAGCTTGTTTAGCAGCGCTATTTCAAAACACAATTTTTTTGGTGTCCAATTTCATCCTGAGCGTTCTGGTGCAGCAGGAGAACAGCTATTAAAAAACTTTCTGGAGATGTAACCCCATGATTATACCTGCATTAGATTTAATCGATGGCAATGTTGTACGTTTACATCAGGGGAATTATGGTCAGTGTCGAAATTACGGTAGTTCTCCCTTATCCCGTTTACAGGAATACGAACAGACAGGAGCTAAACTGCTGCATTTGGTGGATTTGACCGGAGCGAAAGATCCTGCCAAACGCCAGATTTCACTGTTACGCGAACTACTATCTGGCGTATCGGTTCCAGTGCAGGTAGGAGGGGGGATCCGCTCAGAAAGCGATGTTGCTGCGCTCCTTGAAGCCGGAGCAAGCCGGGTTGTTATAGGTTCAACTGCTATCACTCAGCCAGCGTTAGTTAAGCAGTGGTTTGAGAATTATGGTGCGGAATCCATTGTATTAGCGCTGGATGTCCGCATCAATACAGATGGCATTAAGCGAGTTGCTATCAGTGGCTGGCAGGAAAGCAGCGAAGCAACACTGGAACAGGTCGTTGACCAATATCTCCCTATTGGTCTGAAACATGTTCTGTGTACTGACATTTCCCGCGATGGCACATTGAACGGTTCTAATATTTTACTCTATCAAGAGATTAGCCAACGCTATCCACAAGTTGCATTTCAAGCATCCGGAGGCGTTGGCAGTCTGGCCGATATTTCTTCTCTGCCTGCATCCGGTGTTACGGGTGTCATTGTCGGGCGCGCGTTGCTTGAAGGAAAATTTACACTGAAGGAGGCAATCCAATGCTGGCAAAACGCATAATTCCCTGCCTTGATGTTCGTGATGGGCAGGTAGTCAAAGGGGTACAATTCCGCAATCATGAAATTATTGGTGATATCGTGCCTCTTGCACAACGCTATGCTCAGGAAGGGGCTGATGAACTGGTATTTTATGATATTACCGCCTCTTCTGATGGTCGTGTTGTGGATAAAAGCTGGGTTGCAAAAGTGGCTGAAGTAATCAATATCCCATTCTGCGTCGCTGGCGGGATCAAAACAGTCGAAGATGCCGGGCAAATTTTATCATTTGGTGCAGATAAGATTTCTATTAACTCCCCTGCCCTGTCAGACCCTTCTTTAATTAACCGCCTAGCTGATCGCTATGGAGTGCAATGTATCGTAATCGGCATCGATACGTGGTTTGATGAAAAAAATAATAACTATCAGGTATATCAGTTCACCGGAGATGAAAAACGCACCACAGCAACTGCGTGGCAGACTCTGGATTGGGTCAGGGAAGTACAGCAACGTGGAGCCGGTGAAATTGTCCTGAATATGATGAATCAGGATGGCGTTCGTAATGGTTATGATCTTACCCAGCTTAAACAAATTCGGGAAATCTGTTCCGTGCCTTTGATTGCATCAGGAGGAGCCGGCGCTCCGGTTCATTTTCTGGACGCCTTTAAACAGGCCAACGTTGATGGCGCCTTGGCTGCTTCGGTTTTCCATAAGCATATTATTAACATTGGCGAACTCAAACAATATCTGGCGGAACAAGGGGTTGAGGTAAGAATATGTTAACGATATCACCATTAACATCGCAGGAAATCGAAAAATTAGACTGGGAAAAAGTCGATAACCTGATGCCCGTGATCGTGCAGCATGCTGTATCTGGTACCGTACTAATGATGGGATATATGAATAGAGAAGCCCTGAATGCAACGCTAAATTCCGGAAAAGTCACCTTCTTTTCACGTACCAAACAACGGTTATGGATGAAAGGTGAAAGTTCTGGTCACTTTCTGGAGTTATCCGAGATTTATCCTGACTGTGACAACGATACTCTGCTTATCCTTGCCAATCCTATCGGCCCAACCTGCCATAAAGGGACTGAAAGCTGCTTTGGCCCAGCACAAACACAATGGGGTTTTCTTTATCAATTAGAGCAATTACTGGCAAGCCGGAAAAATGCATCTCCCGATAGCTCCTATACCGCCCGCCTGTATGCCAGCGGAACAAAACGCATTGCACAAAAAGTAGGAGAAGAAGGTGTAGAAACCGCATTAGCAGCAACTGTAAATGACCGGGAAGAACTCACCAATGAAGCGGCTGATTTACTCTACCATCTGTTGGTGTTACTCCAAGATCAAAATTTAGATCTGAGCTGTATTATCCGTCAATTACAAAAAAGGCATTCAGTTAAAGATAACGCGCCCTTTTCTGCTCAGGAATAAAGTTCAGAAAACAGAGCCACTTCGTTAAATGACAGCAACCGAATAAAACGAAGTGGCATTTTATGACTAAGGCCTATCTCTAGCTGGATAGCTACATAGCCTCTTCGAAAATGGCCACAATCTCTTCATGTGATGCCTGAATTGGGTTAGTGAACCCACAAGCATCTTTTAGTGCATTAGATGACAATACAGGCAAATCTTCCACTTTGACGTTCAATTCAGTTAATCCCGCTGGAATATTGACATCTTTTGCTAATCGGCGGATTTCCCGAATACAGGCTTCCGCGCCTTCCTGGTCAGAAACATTCTCGACATTTACTCCCATCGCAGCTGCAATATCTTTCAGGCGGGGTGCTGCAACTTTTGCATTAAAGCGCTGTACATGGGGCAACAAAACTGCATTACAGACACCATGTGGTAAATCATAGAAACCACCCAACTGGTGAGCCATCGCGTGAACATACCCCAAAGAGGCATTATTGAATGCCATACCCGCTAAAAATTGGGCATAAGCCATATTTTCCCGTGCTTCCACATCACTGCCATTTTCAACAGCACGACGTAAATAACTGCTGATCATTTCCACCGCTTTCAACGCACAGGCATCAGTAATAGGGTTGGCCGCCGTAGATACATAAGCTTCAACTGCATGAGTCAGCGCATCCATCCCTGTCGCTGCGGTCAGCCCTTTCGGCATACCAATCATCAGAGAAGGGTCATTCACGGATAAAATAGGCGTCACGTTTTTATCCACAATCGCCATTTTGATGTGGCGCTCTACGTCCGTGATAATACAAAAACGTGTCATTTCAGAAGCTGTACCTGCTGTGGTATTGATCGCTATCAACGGCAACTGAGGTTTTGCAGAAACATCAACTCCTTCATAATCGCGGATATCTCCGCCATTTGCCGCAACCAATGCAATACCTTTAGCACAGTCATGCGGCGAACCACCCCCCAGCGAAATCACAAAATCGCAACTATGCTGATGCAAAATCTCCAACCCTTCTTCAACATTAATCGTAGTTGGGTTAGGATTCGTTCCATCATAAAGCGCACTTTTTATCCCTATATTAGTCAATAAATTCTGAACTTTCCCAACAACACCAATCTCGTTCAGTACTCGGTCAGTAACAATCAACGCCCGTTTGTAACCATAAGTTTTTGCTAACTGAATGGCCTCATTCAGACATCCTTCACCGATTTTATTCACTGGTGGGATAAAGAAAGTTGATATTGCCATTAGGAACTCCTTAGGTTTTACTGAGGTATCTCAAATATTGAATAAGAGAAGTGATTTATAATTTCTCACTTATCCACGTCAGTTATTTTGACTCAAATCAACCATCACAAGTGTAGGAATAAAAAATAAACGGAAATTCACTAAACTTCAAAAGGATAAAAATTTATTTAATAATCAGATGAATACAATTAAAAATATTCAGGATCAGGAGAGCATTTTGTTAAAAAATGATATTTTTGAACACCTTACTACCTTACTTGATACTAACCATGCCCGTTATCGGGTGATGGAACATGCTACTGGCGGGAAATCAGAAGAAGTCGCAAAAATACGTGGGACACAGTTAGGTCAGGGGGCAAAAGCTTTAGTCTGCCATGTTAAGGGAAATAATTATCGTCAATATATTCTGGCAATCTTACCTGCCGATCAGCAGGCTGATCTGGCAGTTCTGGCCAAGCAGGCAGGTGGCAACAGAGCATCACTGGCAAGCCCGAAAGAGGTTTCAGAATTAACTCGCTGTGTTTTTGGTGCCATTCCCCCCTTTAGTTTTCACCCTGATTTAAAGCTGATTGCCGACCCACTTTTATTCGAACGTTATGATGAATTGGCATTTAACGCTGGCAGCCTGGAACGATCAATCATTTTAAATACTGAAGATTACCGCCGTATCGCTATGCCTGAGCTAATTGCATTTCGCAAAGTGATTAATCAGCCAGACTTAACCTAGGTAAAATTCACGTTCTGCTATAATTCAACCAGACAAGATGAGTAATTATCCTATGAATAAATTGTTTATTTTGATAATGCTTGGTCTGGTTATTATTACCTGCATCATATTACTGAACAATATGCTTGATGCTCATCTCGATCATTGGATGGAGCATGTTGCCCACTGGCTGTTAAAATAGCAATCATTTCCCTGAATTTACTACTAGGAAATTACCTGTAAAAAAGGTGCTGAATAGTTCAGCACCTTTTTGAATAATAATCGTTAAATATTAACTTTCTATTATTCTAACCACTCGGTATGGAATACACCTTCTTTATCAGTGCGTTTGTAGGTATGCGCACCAAAATAGTCACGCTGTGCCTGAATCAGGTTGGCTGGCAGGACTGCGGAACGGTAGCTGTCATAATAAGAGATGGCAGCAGAGAATGTTGGAGTTGGAATACCATTCTGTACGCCATAAGAAACGACATCGCGCAGAGCTTGTTGGTATTCATCAGCAATTTGTTTGAAATAAGGTGCCAGCAATAGGTTAGCAATAGCCGGATTTTCGTTGTAAGCATCCGTGATTTTTTGCAGGAACTGAGCACGGATAATACAACCCGCACGGAAGATCTTAGCGATCTCGCCATAATTCAGATCCCAATTGTATTCATCGGAAGAGGCTTTCAGCTGTTGGAAGCCTTGCGCATAAGAAACAATTTTGCCTAAGTACAACGCACGACGGACTTTTTCAATAAATTCCGCTTTATCACCTGCAAATGGCTGCGTTTCTGGGCCTGACAGAACTTTAGATGCGGCAACACGCTGATCTTTCAGTGAAGAAATGTAACGTGCGAAAACTGATTCAGTAATCAACGTTACCGGAACACCCAAATCAAGAGAACTTTGGCTGGTCCATTTACCGGTTCCTTTATTGGCGGCTTCATCCAGAATGACATCAACCAGATATTTACCTTCTTCATCTTTCTTACGGAAGATATCAGCAGTAATTTCGATCAGATAACTACTCAGTTCGCCTTCATTCCAGCCACTGAATACTTCTGCCAGTTCCTGATTACTCAGGTTCAGTGAATGTTTCAGTAAAGAGTAAGCCTCAGCAATCAACTGCATATCGCCATATTCAATGCCATTGTGAACCATTTTCACATAGTGACCAGCACCATCAGCACCAATATAAGTCACACAAGGTTCACCATCCACCTGAGCAGCAATCTCTTTCAGAATCGGCGCAACCAGCTCATAGGCTTCTTTCTGCCCACCCGGCATAATTGAAGGGCCTTTCAATGCACCTTCTTCACCACCAGAAACCCCTGTACCGATGAAATTAAAACCTTGTGCAGATAATTCACGGTTACGGCGGATAGTATCCTGAAAATAGGTATTGCCGCCATCAATCAGAATGTCACCCTTATCCAAGTGTGGCGTCAGAGATGCAATAGTTTTATCCGTAGCTTCACCGGCCTTAACCATCAACAGGATACGACGCGGTTTTTCCAGTGAATCGACAAACTCTTCAATGGAATAACTTGGAACTAATTTTTTCCCTGGATTTTCAGCGATAACTTCATCAGTTTTATCACTGGAGCGGTTGAAGATAGATACAGAGTAGCCACGGCTTTCAATATTCAACGCCAGATTGCGACCCATAACCGCCATACCGACAACACCGATCTGTTGTTTGGACATGAATAACTCCCGTCTGATAATGACTGCTATCTACCAAAATGTTGCACATGTAACAATGTTGAGTACAACAAAATATAGTAGACAATTTGTTAATGAGATCACATGTTAACTCATGAATGGGCATTGGGGGTAGTTATTGATGCAATCGATATCGTCATACTGTTTTTTTGCTGAAAAAATTTCCAGCCGCAATAAATCATCTATTGATATTTTGACAGTCAATCCTCATTATTCAGGAGTCGGCACACGCCGTCACACTAAAAGGTAAAATAAACTGTATGGAATGGATCGCTGATCCGACGATATGGGCAGGTCTGGCCACTCTTATCGTTTTAGAAATTGTTCTGGGCATTGACAACTTAATATTTATTGCCATTCTGGCAGATAAACTACCAGAAAAGCAAAGGGATAAGGCAAGACTAACCGGCTTATCCTGTGCTCTGTTAATGCGGCTTATCCTCTTATTCAGCCTCTCCTGGCTTGTCTCCCTGACAGCGCCATTGCTGACTCTGTGGGGTCATTCATTCAGCGCCCGCGATTCAATTATGCTGATTGGGGGAATATTCCTGCTTTTTAAAGCAACAATGGAACTGAATGAACGGCTGGAAGGAAAAAATCTGCATACCAATCAACAGCGTAAAGGAGCAAGTTTCTGGGCAGTAGTTGTACAGATTATTGTTCTGGATGCGGTTTTCTCACTGGACTCCGTGATTACTGCTGTCGGTATGGTTGATCACATTGGTATCATGATCGCTGCTGTTATTATTGCTATGATCCTGATGATATGGGCCAGTAAACCACTGACAAAGTTTGTCAACGCTCACCCGACCATAGTGATATTGTGTCTCAGCTTCCTGTTAATGATCGGCTTCAGTCTGGTTGCAGAAGGCTTTGGTTATCGTATTCCCAAAGGCTACCTTTACGCCGCCATTGGCTTCTCTATTATAATTGAAGCACTGAATCAATTTGCACAGTTCAACCGCCGAAAATTTCTGAGTGCTTCCCGTTCATTACGTGAAAGAACGGCAGAAGCGGTTCTGCATATTTTAAATGGTAAGCGTGAAAGAGCGAATCTGGATGATCATGCATCTAATTTGATTGCAGATCATGAAGAGCACAAAGAAGTCTTTGAACCACAGGAACGGCAAATGATTGCCCGTGTTCTTAGCCTTGCACAACGCACTGTCAGCAGCATCATGACTTCACGCCATGATGTCGTTTACCTTGATGTTCATTCACCCATGGACAAACTGGCTGTACTACTGAAACAAAAACCGCATACCCGGATTGTGGTTACAGATGAAAAAACCAGTGATGAACCACTGGGCGTCGTGCATGTGATCGATATTCTTAATCAACAGCTTACTCATCATCCCTTCGATTTGCGTCAGTTAGTACAGCAGCCATTAATTTTTCCTGAGTCTCTTTCCTTACTTCAGGCATTAGAGCAATTCCGTCAGGCTCAAACGCATTTTGCCTTTGTTGTTGATGAGTTCGGCTCTGTTGAAGGTATCGTTACGGTCACAGACGTAGTAGAAACGATTACAGGAAACTTACCGGTAGGTAGTGGTGAAATTGATGCCCGCCACGATATTCAGGTTACAGAAGAAGGGGACTGGATTGCTAATGGTTTTATGCCATTGGATGACTTGGTACTTTACGTTCCGCTACCGCTGGATGAGAAACGTGAATATCAGACACTGGCTGGCTTATTGATGGAGCATCTACAACATATTCCACAACTGGGCGAACAGCTAAAGATCGGTGATTATCTTTTTGAACCGATGGAAATCACTAGCCACCGCATCAATAAAGTGAAAATCACATCGCTGAAAGTGGAAAAAGAAATGGTCGAATAATCTATTAAATAGAGATATGACTTACTAAAAAACCGGCATAATGTCGGTTTTTTTAGTTCTGACAAATTTTATTATATCGATTTAATGTGAATTTTCAGATAATTAAGCCTTAAAATCTTACGTATGCAATTGTATGTCTTACTTCATTGACTTGTCATTCATAAATATGGGGGTTACATGAGTAATAAATATTTTGCATTATTGACGGATTCAGGCGCCAATAAACTGGAAAATGCAGCAACCTCAGGAAATAAGCTTGAAATCACGCATATGGCTGTTGGTGATGGGCATTTACCAACACCTCATGCCAATCAAAGCCAATTAATAAATGAAAAGCATCGTGCAGAAATTGACCGGCTATTCATCGATCCCAATAACCCTAACCAAATTATTGTTGAGCAGATAATTCCGGAAACTGAGGGTAACTGGTGGATCCGAGAAATAGGCCTGTTTGATGAAGATAATACGCTAATCGCTGTCGGAAACTGTGCTGCTCTGTACAAATCACAAATGCAGGAACAAACAGTTCGCATGGTTTTACCTATTGGTGATAGAAATTTAACTGGCTGGATAGCAGAACTAATTTCTGGCCTCGCCACTCGTAGTTATGTCAGAGGGAAAATTAGAGATCATGCAGAAAGTCGTAATCATCCCGATGCCACATTAAAAAATAAAGGTTTTGTCATTCTAAGTAATGCTGTAGACAGTAATAGCGAAGCTCACGCAGCTACATCCAAAGCTGTGAAATCCACCCATGAATTAGCCCAGAAAGCCTATAATTTAGCTGACCAAGTTAATGCCATGAATAAATGGGTTCCGCTAACCCGTAAGATCAACCATAAAGAGCTGGTCAATGATATCAATCTAAACGCAGCGGACGTAGATGCCTATAACAAAGCCGAGACCGATGCGCTGATTTCACCCATTCAGCAGGACGTCGCACAGGCAATGAAACTGGCAGATACCGCTAACCAAAATGCTACCAGCGCCATCAACAATGCGGAAAGCAAAGTCCCGTTAACCCGTAAAATTAATGATAAAGAGCTGGTCAATGATATCCGCCTGATCGCAGCGGACGTGGATGCCTATAACAAGACTGAAACCGATGCGCTGATTTCACCCGTTAAGCAGGACGTCGTGCAGGCAATGAAACTGGCAGATACCGCCAATCAAAATGCCACCAGCGCCATCAACAATGCGGAAAGCAAAGTCCCGTTAACCCGTAAAATTAATGATAAAGAGCTGGTCAATGATATCCGCCTGATCGCAGCGGACGTAGATGCCTATAACAAGACTGAAACCGATGCGCTGATTTCACCCGTTAAGCAGGACGTCGTGCAGGCAATGAAACTGGCGGATACCGCCATCAAGGAGGCAGAAAACAAAGTTCCGCTAACCCGTAAGATCAACCATAAAGAGCTGGTCAATGATATCAATCTAAACGCGGCGGATGTGGATGCTTATAACAAGACTGAAACCGATGCGCTGATTTCATCCATTCAGCAGGACGTCGCACAGGCAATGAAACTGGCAGATACCGCCAATCAAAACGCCACCAGCGCCATCAACAATGCGGAAAGCAAAGTCCCGTTAACCCGTAAAATTAATGATAAA
>NZ_NJAJ01000040.1 GCF_002632825.1 Xenorhabdus stockiae
CCGATATTCCGATGGGGTCACTGGCAGATAAGAAAACTCGTCAGGCCAGAGTATCAGCACATCGTTATTTTGATGATGTCGTCAGGAGTCGTAATTTAGAGCGCACGGAAGCGTATCAATGGTTAGCGCGTCAACTGGACATCAGTTTCAACACCTGTCACTTCGGCTGGTTTGATACTGATATGTGTAAGAAAGCAGAGAGTATATGCAGGAGGTTTAAATGAGTAATTATTGTGTAAATTGCGGAACTAATAAACGTGGCAGTAAATATTGTCCCGGCTGTCAGGAAGAAGCCTATATCTATAACGAACAATATTTGCAACGTGAAGAAGATTATTATATCGAGTTCAGCGATGAATTTATGGACAAGCTTAAACAGCAAGAAGCTGAGCTATTGACAAGTAAAATTAAATATATAGGTGATAATAATGAACAATGATGTGATTGAGTTGGCGCGGGAAATGAAAAAACGCAGTGAAGCGGTATTATCAGCAGAAAGTGAATACACGAAATCAATTGATGATGGAGTTGGGGAAAGATATTTCAGAGAAGTTAATAAGCTTGATTTAATCATATCGCCTAAAAATATAATCAGACTTTGCGAAGCAGTAGAAAAACTCGCTGAATATGAAAATATGAAACCTATGGCTATATATAATTTAGCTGATGGTGAGGTTTATAAAAGCATTCATGATATAGGTGACAACAAAAGCGTATTTGCAGTAAGCCTATACCCACACCCAAACAAGTAACTAATCACCGAAAACAATAACCACCGTCGACCGAGATTATTTAATTAATATCGGTAGTGAACTATTGAGGAAAGTAGCTTGAAAATAATTTTAGATATCCAAAATAAAAAAGACATCGATTTAGCAAGGAATATGATTAATTACTACCTTGCTGATGGAGTAAAAGGAGGTTCGTCCATCATTATTTTTAGTGGCAGAAAAGGAATTATTAAGGAAACAAAAAAAGGGAATATAACGTGTCGTATCTATGACTAACGAATTCGAGAACGCAAGGAGGAAGGTGGCAAGGGATTGCCTTAAAGAGCTTGAGAAACTATCCAAATACGACGACAAATCAGTTGCCGCAATTCTAGATAAACATACACCCAAATTTAAACCACTCAACCACATGAGATTCAGCGCTAAATCAGTGCTGGCTTATTATGTGCGGATTATTCGGAAGGAGAGGAACGATGGATAAGATTTTAAACTACAAACAAGTATGTGAAGTGATGTCAATAAGTAAAGCTACGTTATATAGAAAAATTAAGCAGGGGAAAATACCCAAGCCATTAAAGGACGGCAGATCGTCAAGGTGGAAGGAGAGTGATATAACTGATTACATCAACTCTCTTTACTGTGGACTTACAGGTGAGCCAGTAAAAAAAAGAAATGAACTATGAATTTATAATGTCAAGCAATGTATTTTCCCATACCCGCATCATTTCAATTCTTTCCTCCATGTACTCAGCGTGATTATATGCGGCTGCCACTCTATTTCTCTGTGAGTGCGCTAGCTGCTTTTCTATAATCTCACTCCTGAATCCCATCTCGTAAAGCATAGTTGATGCCGTAGCGCGGAAATCATGAGTGGTTATCTCGCTTAATTTAAATCCAGAATTAACTATCGACTCGTTTGGTAAGTCTCTTCCAATTGGTTTTTTACCATTAATACTAAATAAAAATTCATTTGATTGACTGTAAGATTCTGCTTCTTTTATTAATTTACCAACATATGGGGAAAGTGGAACTGAGTGAGTTTTACCCATCTTCATTCTGCTTTTATCTATAGTCCATATCATTAATTCAAAATTAAACTCGGTTACTTTTGATAGCCTTAGTTCTGATTGCCTAACAAAAAGGAATGGAAGTAATTTCAGGAATACCCTTGTAACTCTGTTTATATTGGATGACTCAATCAAGGAAAAATATCTTTTTATTTCATCTCTTGATAGGCATCTTGAGTGATTTGTCTTGGGTGGAATTATTGAGCCAGAAACAACCTGACACGGATCAAATTCTGCTTTTAAGTTTGATATTGCGTACTTGAAAACAGATGAGCAAAGTGCTCTTACCTTTATTGCTGATTGAGGCGCTCCACTTTTTTCAATAGCCTTTATCATGTTTAGAATGTCGATTGGTTTTATTGTTTTTATTTGCTTGTCACCTATCGATGGGTAGCAGTGTTTTGATAAAAAACACTTATACGCATTAATGGTTGACTTACTAAGTATTTCTTTTTTATTTTCAAACCATTCACTCGATATTGCTTTGAATGTATTTAGCTTATCTGACTCCACCTCCTGTCTTCTGTTATTCCTCTCGTCAGTTGGGTTTACCCCTGACTTAACAATCGATCTAAGCCTGTCTATTTCAGACCTAGCCTCTGATAAACTAATGTAAGGATACTCACCTATCGTATATCTACCATCCTTGGTTGGTGTAATCCAGTACCTGTACCTCCAGAATTTGTTACCGCTTGGTCTTACTTCTAAGTACAGACCCCTGCCATCAGTTAGGTTATATGGCTTGTTTCTAGGTTTGGCATTTCTTGCCTTTGCATCTGTTAATGGCATGATAGGACTCCTTACAATTTGTTATCCTGTAAGTTGTCCTGTTTTGCGTGAGATGTCAATAAACGAGATGATACTTAATGATACTCATATAATTGTAAGTAGTGCTTATTATTGGAAAGGTTGATGCTGATTGATACCTAGTGATATTAAAAATTGTTTTATACTACATAAAACCCCGATGGCGTATATGCGAGCGATAAGTGCAGCGGCGAAAAGCACTGCGGGTATTCTGGTGCAGTTTCCTTTTTATGCCGGTATTCAGTTAATGATGGAAGGTTCAGGGTTGGGTAGGCTTATCACTGAGTTTTTTATCAACGTTGCCAACAAAGATACATTCCCGATGATGGCGTTTTTAAGTTCTGCACTGATTAACTTTGCTGTGCCGTCTGGTGGAGGTCACTGGGTTATTCAGGGACCGTTTGTGATGTCTGCGGCAGAAGCTTTGGGGGCTGATTTAGGTAAATCGGTTATGGCTATTGCATATGGTGAACAATGGATGAACATGGCGCAACCATTCTGGGCATTACCGGCACTGGCTATTGCAGGCCTGGGTGTGCGTGACATTATGGGTTACTGCATCACCGCGCTTCTTTTCTCCGGCTTGATATTTATTATAGGACTTACCTTGTTTTATTAAATGATACACTTCGCGGCGGTCGGCTTTTGTCACTCCTTTGCCGCCGCGATACATCCTGAAACCCATGTATATAAATAAATTTTTGCTTTAGGGTAATTTCGCCACTCTGGCTTCCACTACGACACCCAGAATATGAATATTATCACTAAGAGGTATCATACTGTACTGAGGATTCAGTGGCTTAAGATATGTATCATATCCTTCCGTAATTAATTGTTTAAACGTTAATTTTTCTTCACCCTCAAGTTTTGCAATAACTAATTTATTAGCGAGGGGTTTGACTTTCGGATCTACTAAAATGAGCATCCCTTGCGGGATACTGATCCCATTTGGTGAAGTCATAGAATCATTTTTTACTTCCAGCCAAAAAGCATGGCGTGAACACTCAACAGTGCTGTCGTACCTCTGTTTAATACTGTAGGGCAATACGGGTTCTTCACACCAATTGCCGGCATCTGCCCAGTCGAGTAACGGGTATTGTTTGCAGGTATCGGGTTTCTCAACCAGAACAATATTCTTGCCATAAACGGCAGTTAAGAGTTTCTTTGCTTGTTTATCCAATGTGGGGCTGAAATCTGTGATTGTGACCTCTAATTTATTGGCAAAATAAGCCGCTATCTCCAAATTAAGCGCATTTGTACCATTAAGATAATGCGAGATTGCTCCCTGACTCTTGCCAAGTTCATCCGCGAATTTTTCCTGAGAGATACCTAGCTGTTTCTTCTTTGACACGTATATGTCTTTTAAGCGTTTGGCATCTGCAAGTTGTTCTGCTGTGAGTTTCTTTTTCATAAAACCTATTTTAATACCAATGCTATTAAAATAGTAAATACTAAAAGTATTGAAATATTTAATACTTTGGATATTATTCAGAAAAACAGGAGGCATATATGGAAAAAATTTCATTATCAGAATATGTAAAACAAAATGGTCAGGCGAAAACAGCGAATTTAATTGGAGTACATCAAACCGCTATTAGTAAGGCATTACGTGCCGGGCGAAAAATATTTTTAGTCCGTCAGGAAGATGGGAGTTATAAAGCTGAAGAATGTCGGCCATTTCCGAGCCAGAAACCATCTGAATCAGGAAAAGAATGAATTTCAGCAGTATTAATTATTGATTCTTGTTAATTAGTTAGTTGATTTTATTCTCATCTATTTTGTGTATATTCTTTCGGAGAAAATATGGCTTATCACATTCGTTGTTATCTCAGAGCAATGGGGAGTATTTTTGATATTATGCCCGCAAATGATTATCAGGAAATTTTGAATAATAAAAAGAATTTGGAAAATGAGGCATATTCGGGCTGCATTGGGCCTCTGCCTCCTCCCGATGTATTAAGGGATTATGAATCCATATTGTCTGGAAGCACTGAAAGAATATTATTATTCAGAGAGAAAGAGCAGAAATTTCAGTATGACAATAATAGGTTGGCGCTGGATGGCATGATAAAAAAAGAGAGAAGAGGGCAGTGGATGGGGTTTTCCATTGCGATGTTTATCTTAATTATTGCGACATTTTTTGCATTCAGAGGTGAAATGGTATTTGCAGGAACGCTAGTTACCATTGATCTGATTGGGCTGGCGGCGGTATTTGTGATAGGAAGAAAGTTAAGCAGTAAATAATCCTGCCAAAACTTGACGGTGATTCCAGTATTGTTGCAGTAAACGCAAAAGACTTCTGCATTTATTGCTCTTTTTCAGAGTAAACGATCTCATGATAATAAACCTCGGATTAAACATTAACGGTATGAGATTTTATTATGTCTGTTCCTGCATTCGGATTAGGTACTTTTCGCCTGAAAGATGATGTTGTCATAGCATCGGTAAAAAATGCTCTTGAGCTGGGGTATCGCGCGATTGATACTGCGCAGATTTACGAAAATGAAGCAGCGGTAGGCCAAGCGATAGAAGAAAGTGGTATTGCCCGTGAAGACATTTATATTACGACAAAGATCTGGACAGAAAATTTGAGCAAAGAAAAAGTGATATCAAGCCTCAAAGAGAGTCTTGTGAAACTGCGTACGAATTATGTGGATTTGGCACTCATTCATTGGCCGTCACCAAAGAACGTGGTGAGTGTTGCAGAAACAATGAATGCGTTGCTGGAAGCCAAAGAAATGGGATTAACACGTGAAATTGGTGTTTCAAATTTCACCATTGATTTGATGCAACAGGCAATTGAGGCGGTAGGTGCTGAACATATTGCCACGAATCAGATTGAGCTTTCCCCTTATTTGCAAAATCGTGATGTAACTGCTTGGGCACAAGAGCATGGTATTCATATCACTTCTTACATGACCTTAGCTTATGGCAAAGCGATTCATGATGAAGTTATCGGGCACATTGCTGAAAAACACCAGTCTACTCCTGCACAGGTCATTTTGTCTTGGGCAATGTCATTAGGGTATAGCGTGATCCCTTCTTCAACCAAGAAAGAGAATTTAGCGAGCAACTTAAAATCTACTGCATTGAAACTTGATGCAGATGATATGGCCGCTATCGCTGCTCTTGAATGTAACGAACGTATCGTTAACCCGGAAGGTCTTGCTCCTCAGTGGGATAACTAATTACTCCCGTCTGTTCATTTCCTGAGTCATCCCTCAGCAATGCTGAGGGAAAACATGTTCGAATATTACACTATCAACGAATCTGCGCTTTTTAGCTGGTAGAGCGATTTGAAAAACATTTCGCTAAAACATCAAATAATTTATTAATATCAATGATCTGTAAAGTTGAGTTACAACATTTCGACGATGGTAATACCACCGATAATAGAGATAAGGGCAGCAAGAGTACTGAGTAACACAGTTTCTGCGGAGGTATCTGTGTAAGCTTTATTAGTGATTGCCAGTGCAGGGACTGCCGTTGCGGTTGGCAAAAACCCGATAATAAATGCCGATTTCAACATATCGCTTTGAAGACCTAATGCGATACCTGTACCAAGGACTAAAGCTGCCTGTACAAAGTTTTTTACGAAGACGTTAAAAACGATTTCAACACTGATCTTTAATTTAATGCCTGAGAGTAACAAGCCAAGGAAGAACAGAGCAACACCACCCGCTGTTTTACCTAATTCATCGACGGAGTTTTGCAAAATTTCCGGTAGCTTGACGCCAAAAATTGCCAGTAGTGCTCCCAGAATGGGCAAAAACACTAATGGTTGAGCAATGGCTTTTCCAACCGATTTAAAAACACTACTATTTTGTTGCCTGTCACTTATCATCAGTAAAGTGAAAGGAATAATAATAATGGTATAGATTAAATTCCCAAGTATCATGGCAATCAGGCCGGATGAACCGACGGTTGCCAATAGTACCGGTGGCCCACAGTAAGCCATGTCCGGGAAAGAAACGGATAATGCCTGCATGGCTGCATCTTTTTTATCATGACGGAAGAGAATCTTACCTGCAAAGAAACCGATAATATAAGATGCAATCAACCCGACAGCTAACGTTAATAAGTAGTTAATATTCAGTAGTACTGATGGTGGTGCTTTTGCGGCTGCGAGAAATAAAGCAAAAGGTAAGGCAATTTTAACAACAAAGTCGGCAAATGCTTGTGAATATTCACGTTTTATCAATCCATATTTACCGGACAGCCAACCTACTGCTAAACCTAAAACAATAGGCCCGAGTGCAGCCATTATGATTTGTAATAGCATAAAGCCCCTCAAAAGATGAAATAACAATACACGTTAATCAGAATAGCAGGCTTATGAGGTATCTGAGACCTTATACTACTTCAATCCCAGATAGGACAGAATGGCCTGTTGAACCTTTAGTGCTGAGTTTAATATGGCTGAGGAAGTTGAGCCCGCGATATGAGGTGTCAGCAGAGCCTCATCAAAATCTCTCATTGGCGTAGAAAAGCTCTCTCCTTCATTTTCGAAAGTATCCAGAGCAACACCGGAGATCCAACCTGGATTTTGTTGCATGAATGACGCGAGAGCCTTTTCATCGATCAAACCACCACGCGCCATATTAAGCAAGTAGGCTCCTTTTCGAAAATGAGGAAGGATGGCTCTATTAATCAGATGATGCGTCTCAGTATTTAGCGGAAGATGTAAAGAAATTATATCGTTATCAATAAGTAAAGATTTAATATTGTAGGCTCGACGAACACCCAGAGCTTCTGCTTTTTTATCAGTGAATCGATGGCTGCCTAGGATTGTCACTTGAGGAGCAAAAGGTTTTAACAGATGTAATAGGGCTTGAGAAATTGCGCCACTGCCAACCAACCCTATTTTGACATCACTCAATGAGTTTGAAGATGGTCGCATAGTTTTCGTCCAAATACCTTCGCGCATTTGTCGTTGATGCCAATCTGTTTGATGTAATAGAGCCAACATTTGTAATAAGGTGAATTCAGCAACAGCAGTTGCATTTGAAGCAGGAGTGTTAATTACCTCTATTTTAAGTGATTCTGCCGCCTGAATATCGATGTGATTTAGCCCAACTCCCGCTTGGCCAATCACCTGTAATGGGGTAATAAGCTCTTTTCCAACTAAGTTGCACAATAAATTCCTTCTGAGAGGAATATTTTTTCTCAATTTTATAGCATGAAATCCACCAAAACGTTTAGCTACTGAAAGTATTTGTTGTGCGTTTTGCGTATTAATATTCACTCGTTCAAAGCGATAGTTGTGGTTCTGACTATTTCTCTGAATATCGTCAGGAATGTTAATAACTAATTCAATATCAGGAGAGAGATAGCCATTTATTTCCTTTTCGAATAGCGTTCCTGGAAGCGTATCTAACAAGAAGATTTTCTTTTTCATACATTACATCCTGTCAGGCCAAGGGCAGTATTTCTCCACCGAATTTTTTTAACAGCTAGCAGGTTACTTTCATCAGAGATTCGTTTGATATTGGTTTGCCGAAAAATATGGGACAATCATCAAGATCGATTCTAACTGCACTAATTTTAGGATCCCTAATTGCCGATTTTAACCAATAGTATTGAAGTGTTTATAAATCTGGCGTATCGGAATGTGAAATTTACTTTTAACGCATTTAGATTTTGTGTGACCTGATCATAAAATGATTTTGTCACTTCAGTGGGTTGTGCTGAAGTGACATGGCGAATATTTACTACAGAGAAATAATATGGATATTAAAACGCTATGTAAGCTTTATCAGTCAAAAGAGGATATTGAATATCTCTTTTTCTGGGGGCATAAAAAGCATCATACTGAACTCATCACTAAATCATGTTTAAGCCAGTGGTATCCTGCGCAATTTATCGTAGATGGAGTCAGTTATATTAGTGCAGAACATTATATGATGGCTGGGAAAGCCCGGTTATTTAATGATTTTGCTACAATGGAAAAGATTATTAATGCAAAAAATCCGGGAGCCGCGAAATCTTATGGTCGGGAAGTGAGAGGCTTTAACCAATCAATTTGGAACGAGCATCGGTTAAAGATTGTTATTGATGGAAATATAGCTAAATTTTCTCAAAATCCGGCAATGGAGGCGTTTTTATTGCGGACGGGAGATAAGGTATTAGTAGAAGCCAGCCCTGTAGATAGGATTTGGGGCGTAGGAATGGCAGAAGATAATCCTGATATTTATAATCCCTTAGCATGGAATGGTCTGAACTTACTAGGTTTTTCTTTAATGGTTGTGCGCGAAAAATTAAAAATCGAGGGTGAGTGAATACAGAATATGACCGACACTCTTGTTCATTAGGATATACACTTCGTCTTTCAAGTTGCCTCTTTGTTGGCTGCGCTCGTTCACCCCAGTCACATAGTTATCTATGCTTCTGGGGGGGCTTTCCCTTGCCGCCGCGATGCATCTTGAAATTCATTGTGTATAGAATCAATGACACCATCAATAATAAAGGAGCTGGCTATGTTTTCTGGTAAAAAAGTTATCATTATCCACGGTTATACTGCTTCACCTTCATCAAATTGGTTTCCCTGGTTAAAAGAAGTGCTGACTGAACAAGGTGCAGAAGTAATTGTACCGGAAATGCCTGAATCGTTATCACCTACACCGGAAGGGTGGGCCAGAAAGCTAATGGAGATTGCACCCAATGTGGATGATAATACAATCTTTATTGGTCATAGTCTTGGGTGTGTGACTTTACTTCGTCACTTAGAAGCAATCAAAGACACGACCGATAAAGTCGGTGGATATATTTTGGTTGCAGGGTGGGACTCTGCGCAGAGCACCATGCCGGAATTAGATAGCTTCACTGTTCAGCCATTGAATTATGTATTTTTACGTGAAGTAACAGCACACCGTGTTTCTATCATTTCGTCTAATGATGAGATTGTCTCTCCCGAATCATCTCATGCTCTTGCTAATTCATTACAAACTGAAATTATTAATATTGAGAATGCAGGGCACTTTCTCGACAGGGAAGGTTTTATCCGTTTGTTGCCTGTTTATGATGCCCTGAAAACAATGGTATCCGGTTGAACAGTATCAGCTCACTTTACTTCTGTTATTTTGCCTAAACTATCATCAGCCATCAGATAAAAAAGATGTTTTGTGGAACAAGTTTATCTATTTTTATGTTTCGCATTACGTTGCCTGATGTGCTGGTCATGGGCAATATGATCAGTCAAAACAATATTATTGCCGTCAATTTTATTTTGGGCAGAGGTGAAGGTCATGATTATTTCCGCTTCAACTGATTACCGGGCTGCGGCACAGGATAAGCTACCCCCTTTCCTGTTTCATTATATTGATGGCGGAGCCTATGCAGAACACACTCTGAGACGTAACACCGAAGATTTATCTCATATTGAGCTACGCCAGCGCGTGCTGAAAGACATGTCTGAACTGAATCTGGAAACGTGTCTATTTGGTGAGAAGATATCAATGCCCGTGGCATTGGCTCCGGTAGGTTTAAGTGGTATGTATGCTCGCCGTGGAGAAGTACAGGCCGCCCGAGCCGCGACTAAAAAAGGTATTCCATTTACCTTATCTACGGTATCTGTATGCCCGATTGAAGAAGTGGCTTCAGCAATCGAGCGCCCGATATGGTTTCAGCTTTATGTATTAAAAGATCGTGGTTTTATGCGCAATGTTCTGGAAAGGGCAAAGGAAGCCGGTGTTAAAAATCTGGTATTTACTGCTGATATGCCTGTTCCCGGTGCTCGCTATCGCGATGCTCATTCAGGAATGAGCGGCCCGAATGCAGCGATACGGCGTTTTCTACAGGCAATAACTCATCCGCGTTGGGCGTGGGATGTTGGTGTGATGGGGAAGCCTCATGATCTTGGCAATATATCCCTATACCGTGGTACGCCGACCAAACTGGAAGATTATATGGGTTGGATAGGGAGCAATTTTGATCCGTCTATATCATGGAAAGATTTAGAGTGGATACGCGATTTTTGGCAAGGGCCGATGATTATTAAAGGTATCCTTGATCCTGAAGATGCTAAAGACGCTGTCCGTTTTGGTGCTGACGGTATCGTCGTTTCCAATCATGGTGGGCGACAACTGGATGGTGTTCTCTCTAGTGCCAGAGCTTTACCGGCTATTGCAGATGCTGTTAAAAATGACATTACAATTCTGGCTGACTCAGGTATTCGCACAGGGTTAGATGTCGTAAGAATGCTTACATTGGGTGCTGATAGTGTTTTATTGGGGAGAGCCTTTGCGTATGCTCTGGCAGCAGCGGGGGAAGCGGGAGTTTCTAACTTATTAGAATTGATTGATAAAGAAATGCGGGTTGCTATGACGCTGACGGGAGCGAAATCTGTCAAGGATATAAATTCAGATTTATTAGTAAATAATCTGCGCCCATTATTTTAACTTACTGCTGGTTTGAAGTTAGCAGAGTCAGCAAGGTATGAAGCTGCTGACTCTTTTTTATTAGATCCCGATTGGGCGATACCCTTGCCATTCTGGTTTATCAGGCAGCCCGTTAGGGTTTTCAGTCAGATGAATATAGTAGCCACTCACTTGTCCCAAAAGCAGGCAGTCATCAACATCTTTCAGATTATCTTTATGTAATTGATCATAGCCAGTAAGCAAACATTTTTTTGCTTTTTCTTTTGCTTCTTCATCTGTACGGCCAACAAAAAATCCATATTCATGGGCTTCTGCCAGTGAATTTTTTTGATAGCCACCTACGTTTACAAAATAAAGTCGTAAATCCCCTGCGTATTCATTTTTATTGAGAGAAATATCATAGCCATCTGCCCATTTAACAGGCATATAGCCATCCAGATGAAGTTTATCTTTATCACCAAACCACACATCGCGTAACACGGGGTAGGCTTCTTCAACCTTATTTACAGCAACAAATTGGACATCATGAACTTCGATATTGGATTTTCCGGCATTTCCACCAAGATAAAACATATATAACTGAGTCATACCTTTCCTTATTGCTTTTTTTAATTTTTACGCTTAGAAGCAAAGTGATAATTGATTTAAAGCACGATTTGACCGTAAGAAAATAGTTTAGCTTTTCCTGTCAGATAAACACGTTTTCCTTGTACTTCACACAATATATCACCACCCCGTGCAGATAACTGGCGTGCGCGGAGGATGGACTTATTAAGCCGTTTACCCCAGAAAGGTGCTAAAACACAATGAGTTGAACCCGTGACAGGATCTTCATTAACGCCTTTTGCCGGAGCGAAATGGCGTGAAACAAAGTCAACGGATGAATCGCCGGGAGCAGTAATGGCCAGACCAGGAAAAGGAAGGGAAGCAACTTTATCGAAATCAGGCTGAGTATGGCGGACTTGCTCAGCAGAATCCAATACACAGATATAACGATCATGGGAGGCAAATACTGCTTTGATTTTTTGCCCTAGAGCATCCTGAATGACAGGGAGCAGAGTCGCCTCTTCCTGGCAATCAGCGGCGGGGAAATCTAATGTAAAAACACCATCCTGATGAGTCACATGTAGATCACCGGAACGGGTCTTAAATGTAATTAATTTATTTTGGTATGAACATTTTTCAACGAGGACAAAAGCTGTTGCCAATGTGGCATGCCCACATAAATTCACTTCTACTCTGGGAGTAAACCAGCGCAGGTGGTCACCGACTAAAAAAGCTGTTTCTGAAAGATTGATTTCAGCAGCGATAGCGATAAGTACCTCATCTGACAGCCATTCATCCAGTAAGACAACAGCAGCAGGATTGCCGGAAAAGTTTTTTTCTGTGAAAGCATCGACATGATAAATAGGGTATGAAGACATCAGAAACTCACTTTACATAAAAAAATCTCAGCTAGCATGTTGAAATTGCTTTTGATTGTAAAGGGGTATTTGTTTTTGGACTACTAACTACCTATAACTGGTAGTTGATCTCAGCGGAGAATGACTATTAAATAATGATTTTTAGTTATAATCACACTAGGATATTTATGCTGTTTAAAAGGATTATCGGCCTGCTTTTTATTATGATAATTGGCTGTTCTCAGGCGTTCGCGCATGATTTTAGCTATAAAAGTAATATACCTGCTGATAACAAAACGCCAGAAGAATACCTGAAAAAAAGAGAAGGATTGGGTACTAACAACTGGCAGGTTGATAAGCTGGCACGAGACAACGCGCTGGTTGAGAAACGGGAAGAAGAAGCGGATAAATATAAATATGTCCGAAAAGATGATTCAAAAGCACATCTTGGGTTTTCTTATGATTGGGATAATCAAAAACTGAAATTTCCTCATAATGACAAAGACTGGGCAACTATGAATGACAGGAATCGAGCCACCCAACGCAAATGCTACCGGGAAACCAGACAAAAGTTGGAACAAAAATGGGGAAATGGCTATTCCAATATGGAGATCGTGGATGCTTGTGGAGGGGCTTATTAGAGGGTTCCTTGAGCCACTCATTTAACTTTGTAACTTAATATTTTTTGGAAATCAGGCTGTCACTTTTGGAGTGAGAGCCTGATTTTTTAAGTTATGATAATTGATATTTATTGGTTTTCAGAGACTTTATAGCCAAGAAAGGCGTAACCTGAAAGGGGCTGAGTATCTAGTGAATATTATCGCTATTATCACCATATAAAGATGGCATACCTTCGGGACGTGTTTTAAAACGGCGATGTAACCACATATATTGTTCTGGTGCCTGCATGATCTCCTGCTCGATGATCTTATTCATAAATGCGGCGGCCTTTGTTTCATCTTTTTCAGGGAAGTTTTCTACAGCCGGTTGAATAATCAGCTCATAACCTTTTCCATCTGGTAGTCGACGCGGAGTAAAAGGAAGTAGAACCGGATTCGATAATCGAACCAGAATTGAAGTCCCGGTTGTTGTTGCCGCATGTTCAACCGCGAATAATGGCGCAAATACACTTTTACGTGGGCCATAATCATGATCCGGTGCGTACCAGACAATTTCACCATTTTTCAGACAGCGGATCATTCCCTTGAGATCTTTTCTGTCCAGCATATATTTGTTGGAGCGTAAGCGCCCCCAAGTTTGTAGCCAATCCAGAACCGGATTATCATTTGGTCGATAAACACCGACACCCGGATTCAGTATACCGAAAATGCGAGCACCCAATTCCAGTGTCAGGAAGTGGAGCCCAATAATAATGATCCCCTGGCCTGTGGTCTGTGCTTTCTGGATATTTTCCCGTCCTGTCACTTTGAACCAGCGCTTTACTCTCCAATCAGGCCAGAACCATGCCATACCAGTTTCAAGTAATCCCATGCCCACGGATTCAAAATTTTTGACCAGCCACTTATCTCGTTCTTCCTGTGACATATCGGGGAAACAGAGAAGCAGATTACGCTCAGCGATTTTAGCCCGCTTTTTTAAAAAGCGCTGTGAGAGCCGGCCAAGACGGGTTCCGATCCAGTAAATCGCTGGATAGGGAAGTAAGACCAATAAATAAAGTATTCCGATACCCAGCCAAGTCAGCCAGTGGCGGGGATGTAAAAGTGAACGATGAAAAGAGGGTGTCTGTATCATGTGTTTTCAGTGTCTTAAAGAATAATTCTTGAACTATAAAAAAACCTGTCTTATAACGCCTCAGGAGTAATATGGGGCTATTGTGACACTTTTTAGTGGAATATCGAAATATCAGGGCACTAAATGGTTAATCAAGCAATAACAAATTAGCAGTTATCCTTACAGCTTTGGTCTTGCTGTATCAGATGGTGATTATGATGTCACCAGATATGATATTCAAATGGTTGTTTTACCTCGTTAAACGGAAGCAGGATAGGGAATACAGAAGGCAGCATGATTAGAGCAAGACCGCAGGAGTACCTGCCTGCCATCTTTCAAGTTACAGCAGGCTTTATTACCTGTATTCACTTACACCGGCATAGTGTCAAATTATAACTTTTCTACGGCTTTCTTTGCTTGATATTCATTTCAGATAGGAGTATCACTAGGAAGCCTTCTGAATAAGAAACATTCATTGTTTTATTTTCATAGTAAAGTGAGGAAGTAAGACATGAAACGACAAAAAAGAGATCGTTTGGCACGTGCACTTTCTAGGGGCTATCACGCTGGTATTTTAGGGCGACCGCGGGAAAATTGCCCTTACCATTCGTTAGATGCCCGCTCACACTGGCTGGGGGGTTGGCGTCAGGCAATGGAAGACCGTGTTTGATTGCTGTGACTTTAGTCAATAACCCGTTACTTTAATAACAAATCACCTCTGCCATAATGCAGAGGTGATTAGTATAAGAGAAGGGAAGTAAGCATCAGGGCAAGAAAATCAAAAATTACTGGTATCTTTGAAGATCCCTACTTTCAAATCCGTTGCTGTATAGATAAGTTTACCGTCAACCAACACTTCGCCATCAGCCAGACCCATAATCAGTTTCCGGTTTATGACGCGTTTAAAATTAATGCGATATGTGACCATTTTTGCTGTTGGTAACACTTGCCCGGTGAACTTTACTTCCCCAACACCAAGCGCCCGACCTTTACCTTCACCGCCAAGCCAGCCCATGAAGAAACCAACAAGCTGCCACATCGCATCAAGACCGAGGCAACCAGGCATAACGGGATCTTTGAAAAAGTGACAACCGAAAAACCACAAGTCAGGGTTAATATCCAGCTCAGCTTCGATATACCCTTTGTTATAAGTGCCACCGTCTTCTGTCATTTTAATGATGCGATCCATCATTAACATATTGCCGGAAGGGAGTGGTGGCCCATTTTCACCAAATAACTTACCTTGTCCAGAGGCTTGAAGTTCTTCTTTAGTGTAGGACTCTTGTTTTTTAAACATATTCTCAGATAGCCTTATTATTGGGTAAGGCTAGAGAATAGCGTACACTTGTACGCTGAACAACTCCGATCAGATATCTTGACACTAACCCAGCCAGCGCAAGAACCAAGGTAATTTTGGGCGTTCTTGACTATTAATTTGTGTAATACGTTCGTATATCATAGCTAACAGATGTTCTTTCTGTTCGTCATAATAAGGGATGTCTGTCAATAATGAAGCGGCTTCGGATACGTGCTCTACAGCCCAAATATGGAATTCTCCATTTTTCACTGCATTAATAACATCCTGATGCAAACATAAATGTTGCACATTGGCTGTTGGAATAATCACACCCTGTGAGCCGGTTAGCCCACGGCAGTGACATACACGGAAAAAACCTTCAATTTTTTCATTAACACCACCGATCGGCTGAACATTACCAAATTGATCGACGGCTCCTGTCACCGCGATTTGCTGGTTTATCGGCTGTTGAGACAGGGCACTGATTAATGCACATAATTCAGCTAACGAAGCACTGTCACCATCGACTTCGCCATAGGATTGCTCGAATACAATAGAAGCAGAAAAGGGTTGAGGCTGATCGAGTTTTAACTCAGAAATCAAGTAGGCCTGCATAATCATCATGCCTTTGGCGTGAATATTTCCCCCAAGCTCGACTTTACGTTCCACATCAATAAATTCGCCATCGCCTAAATGGGCAACACAACTGATTCGAGAGGGTTCACCAATCGGATCTGGATGGCCCGGATATTCAAGTACAGACAATCCGTTTATTTGACCAATAACAGTACCCTGTGTACGGATCAGTATTTGACCTTTCAGAATTTCGTCCATACTGCGTTCAGCTAAATAGCTATGACGCCAGCGCCGGTTATCTTCTGCCTGTTGCAGAGAATGCAGGGTAATCTGATTTTCCTGCTGATAATTAGCCGCTGTTTCCAGAGTCTGTTTCAGCCACTGGATATCTAAAGGCAAACTGAATTGATCTTCAGTGTAACGAATAGCTTGCCTGAATAATTCGCTCCAGGCATCTTGGCTCAAAGACGGGAGTTTTTGCTGTTGAATGAATCCACTTACATAGCGACACCACATCGCCAGATCATCTTCTTCATGAAATGGCATATCAGGTTCGAATTCACTGTATAAAGCACTGCTTGCCAATTCCGGTTCAATAGTATGCAATTCGTCAAGACTGAACCGATCTCCTACAAGGATCAGGCGTAAATCTAACGGTATTGAGGGAACTGGCAGAGGCAGAGGGTGGTTTTCATTGTGTGGTAACCAGTCAAAACGTCGTTGAATGATCATCTGTTTGAGCCGAACCCACATTAATGGCTGGGATAGCAGCGTGCGTAGGGGTAAGATTAAAATACCACCATTAACTTGATGGATAAGCCCCGGCTGGAGTTGAAGCACATTCTGGTGTGTGTAGATGTTGCCAAATAATTGTTCAGGTTCAATCCACTCGCGATAAGCAACTCTTTGATTTGGCGAGAAAGGGCCTTCACCGGAGGAATGCCATGTAATGGTTTGGTGCTCTATCTGATAATAACCACCAACATCAGGATAGCTTTCTGGTAATAATGTAGAAACTGTATCGGATAAAAGGGCCAGGCAGGCATCACTTTCTTCTGCTTTTAACAGCATAAAAGATTGGCGTAAATTGGCCTGACAAAAAAGTGTTAGCCCATTGTGCAGCCTGGGTTGAATGACTTCCAGGGTAGCGGAAGGTGATTCAGAAACAGAATTGAAAAGTGATTGATAAGGTACACTATTTGGCTGTAATGATTGCCAGTCTAATTTTATATTCGTCAAAGTGATAGCTACATGTAGTGAAAAAGAAACATTTATTATACAAGATTAGGCTGTGAACCAACATGCCATAATCTTTGAAAGGCATGATATTTGTACTATCCCATTGATAGATTAAGAAATGCACAATAATCCGGTGTTGTTATGAGAAATTAAGATAAATAATTGCTATGCTTAATTTAAGTTACGCTGTCACTGAGAGATGAAATGAAATATCAACAATTGGAAAATCTGGAATGTGGCTGGAAATGGGCTTATTTAGTGAAAAAACATCGGGAAGGTGAAGAAATCACTAAATATCTTGAAAAAAGTGCAGCTCAGGATGCAATTAATGCATTGTTAAAATTAGAGCGAGAACCTGTCAAGGTTTTGCAATGGATTTCACTGCATATGAATCAAGCTCTATCCAACCGCATGAAGCAAACTATCCGAGCACGGCGTAAGCGCCATTTTAACGCAGAACATCAGCACTCGCGTAAAAAGTCTATTGACCTGGATTTTCATGTCTGGCAGCGTCTTTCAAATCTCTCCCGACGCCGTGGTAATACTTTATCAGAAACAATAGTGCAATTATTGGAAGATGCAGAACATAAAGAGAAATATGCTCACCAAATTCTGAATTTAAAACAGGATTTAGCTGCAATTTTAGATAAATAGTCTTTGAAAAATGGCGAAATAAATAAAAACCCCATGCTTACACATGAGGTTTTTATTTTATGAATAATGTAGATAAATCAAAGGGCAACTTTTGCTGGGACAGTTACCTCTTGAGTACCCTGAATATTGATAACAACACGGCGGTCTGGTGACAGACACGAGATCAATGTAGAGCGCGCTTTGATATTGTCACATGTTGAGCCGGTAACCGGATCTTCTTTACCGCGCCCCTCAGCCTGAATACTGTTTGCAGGAATACCTTTTTCAATCAGATAGTCAACAACGGATTGAGCCCGTTTCTGGGACAGAGGTAAGTTATAGTTTTGGCTACCGATTCGGTCAGTGTAACCAAGAACAACAACATGCCCCTGATTTGGGTCAATTTTACTTAATTGGTTATAGAGTGCATCGAGTTCCTGTTTACCTTCAGCTTTCAATGTTGATTTGTTGAAGTCAAACAGGACATCAGAACGCAGGGTAAAGCTTTTGTTTTCAACAACAGGCATTGGAGCTGGGATCACAGGAGGAGGCGTGGCTTCATCCTGCCCAAAACGGTAAGAAACACCGAGGCTTAGCAGACCATTATTTGGTTTAGGTCCTAAATAAGAGCTGCGATCTTGCGTATATGCATCTGAGCTGCCTTTTCCGCTTTGACCAACTTTTGGTGCCCACTGGTATTCCAGACGAGTTGCAACATTTTTCGTCAATGCATATTCAGCACCGAGAGCGATGAGTGGGGAAATACCAGTACTATTATTTTTCACATAGTTTTTTGTTTTATCTGAGTGGCTGTAATTTGCTGAAGCGTTTGAATGCCACACTATGCCCCCCAGACGAGTATAAGCATCTAAAGAGTCTGTCAGTGGAGCGCTCAATTTCATTGCAAGCTGAATACCCTGGCTTTTGAAACTGGCGTCATTAATCTTAGATTTATAGGTCATTTTCCCCAGCCAATCATAACCTAATTCGAAACCTATGTATGGTGTTGCCTGATAACCAACATAAGCTCCGGCACCCAGAGCATCTTTCTTGTCAGCATTACCTGTCGCTACTTTAGCAGCATCGATATCTTTAAATCCTGTTCTACTGTAGTCGGACCAACCTACCTTAGTACCTGCATACCAAGTATGCTCTTTTGGAGCTGCTTGAGCCACAGTTGTAAAAGTTGCTACTGCCACGGCCACTGCGATAGCTGTCTTCTTCATTGTACGCCTCGTTATCATCCAAATAATAAGTAGTTGGCCTTAAAGTCTTATTGTTGGCCATTGGTTGAAATAATCTGTTAGGTATATGCGCTTAATATCAATAGATAATTCCTGAAATGTGAGTTAAATCAGCATCAGCCTAACTTTGTAGAGTCTACAACGAACTTTAAAACTTACAAGTACATGGTGATTTGTGATACATATTTTTTAAATTAATACCTGTAAGAAATTAAATATTATTAATGATAGCTTATGAGGGTTGTTTATTTAATTGTTTGATTTTTATCATAAATAAAAAAATTTTATTACTAATAGCATGTTTATTTTAAAAAATACTGAGAATAATCTTAAATTCATTCAATGATAGTAAATAGAATGAAACTTTATCCTGTTTTCTACGGGATTATACTGTTCGGATGAGGCTTGAGGGCGCATAATCAGGCCTAGTGTTGTGCCTTTCTGTGCTGCTAATCTCAGTTTTTGTAATCCATATTCAGACAGTTCTGGCAGCCATCCTAATACGATGCAGTAGTTACCACTTGCTAAGGCTTTCTCCATGGCATAGGGTGATGCAATAGGGGTAATTTGGTTTAATTGAACGCTCTTGTCTAAAGGCAAACCCGAATCGACTAACCACTGGCGGCTTAATCTTTTATTAGGCGTTATCCAGAGTAACCACCTGTTTTCATCTCTGGATTGATGTAGCAAAGGAAGTAGGATGTGATTAATCACAGGCCATTGTTCACAATAGCTTAACTCACGGATTGTGCCATTTACTGCTTGTAAGGCGTTTTGCTCAGCCTGACTAAAAGGTTGTAATTTTGTAGATGTAGTGCCCGTTACATTAGTGATTTCGTGTTTGTGAGTTGTACTGTTCTCAGCTTCAATTTTACTCTCAATGAGATACTCCAGAGTGGGTTGAATACGCATAATGTTCCTCACTATGATGCCTGTATATATATACAGTAATTGGTTGTTTGGCTAAAAGCAAGACCATTTTTTTCAAGGCGCTTCGCAAAAATTTATATAAAACAGTTTTTTTCTAATTTAATGATTGGCAGCCAGAAATAGATTGCGTATGGTTTTAATTACTTGTTCTTGTTATTTATTTTGTTAATAACAGACAAGAGAACAGAGCATAAAATATTTAGTCAGGATATAATTCATGGAGTGATAAAAATGTTTTTATCTGGGGCTCGTTTTGATCAATTGAAACACGGCGTATCTTCATTGGGGAAACTTAAAAAGAAATCCCAGTTTGGTGGAATTGGATTATCAATTGATGGAGTCTTGTTCGCCCTGAGTTATGAAGGTGAGCTTTATTTACGAGGGAATAGTTATGCAGAGACGTTATTTAAAGCCAAAGGCATGGAGACGTTTATCTATTCAAAAAGGGGAATTCCTGTGGCTTTGCGTTATTACCGAGTCAGTGAGTCACTTTGGCGGGATCAAAAACAATTATTCGAATATGTTAATTTAGCCTATCAAGATACACTGACAGATATCATTAATAAACAAAGAACACCTCTCAGATTAAAAGACCTTCCTAATCTTGGGATGGCTTTGGAGCGCCAGTTATGGAAAGCAGGAATATCAAAAGTAGAAGAATTGCGGGTGTTAGGAGCAAAAGTAACTTATCTTAAATTACAACAAAATGGAAAGAAGATAAGTGTTAATATCTTACTGGCATTAGCCGGAGCAATAGAAGGCTGCCATGTTGCTGTGTTGCCAGAAAAACTACGCCATGATTTACTTATATGGCATCAAGAATTGGAACATGGTAACTAATATTATTCTATTTTTTCTTAATTTAAGATGACAGATGATAATTGATTTTAAATACAGAAAATATAAGTTATAAAAATAATAAATCCCGCCTTCATAGAAGGCGGGATTTATTTAATTAGATTTCTGATTGTTTATTTGCTTTCTTAAATTAACTATTTCCGGTAATAATTCAACTAGCAACCCTACTTGCTGTAATACAAGTTGAACTTTGCTGTTATCAGAAGTTAATTGATTAATTTTTTGTATCAAATGCTCTGAAATCTGATGCAGGAAATCATCATTAACTCTGTCTTGTTGCAATGCAGATTCAACATGGTGGATTGATTCAGTAAGCAGATCCAGAATGACAGGTTCATTAAGTCTGTCACGATGTGCGCCTAAGGCGGAAATATAACTCAACATGGTATGATTCAGGCAAAGTAAACGAAATGCTGCTTCCTGAGAAATACGATGATGTTTAGGCTCTGATGACATGTTCGAGACAACCGATGCCAGTTCAGCATCGCAATTATGAGCGTTACGGCGAGCAACCCGATATTCCAGACAATTACTTTTTCCTTGATGATATTGCAGCAAGATGGCATTGAGATAATGGCAATTGGCGTTCATTGTACGGGTGATGACTTGTGGCAAGTGGCGAAAATTCCAATCAGGCCAGATAAAACTGACTGCCAACAAGGCAATACCACAACCAATCAGGGTATCGACTATTCTGGGTAACGCTACTTCAAAGCCTTCACCCAATAGATTAAAGCTTAATAATACCAATAACGTAATAAATAAAGTCGCATGTGCATACTGGCTACTACGGAAGGCAAAAAATAACACGCCTGAAATGACAATCAGCAATAATTGCCCTTCAATAGAAGGTACAAGATAGAGAATAGGCAGGCCAATCAAAATACCCGCCAGTGTCCCGATAACCCGCAGAGCCAGACGGCGGCGAGTCGCGCTGTAGTTAGGCTGACAGACAAAAAGGCTGGTCAGCAGGATCCAATAACCTCTTTGCATATCAAATAGCTGAATAATGGCATAACCAGTACAAAGCAAAGCAGACATACGTATAGCGTGGCGGAATAGTGCTGATTTGGGTGTCAGATTGCTGAGAAGCCGAAATAAAATATCACGCCACCCTGTTAAGGCCTCATCGGATAATTGCGTCTCTTCTTGTTTATCATTTTTATCATTGTACTGTTTGTCATGACACTGCCTGTCATCGCTTTGCTTATTATATTGCGCAGTTTCCTGAAAGGTCAGATATTGCTCAGAACTGAGTCCGGCTAGTTGTGCATCAATTGCCCGCAAATTTTTCAGTAAATTACTAAATGCAACGATCTTAGTATCAACTAGTTGTTGGTTTTTTAATTTCTCTAAAGAGATTTCAAGATAGGTGAAAGCATTCTCGAACCGTGAGCTATGCTGATATTGTTTACGCAGGATAATGGATTGTGAAACCTGCTCACAGGCGTGTGCCTGCATGGACAACAATCGCTGGAAACGGAATAGAAGATCGCTGTGGCGCAATGTTTCTCGTAGCTTTTGATACTGAATGTGAGACGAACTGGCACGTTCATGGATATCCTGAACAACAAAATAATAGTGTAGAGTCCTTCGGGTTCCCTGTTGCCCACGGTCTCCTTTCAAACGACTTAATAAAGTTATTTTAGTTTGATTGAGTGTTGACACTAATGTGCTGTTGGCCATAGCAATATCAAACACAGCCTGTTCGTATTCCTCTGCTTCAGCATCCGGGTCAAACAAATTTGTTTTGGCGTGTAAATACACAGAAAGCTGATGATAACAGCGTGCCAGATTTTCTTGTAACGGGCGGATAGGAAATAGTGCATGCCCTGCTAGTGTCAGCAAATTATACCAAATTGCACCAGTGAGTAATAATAAAGGTTGCTGATACCAGACAGGGAATATCGATGCACCCAGCATAGTATATATTGCAATCAATAAAGCACCGAAAGCGATGGTGGCATAACGCTGTCCTAAAGCACCAAGCAGTATGAAACCACAGGTAGAAATCGCCAGCCCAAGAGTGAAGAACCAAGGGTATGGAAAAAGTAAAGTAATAGAAACAGAAGCCACAAAGAAGGAGACTAAGGTGATGACCAGATTGCGTAAACGACCCACTAAACGATCATCTAAGTCTGTTAATGCGGCGGCGACAACACCTAACGTCAAAGGGATTGTAATCTTGGGTTCTTCTTTCAATAGCCAGGGAACCAGTGTAGTTCCTGTTAGCGCAATAAATATACGAATATAATAGAAAACGTGATTGTTATACAAAAAATGGCGGGAGCTGGAAAAAACAGTTAGCACAAAAAACTCCTAACAACATTTAAGTGAGCAGATAGCTCAACAATTTTCAGGTACGGTGCTATTACAATGGAACTAAAATCAACACAAATTGGTCAACGACTTGCTCGGCATCCTTATAATCGAGTGCGTTTACTGAGTGCTGGCATTGAAGTCAGTGGTGACAAACATCAGTACCTAATTCCATTTAATCAATTAATCGATATTCAGTGTAAGCGAGGGCTTGTCTGGGGGGAACTGGAATTTGAATTACCGGAAGGGAAAGTCGTTCGTTTACATGGCACTGAATGGCAGCAAACTCAGCGTTTTTACCATTATTTATTTAAGGAATGGCAGGCATGGAGCTCTGATATGAGCGGCATCAGCTCTGGCGTTCTGTCTGCTCAGGTAAATAAAATTGATAAAATCCGCCAGCAAGACTATTGGATGAAGACAGAAGATTTATCTCTATTACAGCAACAAATTCATGAAACATTTCAATCTATTCCTTTGCCATTACAAAGACTCAAGGACTTTGCAAGCTGTCGAGATAATTACCAGACGTGCCTGAACTGGATCAATGAAGGAGAAGAACGGCGAAAGCTCATAAACCAGCAGTGGTCTGAACGCATTCAGGAACGGTATGGTGAATTGTTCCAAATCGCAGAAAATGTACCATTCAATCCATTACAATATCAGGCTGTTATTAATGGTGAAAAATCCATATTAGTTTCGGGAAGTGCGGGAAGCGGAAAGACATCTGTTTTAATTGCCCGGGCAGAGTGGTTATTATTACGCCAGCAGGCGCTTCCTGAGCAGGTTTTATTACTGTCATCCGGGCAGAAATCGGTTGAGGAAATAAATAAACGTCTTCAGTTGTGTTCGGGAACAAAAACGATAAAAGCGAGAACATTCCATGAATTGGCTCTTTGTATCATCCGACAGACAAATAGCAATACACCAAAAAGTAGTGAACTAGAGACTAATACTCAAAAACGCCATGATTTTCTTATTCGAGAATGGCAAAAACAGTGTAATGAAAAAAAAGCACAGGCCAAAGGCTGGCGCGAATGGTTGAATGAAGAGTTAGACTGGCAGTTACCCGATGGAGCATATTGGAATGACAGGCAGGTACAATCCCGTTTATCCAGCCATCTGGATTATTGGTTGGAATTAATGAGAATGCATGGCGGTAGCCAAAAAGAGATGCTTGAACGGGCTTTGCCTGAATATTCAGATATATTCCCAAAACGTATCCGCCTGATGGCACCTTTGTTGAAAGCTTGGAAATCGGCATTAAAAGTAGAAGGAACGCTGGATTTTTATGGGTTGATTCATCAGGCAGTAAATACTCTGCAAAAAGGACGTTTCATTAGCCCGTGGAAGCACATCCTATTAGATAATCTGGAGAATATTTCTCCTTTAAGTATTAAGTTATTAACTACGCTACAAGCGCAGAATAGACAAAGCCATATATTCGCAGTAGGAGATAACTGGCAGGGAGTTTGTCGGTTTAACAGTCTTGAATGGCCTTCAATAAAGACTTTTTCTACTTATTTTGGTGAAAGTGACGAGTGCATTTTAGATACCACTTATCGTTTTAATGAGCGCATTAGTAAAATAATTAATGGAATTGCTCATCTTTTTCACAGCCAAACGAGTGGTTCACTGTGTAGGCTCACCAATCGTAGTTCAATAAAAGGAAATAAAAAATCAGTCATGATTTTGCCCGAAGAACAATTGGAAGCCTTGTTAAACAGGATGAGTGGTTATGTCACCAATCAGGAAACCATTTTCTTATTGGCCCGTTACCATTTTCATAAGCCTGATGTATTGAAGAAAGCGGCAACCCGTTGGCCGAATTTAAATATTAACTTTATGACCATTCACGAATCTTTAGGGCAGCAGGCTGATTACATTATTATTTTAGGGTTACGAAAAGGAAAAGAGGGTTTTCCGGCATCAGAAAAAGAGACAGTGCTGGAGCAGGTTTTACTGCCGAAACCTGAAACATTTTCTGATACACAAGAGCAGCGTCTGTTATATGTTGCATTAACGAGAGCAAAAAAGCAGCTCTGGCTGATACAGGAACCGAAAAATCCATCGGTATTTATTCACCAATTATCTAAATTAGGTGTCCCAGAGCACTGCAAGCCTTAGGTTTCCGTGAGATAATCTGGTTTTCTTTGTTGGTGGCTGTGCTTATTTTAGCCTTTCATCAAGATATCCCTGATAATCAGGTACGTAAATATCGACTTTTTCGGTAAAAAGAGAAGATTTGATAAGGAAATCAGCAGTTGTTCGATTTGTTGCTACAGGGATATTCCAGACTGTGGCCAAACGTAACAGTGCCTTGACATCAGGATCGTGAGGGACGGCATTCAGAGGATCCCAAAAAAAGATTAGAACATCAATTTTTCCTTCAGAAATCAATGCACCAATCTGTTGATCACCTCCCATCGGCCCACTCAATAGGCTGGTAATTGGTAAGCCCGTTTGTTGTTGAAGCAAGTTTCCGGTTGTACCTGTGGCATAGAGCCTGTTTTGTTCTAATACACGCTTATGTTCATTGACCCAAGACAGAAGAGATTGTTTACAGTGATCATGCGCAATTAGAGCAATACTTTTGGACTCAGTCAGTGTACGGGTTGTTAATTCCATATTAATACCTTCGTGAAAATGTACTATTTACCAATTATTTTAATAACAAAATAATAGAAATAAAGGTGATTGTCATAAACTCTGCAGTAAATGAAACGTATAATTATTGCAGCATAATCATGAGATAGGAGGCGCTATGAGTGATCAATATCTGATAGATATTCTGAAAAAAGTCAGAACAATCGCTCTGGTGGGAGCGAGTGAAAAACCAGATAGACCTAGTTATGAGGTAATGGAATACCTGATTGATCAGGGATATAACATCATTCCAGTTAGCCCTAAGCTAGCGGGTAAAACATTATTAGGACAGCAAGTTGTGAAGCAGCTAGCTGATATCGAACAGCCAGTTGATATGGTTGATGTCTTTCGTAATGCAACAGCTGCTTATGGTATTGCGGAAGAAGCGATTGCCATCGGAGCAAAAGTGCTTTGGCTGCAAAAAGGGGTAATTAATGATGAGGCGAAATTACTGGCAGAAAATAAGGGGTTAGATGTGATTATGGATCGTTGCCCGAAAATTGAGATCCCACGTTTAGGATTAGAAAAATAAAGAAGGCGATGGGTTATTTTTATTTCACCGCCTTTCCTTATCAGTATCGTTTAATTTTTTAAAGGAATGTGTTTAATTTCGTAACCTTGGAGCCAGCAATTGACTGCGGATAGATTCAGCTAACTCATCCAGAGAAGGATGTTCCGGATGATCATCTGATATCTCGTAAGTCAATTGAGCCTCTGCTAAATAGGTGTGGACAGGTTGCCCATCATCACCTTCCATCACAACGTGATACCACGGAGCTGAACGTAAAGTAGCATTAGATGCGATATCATTTTCCTGTGGTTGTTCTAAAGAATATTCGGCATCAATATCTACAACAACACCCAGATAGCCCAACAGGCTATGTCTCACTTGTTGGCCGATACCGAATTTGCTGGCGATCATCATAGTCACCTCCAGAGAAACCTTGCAATGACTCTTATATAAGGGCCGTAAGGTAAATTTCAAGCGCACACCCGGTAACCGGAATCTTGCATTTGAGATGGTATGTGATCACCATCTCATATTTCAGGTTAGCTGTTGTGTATATAAAATACAATACTAAAAGTGGTCTTAGCATGCCAAAGTTATTATACCTGATAGTTTTCAATCTATTGCATAACAGAAAATAAATACTTTTCCATCAGGATACTGAAGAGTCACTTTTCGATTTTGTTTGAGGGAGAAAAAGAAATGACAGTTCAAAGCATCACTATTTATGTTTATGGTCGAGTGCAGGGAGTTGGTTTTCGTTATCAGACATACTACTGGGCAAAGAAAAATAAGCTATTAGGATATGTTCGGAATATGAATGATGGCAGTGTCAAAATCGTTGCCTGTGGTAATGAGGAACAAATAGCAGCACTGATACATTGGCTGGAGAAAGGCGGGCCTCCGGGAGCGAAAATTGAACATTTTCAGCCTCAGTTTTGTGAGATAGAAGAAATGACTGATTTCAGCATCCGCCATTGAAGACGGATGACAGATTCAGATACATTTCACTGGTTTTGGTAACCCTGCAATTTTAGTTGCTTGCTTCGCCGGCCCTTTAGGAAACAAGCGATAAAGATAGCGGCTATTACCTTTTTCTTCGCCATGCTTTTGTGATATCGCCTTGACTAACATTCTGATAGCGGGGGAAGTGTTAAATTCCTCATAAAACTCGCGGACAAATCGAACCACCTCCCAATGCTGTTCGGTTAAGATGATATCTTCCTGCTCGGCAAGTAGCGGTGCCATCGCTTCTTCCCAGTCGTTACTGTTTTTAAGATAACCCTGTGCATCAGTTTCGATTTCTCGACCTTCAAATACCAACATAGCTTTTTTAACCACTCGACAATAATGGCTGCAATTTAGCAAAAATCACCTTTATTCCAAAGAAAGATTGCCATAAATGCTGAATAAATGCGCCAACGAACAGTTATGTGAGTGATTTGGCATCAGTTGAGCATATAAGTACTTTACATTGGGAGCAGTGATGTTTATAGTGCACGACATCGCGGAGGGGTGGCCGAGCGGCTGAAGGCAGCGGTCTTGAAAACCGCCGATGGGAAACCATCCGAGAGTTCGAATCTCTCCTCCTCCGCCACTTCTACTTCTCGAAACGTCTCCTAAAGTCTACTTTTTCTAATAAAATCAATAAATAGCAACAAGCTCAAGTCTCCTAATATATCCTAACATCTTCTGAAAGCGACATGAAATTGTGTATAGTTTTGTGTATAGTTTTTCCTATACACATCTTCCTATACACATGGGTGAAATGATGAAGCTAACAGACGTGGCAATTAAGAGATCTAAGCCAGAAGCAAAGGCTTATACTCTTTCCGATGGAAACGGGCTTTGGTTGTTAATAGAACCGAATGGCTCCAGAGGTTGGCGATTCCGTTATCGTTTTGAAGGTAAGCAAAAAATGCTATCTTTAGGTACTTATCCTGAAGTGCCTTTAGCGGAAGCAAGGAAAAGAACCGCAGAGTACCGCTCTATGATTGCTGGTGGCGTTAATCCTTCTGAAGACAGGAAACAGAAGAAGCGAGAAAGCACCATAATGTCTGAAAACACTTTTGAAAAAATCACTCTTGAATGGTACGAAAAACGCAAAGATAGGTGGTCGGCAGGGTATCGTGCTGACATGATGAGTGCTTTTGAAAATGATGTCTTCCCTTATATTGGTGATAGGCCAATAGCAGATATAAAACCCTTGGAATTATTGGACGTTCTTACGAGAATGGAAAAAAGGGGTGCTACAGAGAAATTAAAAAAAGTCCGTCAGCGTTGTGGTGAAGTTTGGAAGTATGCAATTATCACAGGTCGAGCTGAATATAATCCCGCCCCTGATCTTGCCAGTGCTTTTATTCCTCATAAAAGAGAGCATTATCCGCACCTTGATGTTGACGAGTTACCCGAATTCTTGAAATCCATTGATAAACACATGGGCAGCCAGATTGTTAGACACGCACTGAGAATTTTAATTATCACGGGATTGCGCCCCGGTGAATTAAGAAAGTTAGAGTGGAGTAAAGTTGATCTGGAAAAAAGGCTTATTCAAATTCCGGTCATGCTTCCAATAGTTAGATCTGTTATGAAAGATAGTATTCACGCTCAATGAACGTACCTACCACTTTGTCATGCATCTCTTCAGATTTGGAATAA
>NZ_NJAJ01000041.1 GCF_002632825.1 Xenorhabdus stockiae
AGTCCGGGTATCCAGTGAATGAGAAGCCCTGTCTACTGTATCCCGTAAACCAAGATTGTTCACAAACGCCGCTTTATCTTGGATATCCGCCCCGTTCTGTGCTTTTTCGAGACGACTGTTGGCGTTGTCATTGACCTGATTCAATGCCGAATTAGTGGCGTAATCGCCTTTGTCTTGTTTGGTGTTCAGGGTATCGGTGACCGCATTCTGACTCATCACCTGTGATTTACTGTTGCCGACTGATTGCACTACATCAGAGCGATTGAGCTTTTTGTTTAATTCATCCAAAAGCAGCGTTGTGCTTACTTGCTTCCATGCCGCACTGACTTTCTCAGACGACTCTTTATTGAAGTTAATTTTATTATTGTCCGTCAGACTCTGAAACTCTTTGGTTTCATCATCAGACTGCAATATTGCCCCTTTGGGGTAGCCCCCGGTCGAATCGGCATATTCCTGCGAATACTTAAACTTTCCCCCCTGGGATAAGTACACAATATTGTCTGAAATCTGGTTCAGGATACCGTTAAAATCGCGTCCGCTGGGTGGTAATCCACCTGCGGTGACGGGCATCATGGTAATTTGCGGAAAGCCGGTATCCCATGTGGCCTTTTGGCTGGGTAAGTCGGATTTGTGGTTCGTAGGGATCGCGTCTTTCTGCCCGTTCTGCGCGAAGGGCTTAGGGATTAAGTTAGGGTTTTTCATTGTTCACCTTATTGTGCAAAAGCGGCCTGACCGAAAGGCTGGAAGCCTGTCCCGTAGAAGCCGAAAAATTCACCCGCTGGCAGTTCTGCAATGGAAATCTGAACCCCTGACGGATGCGGTAAGATGTGGTGGTGGTAAATCAGGTTCTTTTCTAATTCCGATAACCGGTATTCAAAAACATATCGTGCGGTCATGTGACCGGTGATCAGGTAATAAGCCCGGCCTGTAAAAATACGACTTTTCAGGAACCGGTTAATATTTGGCGCGGTGGCATACAGAATGTTCGAGTGCGCCTTCATTAAGATGACATCCCGATAAGTGGAATCATCCATCTTGTAAGACATATCTGAAGACCCGCCACTGTAAAAGGGTGACTGGTCAAACGGAGTATATTTCTCTGTCTCCTTAAAACCGAAATAATCCGCATTCGGATCCGGTATGGATAAATCCCTACCAATGCCGACAATTCGTCCCCAAATATCCAGCCCGAACCCTTTTGCCGTGAGCACATTGACCGCCAGATGATAGAACTCATCTGTGTTGGCTCTAGGATCGACAGTATCATTGAAATTATTGAGGATAGTGCAGAGGGTCGGACTGTTGGCGTACTGGCTCAGGAAAGTGTCTTTTATCTCAATCATGACGCTATCCTTATGTCATCCACTGATAACACCGGGAATTCATCAATACCGAACTCCAGATAATTTGCTACCGCCTCGCCTTTTCTGGCTACCTGAACCGCTATTAACCGCTCAGTCGCAGCCTGGGCCACAACACAAATGTAATCACTGGCAATCAGTTTCTTGGCAATGCGACCTTTTCCCCGACCTGTGGTGAATTCATTCATGACCGCCTGACGGATGGCTTCTTTGTCCTGATGGGTTAATTTCAACTTGTCTTCAAAGGTGATAATAAACTCCACCGGGATATGGTGAGGCCGGATAAATGTCACCTCATAACGGGGTGGCATATAAGGGAAATTTTCTGTGTCCTCGTATTTGACCGTATTATTGCCCACAAACGAGCAGCCAGACCCGGCTTTGCTCAGAATATGCCGAGCAATCTCATTATCATCCCCCCCCACGACAGAGACTGCGATGGAGTTCCGAATCAGTGGATAATTGGTAAACCCTACGGTTTTTGTTTCGTTAGAGGGATTATCGATAACGTAACAGTCGATCACGCCCTTAAGATTACCTATTGCTCCCTGTGTAGCGGCATTGGTATTTTTGGCATTGACCGCCACAGACTGCTGTCGTCTTAGCTCAAACTCCTGTCGGGATTCGGCCTCTTTGCCCACAATAGCGGCCTGTTTATTGATAACCGAATCTATCCCGGCAACAGCTTTCACAATGCGATTAATGGACTCGGCAGCCGTTTCAATCCGTCCAACAACATCACAGTAAACATGCACAGTGACGAGTCCATCTTCACCGATTGCGGACTCTACTTGCGTACTCCACGTCCTCCCGGCGTTATCAGCCACCTGAAAGCCAACCGGGATAGCCGTATTGACCAGCCCATTAATCGTAACCTCAGCCACGGATTGAGTCGCCGGTTTGCGTTGCAGGAAATAAATATACCCCAGCGCATCCTGCATCAGGCCATCAGCGTAACGCGGGTCAAAGCTGTTCAGGAGATGGATAAAGAAGTTTCGTTCGTCGGTGATAATCGCAGTTAGCGTCGTCACTAATTGGCCTTGCGGGGTTTTCATGTCGGTATTGAGATTGTCACCAAAACACCCCTTGAGTACCTGCCACCAGCCATCAATCACCTCCTGTGTGGGTGGCGCTAATATCCCCTGTGGGGTCATTTGCAGTTTTGGGATCATAATTCGATTGCTCCCTTGGTTCCGTTAATGTCAGTAAACAGTATTCGTCCTCTCACCACCCTGTCATTGGCGGTACTGAGTTCCGCCGTAGCTGATATCACTCCCTCGACAGACATCGCCGCATCCTCTAAATACTTGCGGTACATCGCCAATGAGTAGCGGTTCTTGCCCAAAATTTCCTCCAGATACGGAATACCGTCACCCTGCGAGTAATACAGGTCTTTGACGAAGACCCGACAGGCATTAGCCACTGACTGCGCTCTGGCGTACTGGTCTGAGGCCACAGCAATGTTGCCCGCCGCATCGAGAGTTAAATCCCATGTGGCAGGCATTAAAAATAATGTCCGCATGATTACGCCTTCTGGTTAGGTGGGCTGGTATTTGCGCCTTGTCCGTGTTCGGGGTGAGTGTGGCGGTTATAGATTTCACGCATACCAGCCATTGACTGGCTATTGATGGTTGTGTTGTCGGTAATATTGCTCTTGGCCTGAATGGTGCTGGTCGTCTCAACCGGCGCATCCAGTACAATTTTAGTGGCTTTGACGTTCACGATGCCGGTGGACACGATATCCATTCCGCTCTCCAGAAAATGGATAAACTGGGATGGTGTGCCATTCAGTAAACCACCGAGATAGAGACTGTCCGCCATATCGTATTTGCGTTTACTGCCCGGGGGCGCTGAATTCTTGGTTCTCTTCACCTTTGAGATATCCCGGCTGGCGGTAAAACAAAAGCCCAAATCCCCTACTTTTGGGTCAAGAATGACGGCGTTTTCACCACCCTGATAACGAAAGTACGGCACATTGTAGACAGTGGCATTCTGGTAGATATTGCCTGCGCCATCGACCTGTTGCACCAGTGGCAGGATATCGACATACCCTACCGGGCCAACACCGCCCCCGTGGATTTTCTCTACCCGGCAAATGGTCACCGTGCCCATTCTGCCAATCAGTGACCAGATAATGGCTTCCTGACTGAGCGCCCCGCCTGCGGTGGCTTGTGGATCATAAAGTAATACCCGTTCACTTCTTGATGGCGGCATAGTTTTCTCCTCGTCGGCTGGCTGACACTTCCATTGCCCATTGAGCGGAATCCTGCTCGGTTTCTAATATTGTCCTGATACCAAAAACCAGCCAGTCCCCGTTACATATCTTTATCAGACTGTCAGTAATACGCACGATACCGCCAAACCGGACAAGGGGGTCATAGAAACACTTGAACTGCACGCCGAGATTGGTTGGTATGGGGTAACTGATTAAGCCTGTTTCCGGCGAGATAACCGGAATTTTTAAGGTGCGCCGGGGGTTGTCTTTGTAGGTGATGGCTACGTTTTTGTCTTCGATATACACATCCAGATTGGCGGCATGGGCCAGTTGGCGGATTTTATCGATGTCCGTGTTATGCAGGTACGGATCTGAGACTTTTACGCTAACTCCGTTAGATTCAAAGGTGTACCCCATGCGCTGGCAAATCGTTGCTATGATAGCGGCAACATCGTGTTCGCCCTCGTAGCTTTCAGCATTCACCCCCTGCATTTTATCCAACACCGCCGTTTGCGACTCAATCACCAGTGATGCATTAGGTACATCGCCAAAATCAGGGTAGGCAAACGTGATGCCACCTCTGAAGACCTGTGATAACGCCTCCCCTTCTTCTCCGGCCTCAATGGTCATCATATTGCGCAGCGCCTGAAGATCACCCCACTTTTTGCGCAGTAACTTCTCCATCGTCTCGATAGGCAGACCATAGGCTTTCACCCGCGCATAAGGCGTGATGGCCCCGTTGCCGTAGTTAATTTCGGCATTAATCCGAAGTCCGGTAGATGAAAGTTTATTCTGACTGGATGAGGTGAAGGATTCGTCTTTGCCTGAAAGCGTGAGCGTGATTTTGATAACTTTGCGATTAAATTTCATCGTTCCATACCAGTTTATAGCGGGAACCCAGTCCGGTGTATTGCGGGTCAGTGTTCCCTTCGATGTCCACAAAAACCAACCATCGACAGATATACGACAGATTCCGGCAGACACGGTTACACACCAGATACTCGCCGTTCTTTTGTACCGTGGCGAAAATATTTCCCAGTCGGCTCTCAAGGGTTAAGTCGATTAAGTCTGCGTTAATGGTGAATGACGTAGTTTGGTTGGGAATGGGAGATAAAGTAATTTCAACAAGCATTAAAAGAACCCTCCGCCATTAATTTGTTGCCGCCCCATCTCTAGGAGTTCTTTACCCTTATCAAGGGCTTTTCCTAATGCACCGCCGACTCTTTCGCTAAAATCCCCAATCCTCTTTAATTTAGTTTTTCTGCTATCCAAAATATCATCTAGTATGCCGTTCACTTCTTGCTGCTGCGCTTCCACTTTTTGCGTTTGCTCGCCTGTGTCCTTTTTCTTAGCATCATCCGGGTTCTTCACTTCCTCTTTGTCATATTTGATTTTCACTTCCCTGACTTCTTCCAGGTGGACATTGACCTTAATCAGCGTAGTGCCGTCTTTGGCCTCCCGTGCAAGGTCATAGCCGACAATCGCAGCATTGATGTAGACAAATTCCGGCGTGACCACATGAAATTTCAATGTGCTTTTCGCTAATATCTCAAGCTGGGACAGGAAAGCGCCGCGCTCTAATGTACCACCTGAACTTTTGCTTAGCTGAACCGTGACTTTGTAAGGCTCACCGACCTTGTTATAAGAAGCAAATGAGCCGTTCTCTATCGGGGCACTTACAACCCGATACTGGTTCTGGTATTGCAGGGATATCACGCTGTCTGCCAGTAAGAGAGGGATGCCATACTGATTGAATATTCCCCAGTAGTTACCGAACAATGTGTTTATTAACGCTGCACCACCCAGGCTAATTCCGGCATCAATTGCAGCGTTGGGGATACCCTTCCAGTTAGGGATATCTGGCTTTCCGAACATAGTTAACCCCGTTTTTTGGATGTAAAAAAACCGCACTCGGCGGCCTTAGAAATGAAAAACCCGCCGAAGCGGGTTGATTGATTTATGCTTATTTAATCAATGTGAATTCGTAGCATTCCGGTCATTATGCTATCCAATGACGGATAACATAAATTTCTAGTATCGTATTCTCTAGACCAATAACACAGCCAGTCTTCTAGCTCATCACGAGAATACTCTTTCCCCGCCAATCCAACAGCCATTTCGATAATCTCATCATTAGGGGCAGTAAGCTCATATCCATTGATTAACAAAAAGATATAGCCCGACATCATGGCTGTCCGTTTGTTAGCATTAGCAAATGGGTGATTTTGTATTAAGCTATGAACTAAAACAGATGCCAGTTTAAACATGTCATCTGTTTGTTCATAGTACCTAGTCAAACTAGGGCTGGCTTGAGATGATCCTAGTTCATTTGGTTTTAGAACTTTGATTATCTCTTTCGGGGTTTGTTTCTCAATTAACTCTTTGTTTATATAAGTAATGTCGTCAACTGACAAATAATTTATACCTTCAACGAACTCCGCAGCCCATGAAGACATTTATTTATACCTTTGATAATTCTTCCATTGCTTTATCGTAACGAGTAAAGCCAAATGTGAAGGCATTTTTGACTTGATCGTGATGAGAGCCATCGCCTTTAGCAGCCCGAGGTAAAGCTTGTTTGCTTTTGTCACGAGGCGGTATGCAAAGACGATTTGTCTTTTTAAGTGCGTGACTCATAAGAAAAACCTCTAAAATATAAATAGCTAAGACTATAAGTCTAGCGTGTTTTAACTCATCAATGGAGTTACCTTAAGGTAATGATAGGGTTAAGTTGACTTAAATTCAACAAGAAAGACTGTTTTTTTATTGTTCTGTTAATGGTTAAAAAATATTAAATCACTTCAACTGTTAGCCATCCATGGCTCAACATTAGATATATTCTAAATCGCGCTTAATTTGCGCTACTTTCCGGTGATAAATCTCAAGGTGATACGCTAGTGCCTGTAATTGGAATCGGGCGGCCTCAACATTAATCCCCATGCTAGACAGCCCATTAAGCAAACTATTAATAGGGTTCGGGTATTCAGCACCATTCAGTAACTGAACTGGATAACTGGTAGCATTTTTTAATGCGCCGTCTTTATTTATCCCTTTAGCCTTAAAAATATCATCATAGCCATCAAAGAATGACATAGAGTAAGCCAATTCATTTAGGTTTAAAGCTGGTAATTCTTCTTTCGGTAGTAACTCACCCTCAATAGCCTTAGTTGCCAAATACTCTATTGCAGAAGGTAATTGTTCACTGGTTAACTCACCGATGCTTTTTACCCCAAATTCACGATGCACCATCTGGAATAACGTTCTATCACTGATGCCATATTTACCCATTAGGGTATTAACCAGTCCACGTAAGGGAGTGCGGTCATGGGTTGTGGTTTTAGTCTCAACCCCTTTCAGGTTAAAGTAGAAATCTTCCAGTTTCCCGAACACATCCCATGCTTTGTCAGTATCCAGCATTTTAGCGTGACGAGCTGCACCGCGTTCTGTCCAGAGGATGAGGCTACGGGCGCGTTTACCAACTAGTAAAGATAACTCTTTAACTGACTCGCTTAAAGATAGTCTGTTCTTGAATTCTCTTAAAATTGAACCGGTTAACTTAAAGAAATGCGTGCCCTCTACAAATCTATCAGTATTTCTCGCATGGTTCTGCTGAATTCGAATAACATCAGTTTCATAAACATCAGCTAACAGCTCAGTAGTAATGACCGGAACACTGTTGTACATGATGGGGATCATGTGCTCTACTGATGGGGAGTTTTTAGTTAATTCATTAACTGTTATACTTACCATGTTTACTTCCTTTCGGTTGGGGTAAACGTTGTATTAGAGGCCCCTAGCTGTCCTACCAGTTCGGGGCTTCGCCGTTTAAAGCGACATCATTTATTACGTAACTGTAACCTTTTGTAAATATTTACATGCTAAATTTGGGAAGCGGCTCGAAAATTAGACTAATCAATCGATTTAAGATAGGGAATCGGTTGCATACCCTTAATAACATTGATAGCTTGATTGTTCGCTCTTCGCCTTCCGTGGCTTAAATCCTTAAGCTACTTCAACACCATGAATTAAATGTCTCAGCGCTTTAATGCCGTTCTCGTTATAACGGAATGCTTCGACTTGCTTACTTGAGTAAGCGGACTTATCCAGAAAGAACTTGCCATTCTGCTCATTCTTGAGGTTGTGCTTATTGGCAACCAGTCCGATTTTCTTCGCTGACACATCCAGCATTTTTCCTACTTCACCTGCTGTGTAATATTTTTCTTCCAGTACAGGCAGAGGAACTGCTTCAAAACCAACGATAGGGTTAACAATGTTAGCGGCTGCACATTGCTTCGCTTCATTGCTCAAATTTGGCATCAGAGCAAACAAACTACTGACAGCATCAACTGACATTTTCAGCGTTCTGGCGCGGCGGTATTCAGGTAAGCCTGATTTGCTTTTCTCTGGTACTAATTTCCCTGAACGATAATCAATGAAAGTCTGGTTCACCTGCAATTGGAATGCTGGACTGATCCACCCTGCATATGAGACTGCTAAAAGTTCATGAGCAAAAGTGCCACCATAACGACCTTCTTTTCTAACTAGGGGATTTTCACGAGTTAAACTTCCAACCTCTAAAACCAATAACTTAACAGATTCTGACTTTACCCACTCGCTTGGTGCTCTTGATGCTCCTTGACCACTCGCCTTATGCAAAGCATTCAGGTTAAAACGACCTTCTGAATCGGTAGTGATTTCTACGCCTGCAATGACAGGAAGATTTTTATTTGTTACATTATTCATATTGTCACTCTCTGTTATGGGTTGACATAATCTTTATTACTTACACGGTTTGAAGATTTAGAAGCCTCGTTGGTTGCAGCCTTCGAGGTTTCGACTTTATTGACGTTCTGATTCATTATCTTCAGCGGTATCCTTATTTCCCTCATCTACACGACATTCAATGTGATAAGCAAGAATGCTTACGCAATCGCTAACACATGACGAGCATATATACCCATACAGGCCAGCGATAAATAAACGACTTTTTTTGCTGTCTTTGCTGTTTCTGCCACAAATACTGCATCCAATATTCGTGTTCACTTTCTCTATTTCCAATGCCATTTTATTCCCCTGATATCTGCAATCCTTTGTTTTTATTGAGTTGTGTTTTTTCTCTGCCTTATAACCATTCATTTCTTCTTTCAAAACTTCCACAATCTCTGCATTTAGAGAGCGGCCATTATTGTTGGATTCTTCCTCATACCATTCCCTAACCTCATCCGGCATCCTCAAGGGATACGGGGGTATTCTCTTCTTATGACTCATTTTTATTTCTCTCTTCTGCATACCAAGCTATGGCCTGATTCAAAATTGAATTCTGAGAAATACCGTCTTTATCAGCAAATCTACAAACCTGATCTTTCAGGTATTCAGTTGTCCGTAGCTGCATCTTTTCAGTTTTCTTTCTTGTGTCTAAGTTGGTGCTTGTCATCTTATTTTCTCCATATTGATAATGTCATAATGACATGATGTCAGTATGACACGCATTTACATGATGTCAATATGCTATTACCATTATTTTAGAATTAAATAAAAAGGTAATTAAAATGACTAAAAAGCTCGTGGCAAACCAAGATAAATTCATGCTCAGATTGCCCGATGGCATGAGGGAAGCTATTGCCCAAAGAGCAGAAGAAAACGGCAGATCAATGAATTCCGAAATTGTTCAGATTTTGCAAGATGCACTTGATACTGGTGCTAGTCAGATCGACCTAAATATGTCGCCAGAGGATGCTCAAGCTACATTTGAGGATGGAATAGAAGAATTTAAAAGGCTGTTGACCCAAAAACAGGAAGAAATATTGAATACAGCCAGAATTGTGGCAAAACTAGTTAGCCATAAAGATAAATAACCTGACTGACTATTTATCTTTCAATTTCGTCCAGAAAATGGAGGCCAACCAAACATGCCTCCACATACAAGGCCAAAAAACAACCACATAAGCGGCTCGAATAAAAAATGGAATTCCTTAACTATATTAAAAAAATCTTGCATGATTACGCACCTATTATCAGTTTATTGTGTTTCCTGTTAGGTCTTTACATTGGTAATAAGCAGGCTATTGGCAGAGATAGAAGGAAGGAATTCAACACTGCCGTAGCGCCGCTTAGAAAAACCTTAAGGCGACAAATTGAAAGAATAGAACAACGAAAATCACCTTACCCTCCACTCAGTAAGGATGATTTTTATGCTTTGTACGATGTTACTTATAGATTTCAGCGTATTAAGCTATTGCAACTCTGGAAAGCCTACCAAAAAGCAGATAGCGAAAGTTATCGTATTGAACATAGTAGCTCAGGAAAGCCTTTCGCTACCTTTATTAGTCCTGAGCAATATTTAAAAGCAGCAAAAGGTTTACTTGATTTCATGGGAAGTAAATAGAAACAAGCCCCATAATGGGGCGTTCTTGCTAAATAAAATCAGTCCGTAATTGAAATTATTCAATCCCAAATTTTCTTTTAAGATCGGATTTATGCTGTTCGATAAATTTCCTTATCCTCTCCGCCCTTTCGTTTGTTGTGCCCATCTTTACATTATTATCTAGCAGTATTTGGAGCATTTTCTTTCTTTCACTTGCGGTTACTTCTTTTGCATGAAGTTTAAACATAGCTCTAACTGCTGATACAAACTCTTCGCAAAGAACAGGCTCATTGCATTCTTTGCTTAAAATATCTTCGTTTGGCATATAAATAGCATAAGAGATTCCATCCATATTCATTTTTACTTCAGGAATGGTATTATATTTGGGCTTTACGTAAGTTGCTTTATCATCTTTAGCGTTGTAATTGTTTAAAACCTTTTGAAAGTTATTAAAAGCAATTTTATTTTTAGGCTCAGGAAGAGCAGCAGAATTCACTACGCCAGATACTAGCAGTAAAGCAACCGCAACTTTCTTTAACACTCATCACCCCCACATAACAATTAATTTGCTCCAAGTATAACCATCATGCTCAAATAAAACACAGGATAAACAAATTAGTGTTATGCTATCCACATAGATCAACTACTTTGAGGTGCAATGTAATGAGATTAATAAAAGCCGCACTCCTTATAATTGCCACTGTAATAGCATTACCTTCTCTGGCAGCAGAGAATAAAAAATATGAGTCTATGACTTATGCAGGTAATGATTACTATATGGATATTCGCGCTGGGAAAATATATGGCATTTATGATGTACCCAAGAATAATTCAAGTGATGTTGCAGGCTATTGGTTTAATTGCTCTGCCCCCGTTACAGAACGTGTCACTGTTGTTTCTGTTACACCAGACGAAAGAACGATTGAAAAATTCAAGGTTAAAGATAGTAAAGGTGATTATGCAACCTATAATATTTCACCAATCTATAAAGACATTCCTGACTTTGCACGGGGCTATATAAGCTCCCTGATTAAGCAAGATGCCAAAATAAAACTGACTTCTCGTGCCTGTGGCAGCGGCGGCTTCCCTACCTTTGAATCCGTTGAACCTATCAAAAAGTCTTGAGCTAAGCGGAAATCCCGCTTAGCCCATCGATGTCATAATTTGAGAAAGACTTAACCTAGCGGCCTCACCTGCATCAGTTACAGTTCCAGTTATCGTATTTGCGGATGTGACTACATTAATATCTCCGTTAAGGTCTACTTTGACATTATTAGTTGCACCAGCCATAGGCATACTACGTATTTTCTCGGTTTGTGCGAGGAACTCATGAGGGGCGGTCATGTCCATATTTGGGATAATTGGTTGATTCATCCTTGCCTGAAAGTCAGAAAGTGACTGCACAACACCCTGAGCCTTCCGATCCTGTAGTTCTTTTTCCCTGTAGCTTCTGACTCTTTGGATATAATCACGTGTTTCTTTTGGCATATTTTTCATACCAAACTTACTCATATTACCAGTACCCCAATTATATCCAGCCAACATCTTATCTATATCGCCTTTAAATTGCCTGGATAAATCACCGTACATTTTAGCTGCTGCGTCCGATGATTTATACCAATCGAAAACATCATTGCCTTTTAGCCCATATGCTTTGGCTGTTGGTGGCATGAATTGAAATGGGCCTTTAGCACCTTTCTTAGAAACCTCAAATCGATTCCCTGATGATTCAGCCATAGCAACCCCGTATAACCAACCGGCTGGCAGCCCCTCCTTCTTCTCAAGCTCCATAAAATACCCTCTCATGGCATTGAAAGCAGCCTGACCTTTTAGCTTATTGGCATTCGGGGCAACACCGTTAAGTTCATCAAGAGTCATTTCACCGCGCTGAACTTTGCGTTTGCGTCTGTCGAGATCAGGATCGCCGGTTGGAATATCGAGGGTGGTTGGGGTGATGTGGTGGCCTGTTCCCTTGCCACGATTATCTACCCATTCACCATTAACCCATCTGGCATCACCTTGACCTATCGCAGCCATTCCCGCATATTTCCAGTTTGGGGCAGTCCTGAATCGCTGGAACCAGTCATACTCACCAAACACTGAATTAAGCACAGCATCAACATAATCAACACTCGCATATGCCGCGCCAGCAGCTAAACCAACCGCTCCGACTCTCCCTACTGCGCCTAATTTTCCGGCCTTATTACCAACCTTGGCGGCTTGTTTGCCTATCCCTTTAATGCCTCTACCCACTTTAGCGAATGCTTTTAAAATCTTACCTACCCAGCTCACAGCAATATAGGTAGCAAAGCCAGCAAAGGCTGTTTTAAGAAGATTAAGCTCACCATTAGTATCAGTGAACCACTTGCCAATCGTTGTCCCTTTGAACCATTTTTCCAGCTTCTCTAACTGCTCCATGATCCAGACAAATGACTTATGCATTGCGCCCCAGTCAAAGAACGAATCCTTGCCTTCTTTCCAGCCTTTGTAATCGTCATAGAGAAGCCATAACGCAGCAATAAAGGCAAAAATTAAGCCAGTACCAGTGATTAACGGAGCAAACAGAGCTAATACCGCTAAGGCCGCCCGTGCAACAACAGGAATTAAAATGATACCGATAGCCGTAGCCATTCCCTGAAATAGGGTTATGACTGTCTCACGGTTCTTATTCAGGTAGTCAAGAAATCCAGTCACCATCTGAGATAATTTCAGTAAGCGCGGTATCAGGTAATTCGCCACCAGCGTTTTCAGTCCTTCCCATTGTTGGCTAAGAACGGCGTTTTGTTCCCTGAGCTTGCGGTTAAGCTCCAGTTCTTCCTTTGTGGAGATAACCAGATCCTTCTGTGCATCCAGCTTTTTCTGAATGGCTTCACGGCCTTCTAACAGGGTGTTAATCGTGCCGTCATCCATGCCCATGTTTTTAGCGATGTTATAGGCCTGTGGGCGCTCCATTTGGGACATACTGTCAGCCATATCTAACAGGATATCATCCAGACTTCTGAGCTTCCCTTGCGAGTCCACCACTCCGACACCCAGGGCATTAAAGAAAGGCAGGATAGATGCATCACCAACAGTCACTAAATCCCACAGTGACTTATTGAGGTTGGACATGGTAGCCGTCATGCCGTCAGCGCTACCACCTGACATTTCAGCGACGTTCTGCCATTTCTTGATGTCTTCTGCATCCATCCCTAAGTTCTTACTCAGGAAGTGCAATTGGTCATTTGCTCCAGACACTTCACCGATAAATTTAGCAAGACCAGTAGAAACAAAGATAGTAGTAAACAACCCAGCTAATGCCTTAACAGCGCCGTTTATCGCCTTGTCCCAGTCCTGCGTTTTTTCGGTAATACCACTGATATTATCCGTAAAGCCCAGTACTATATTGGATGTACTCTTAGTAGATTTCCCAGTATTTTCAGTAGATTCAGTTAGCTTCTGGTTAGATTTATCTAAATTTTGTGCGCTATCGCTAGCCTCGTTCATTCCATCAGACTGATTGACTATGGCAGTAGAAACATCATCAAGCTTTTGCGTAAGGTCATATACGGCAGTGGTTAATTTTTCCTGCATTTTAGTCAGGTCATCAATTGCGTTACTGGCTCCAATCATGTCATCAGACATAGTGACCATAGCTGTAGACGCACCACCAGCCTTTTTATCCAGATCATCAAGCGCTCTGGTTGCCTTGTTAGCATCACTGGCAAAGCTGTTCATATCCAGTTTGAGTGAAACAAGCAATGTATCGACGAGGGTAGCCATTTAGCTCTCCTTTGGGTGTAAAAAAACCCCGCATTGAGCGAGGCTGGTTTTATTTTTGCTATTTACCTAAAAGACTTCGTAAACACATACTATTGGCGGGTACAGAAATAATATGGCAAATATAGCGAATGCCTTTTTATTACCTTTATTTTTTGTTTTAATTGCTGAAAAAATACAGGATATTCCAGCCATTGCAGAGGGTATACCTAAAATATATCCAATATAAAAAATATAAAGGTCATAAATAACTTCCATTCATAATTCCTTAGCAGTCCATTGTCATGCACCAGAATATAGCAGTAATTCCAATCGCTCACTATCACCTTAATCGAGATTAATTGCCTGCTTTTCACCACATCAGGCGAGGTGGTTCCTCACTTACCGTAATTAAGGGAAAGTGATAGGTTGACTATTTCGCAATCAAAATGAGGAATAAGAAGAATGGCAAATTATTTAGTTCGAGTTGAAATATATGATGCTAGTTATAAGGAATATGATGAATTACATGAAAGAATGCTCCGTCTTGGGTTTTATAGGAGCGTCACATCCTCTGATGGCAAAAATTATAACCTACCCGATGGTACTTACTTTGGAATATCTGATTGGGAAAAAGCAACTATTTTATCTCGTGTAATGAATGCATCCAAACCACTTTCGAAAAGAGAACCCGCAGTTTTTGTTGGCGTATTAGCTGACTGGACAGCTTCACTTTATTAATCTAATTAACCATTACAAACTACGGGGATTTGACCATCTTTAGGTAAGTTGGCTCGCCTGATATCAATCATATTGGCGACCAACTTTATAGCTTGATCAAAGGTAATACCTTCTTCTTTTGCTAACTCCGATATTACTATTTCAATCCCGCGCACTTTTAAGCGTTCGCGTTGACTTGACCCAACTCTGCCATATTCACTGTCTGAATCACAAAGTTTTGAAAAACCCCTCACTATACTTTCAGCCAGATTCTCCAGTCTGGCTGTTTGTTGCTCTTTGCATTCATCATCAACTGAACCTGACTCGCGAATAGCAATCGTTTTATACGTTTCAACTGCTGCGGCTCTCACATCATCTGGTAATTTTTCAAATTTCATTATTCTTCTCCCGTTATTGGTTTAATGTGTCTGCATATTTAACCACCTCAGACGGCAGTGGTTTTGCTACTCCCCAGCAACAAAATCGATTATTATTTAATCACCCCAGCGAACAAAAAGAGAAAATAAATGGCAACGCTGAAAGAGAGACATCTTATGATTATTCGCGCACTAAATAACCCTGACAGGCCGTTACAACCTATCAGTGATGAAAAACTGAATCTTTTGGGTGATATGTTGGGCTGGGATCAAATGGCTGACGACACTCGCTATTTGATGAATATTGGGTTAATTAACCCTGATGCCGTGGGTTTTAGCCATGATGGTTACTATACCTTCCGCACTGATTTTATGGCATTGACCGCAAAAGGATTTGATTATGCCAATGTGGATACTATCGGCAGTGAATTAAATGCCGTTACTATCAAAATCCACAAAAATACCCTTGAGCAGATTGAAACTATTATTATGTCTGCCAATTTGCCTGAGTCAGAAAAGAAAACCCTTTTGCAATTAGTGAAAGAAAAAGGCGCTGAGTCCGTTGTGGGCAAATGCGTTGATACACTATTTGCCAATGCAGGTGCAGTGACTCAAGTTCTTTCTGAGATGGCAAAAAGTGTACTCTAAGCCCATAACGGGCTTTTATTCCCCCATCCGGTTACACCTGCCCAGTACCGCATTCACTGGGCTAAAGGCATTGCTACTGCTTAATGCCGCTATCACACCGGCTTTTTCCGTGCCAATCACATACGCGAAATTACTGTCGTCCCTCGCGACATGATAGGTCACCTCTGACGGACTTCTGGAACCTGTTCCCAGACTGGTGCTCATATACCCCCATGAACCTGACGGCCTTGCATCAAAAGCCATACCCGGATGCAGGTCAACACCAATGTATTTGCCGTCCTTATCGGTGCTGACATTCATCATGGCTTTCGGAAAGTAACCGGACGGAAAGCCCTTGAGATTTTGCGCATCCTTAAAGATATAAGCGGGGTACATATCACAGAAATAGTTACCATCCCGGATAGCCAGTTTACCGTCCTCCCCTGTATACACACCACTGTCTGCCAGTAACGTACAAGGGAATAACAGTAAAGCCGCAGCGATTTTTTTGAACATCGGACACCTCACAGCAAGATAACCTGCTTTAAGTATAGCTTTTCTGCCTGAGTTTAAGGGTGTTTGCCTTCCATCTCTTCCTTGAGACGTTTGTTATACTCACTGGCCTGACCGATTTCTATCAGATTCATGGCAGCCTCAAGACCGTAGACCGTGGCTAACTCATGGTAACTGGCATAGCCGGCGGTCACCACCTGAAAGACCACGCTAGACACATTCACGGTCTCCGCCAGTACCCCGGCTTTCAGCGGTAGCCCGGCCTTTAGCTGCTCAAGTCTGAGCCACCGCCTTGTGTGAAAAAATCGATATGGATAGCCAGTGCTTCCTTACGCAACAAAAACAGCGTTTTCACATCCCGGATATCGGCATTAAATTCAATGGCACGGGCATTACCGCCAGACGGGACAATTTGCACACAGTCCAGCAATTCATTCAGTAGCGGAATACCATCTTCCGCCCGGATGTTCGCCAGTGCCTTGATTGCCACATGCGCCATTGCCATCATGCCCATTTCAGGCCGGATATCACCAATATCAACACCGCCATTAGCAATGGTAAACAGGGCACGCATGGCCCAGTCATCGGCTTTGACTATCGGCATTTCCGTAATTACAAAGGTCTTACCTGCATCACGGCCTGATTCTATGGTAATGGTCTTGGAGTTTAACAGTGACATTATGCGATTTCCTCTGCGCCGTTGGTGACCATGTTGAATTTGTAGCTAGTGCCGTCCAGTAGTTTTTTTCCACTCGCACCTCCGGTCAGGCTGATTAAGCCTCCCGTTCCTGTGTAGCGTTTTTTGATGGAAGGCATCTCAATGATGATATCGATATAGCGTGATTCCATATTACTGTTGAAATCCTTGCGGATATTTTCCAGTACCTGTGTCGAGGGACTGTTTGCCTCCAGATACAGTGTCCACGGCGTTTCATGGGGAATGTAGCCGATAGACTGTTTACCATCGACCCCTAACCGGGTTTCCCCGATAGTCACTTCACCGAATTCCCATGCGTTATCCGCCTGAAAGCCCTGAATCGTGACGTAATCGTCATAAATACCCTGACACCGCAACATCAACACCGCATTGGCGGAGGTGATCGTGAGGGGATTATGTCCCATTGGCATAATGGTTTACTCCTTACTGAACATTGATAGAGGGAAGCGTGACCTGCTGTACACTGCCACCGTCGGCATACCAGAGCTTCAACGGCAAAGAGCGGCGAAGTCCGCGTGTCTGCGCAGTCGCTTCACCAATGCGCAAGCACCAGCCCTCGGTTTTGATTTGGGTCGCGGCATCAAAGCCCGCCTCATTGTTAATCTGCTTTTTCTGCTGCTCTGACAATGCAATCCCGCGTTGGATAGCACCAAAGTTCAGCATCTGGTCAATCGGGTCTTTGATAGCCGCACGGTGAATAGCTGCGCCGTTATCGTTGTAGGGAATGCTTTTGAAGTTCGCCAGCATGGTCATGAGCGCAAGCTGCAACTGGCTGTTCAGATAGATCTGATTAACGTAGCTGTCCAACCACTTGAACTTACCGGATATTGATCCCGGATAGGCAAAGATAAAGCGGTCATTCGCCGTACCGTAAGCTCCATAGAAATTGAATTTCAGGCGCAGTAACTCATCCGCCAGTGCTTTGTCATTGACAGAGGGTTTCAGTCCTTCCTGACGACGGAAAGCAAAGTTAGTCCGTCCGTTCAGCTCATCAAAGCTCAGGCAGGCCGGATAACCACAGACAAAAGCGCCGTGCGTGTGGTCGCCAAACATCAGGTACGTGCCGCCTATATCCGATTCGATAATGGTGTTAGAGATAACTTCCAGTACGACTTTCTCACTGCTGTCGGAGTACAATACATGGAGATAACGATCACCTTGTAATGTCACCCATTTAGCAATCGCTATTTTCTCGTCCGTACTGAAATTACCAAGTGCCATTACCGAGACAAAATTGCTGGTTTCTTTGGTAATACGGGGCAGCAGTTCTTCAATGGTATCGGCATTAATACCGTCGTTTTTCTGTGCGCCTGTGTCTTCGCTCAGGCCCATGTAATCGGCTAAATCCCCGGAGCCGAATCCAATCGTACCGTCGCTGCCTTTCTTTGCGCCCTCAATGGAGAAGGTGCGACTGCCAGAGTCATATTTGCAGATACCGGCTTTCGCAAGTGAGGCTGAGACCGCTTCTGCCAGTGCAGAATAAGACTTGATATTGTCAGACGTAATAGTGACCACCTGACGTTTCCCGTCAATCTCCAGCGCCAGCCCTTGCGGAACGTGGTTAAAGTTACGGACGGGCATTTTGCTGCCTACCAGCTTAGCGGGTTGGTCACTGGTCATCATGGAAGCGATATACAGTGTTTCAGGCTGGGCTGTGGAGCCGACAAAGCCCGCAAAATACACCTGCGCCGCTTCATGCTCTTTAGATTTTGTACCAAAGATATCAGCGACCTGTTCAGCATCGCCAAAGGCTTTCACGCCCAACATCGCATTAGGCGTTTGTTTGGTAATAAACAGCGCGTTCAGTGCCAGAGGATTTCCGCCCGTGCCAACGACACCGGGCAGGACACTGACAATGTCACTTGCCGGAATAGTGTTCATGGATATTCCTTAAATAGAGTTGAGATCGAGAGAGAATGCATCAGTGTTATCCACTGAATAAGTGATTTCAGGGTTGTATTGCAGTTTCACTTCAAGCATCACGCGGTTTTCATACTGGTTCGCTTCGTTGACCAGCACCATTTTTCGCGGTGCCTCACTGTAGAGGGGCTGGCATTTTTCGAGCCGAGCCGTGGTATAACTGGACTGCCAGAGGTTAGCGACTACCCTTGCCCGTGAGTCAGCCTCCTCGCCGTAAAAATCCAACTGCATGGACAGCTCGACAGAACGCTGTGCTGTGATGGTTGAGGCCTCGTGATGGTAGTAATTAGCGGTATAGTCAATATCGCGCTCAAACAGAACGTGCATCACAATACCGCTTTTAGGCACTGGCACGTCATTCTGATACCCCTGCATCACCTCACACGAAAACAGGGCAATAAGGTACTTTCGAACCCCCGTAAAGATATCGTCATGCGTGACTGTTATTGTCGCCATAGCAGCACCTTGACCCATGTCGGGTAAGATTCAATCACCTTGGTGACATTCCACTCAGAGACTTCATCTTCTCCGTAAGCGGCGAATTTCATCCGGTCAGAGCCTTTCTGTTTGGTGCGCCGGATGGCGGAGATTTGCCCCCGGGCATAAGCATAGATGTACTGACCTTGCTGGTTAATTACGCCCAAATGCTCTAAATCCTGCGTACTGAGGCTTTGAAGCTGTACGGTGATGTCATGCTCGATGTATTCGAGGGCTTGCTTACCGGAGTCAGTCGTCTTGTATCCCTTATTTTCCAACAAAACAGCACTGATATTCGGGTTAACGGTGGTAATGAGGTGATTGGCAATGCCCCTGACATCAATCATCATTCACCTCATAGCCGAATGAGCGTGACAATTGGCTTGTATCCACCAACGGATGATTAAAGCCTTTCTTCGCTACTGTGGATGGGCTATTAGGCGGCTCCGCCCATGACAATACAGATGATTGCAATTCATCCACAATTCGCTCACCCAACCGGGACATAGCCTGTTTGACATCACCGCCATCGCGTTTAATGTCTTTTGCCAGTACACCAGACCATTCTTGCTTGCCATTCGCCAAAACGGTTCTAAAGAACGGACGAGGGGGAATATTGATGGTATGCGCTGGAACAGAGTGATCCGTGGCGAAATTGGATTTTGAGGCTTTAACAAAGCGCCCTTTACTGGCGAAAGCGCCGTCTGGATTCATTTTGCGGTAGATTGTGGTCGTCTTTTCAGGCACGTTAATCGACGCACCGTACTCATTGAGATAACCTACCGTGGCAACAGGTGTACCATCAGAATACGTTGCCGATTCGAAAATCCCGGCCTTTAGCTCAAGGTTGCTACTTTCCAGATATTTACCCAACACTTTCTGTAAGGATTCACTTAACTTATTGGTCATATCACCTCCTGACACGAATGGGCATCTGACCTATGACATAGAGGAATGAGCGGTAACGTGCGGTAAGTTGCCAATATTTCGCCCCGTAGGGAGTTTGGGTATACCATTTCTCCGCATCGGATGTCGTGCCGTAATCCAAAGAGACAGATACACTGCCTTCGGTCGCACTGGATGCCCTGCCAACGGCACTATTGCCTGCATCAAGGGTATTTTGCAGCGTAGCCATATGCGCCATCAGTAGGTAAAGCAACATCTCACGCTCTTTCAGGTTCTTGACACAACTGGACTTCGTGTTGTTTAACAGCATGGCAGCTTCCACGAAATACATATCCAACTGCTCATCAGTGGCCTGAATGCCAGGGTAGATTTTCCGCCATTTGGGAATATCCAGGCTGACGACACCATCATCAGCATTATTTTTTGCCTGCTGGTTTAGATAGGCTATCTGTGACATTCTGCCCATATTGCCCCCTTAAGATGCTGGCTCAACCTCTTTCACCTGCTCAGGCTGAATGCGCTCAGTGCCGGATTTGGTTTTCTGCTTCTCTTTGGCTTCGGCTTTCGTACTGGCTTCCTGCTCATGGGCAAAAATCAGGCCATTGACCACTAGATCTCGACCTTGATTTTCAGTCAGCCACGCTTTCCAGAGTTCCGCATCAACACCGTAAGTCAGTCCGAAGCCATGTTCATCAACCACATTGCGGGCAAAGCCATTAATGATGACCTGCTGCTCACCCACTTCCAGATAGAGGCCATTCGCCAATTTACACGCGATAACTACCGTAGACATATTTCACCTTTGAAATAAAAAACCGCCCGCAGGCGGCTGAAAATGATAACGAGACTCAGGACACCAGCATCGAAGCGATAAACTGTGGACGATAGACCACCGCCCCGAAAGTACCCTGTGAGCGCTTCTGTTTCCAAGAGGACGTTTCCTGTACCATCGGATGTACGCGCATTTTCTCAGTAAAGCCCAAATCCAGAGTTTTCTGGCCTTCATACTCCTCCACAACCAGTCTCACCAACTCACCCGCACTGGTTGCCATCTCAGGGATGCTGATGACTTTCAGGTTAGGGAAGTTCTTTGTTAACTGGTCTGAAACGTTAACGTTGTACTGGTTGGTTTTGGTAAGCTGGACTTCCATTTCGGGTGACAGCGTCATCTTCATAGCAGTATTGCGATCAATCAGGCCGCTGGTTTGCTTAACCAATTGCTGATAAAGCTTACGGATAGACTCATAAACCCCTTCACCATCCAGTTTCTCCCATGATTGGGAAGCGATATTCGGCAATAAGCCGGGGTCATTCAGGTAACCGTAGTTTTCCAACCCAGCAACACCATAGAGATACGTCTTGTTCTGGAACTTATTCAGGGTCAGTACAGCAGCTCGCTGTTTTGCTGAGGCCCAGTCCAGTTTAGCCGCACCTGCCATCTCCATTTCTCTCTCACCCACGCGGACAAAAGTCTGGTAGTGATACGGCTGGCGACTAGGCCAGTTGACGTTAACGCCTGTCAATCCGTTATTGTTATAGTCGCCATAGGTAGAGGTTTCACCCGTTGCCTCAACGACAGGAAAAGCGGTTGTTTGAGTCAGCCAATCGCCCCGCTTGACCTCCTGAAAGGCTTCCGCCATACGCATCGGCGTAACCAAAACATCAATGACTTTCGGATCAATGAAGGTGGTAAATAGTGACAAGATACCGGCGTTTGGCGCTGTCACCATCGCGCTATCCATTGCCATATGGCGATTCTGGTTAGTCAGTTCCTGTACCTGATAACCTGTGTTAAATACGACACCTGCGCGTCGTTCCAATGCATTTAAATTCAATGGCATGATTTTTCCTTACAGAGAACTGGACATTTTAGTCAGGCCAGAAGTCACCGTCTTTGCTACACGGTAAGGCGTAGCCTCAAATGCTTTATCATTCGGGTCAATGGTATCGACGGCTTTTGCTTCGCCTGTGTTGACATCGGCGACAATAAACTGCCCCAGCCTTCCGCCCTCAACCAGATTGACGAGGTAATCACCGCCAGACATCAGAGTGACTTCTCGCCCTTTAGGAATGACCATTGATGCCTCAGCGCCGTACTGGTCGATGATTGCCTGATTGTTGCGATGAACGAACCCTAGGATTGAGCCAGATGTTTTAGTGTTTAGCACCAATCCCTTATCGTCAGCCCACGCAAACAGACCCACGATAACCCCCGTAGAACCGGCCTTGAATTGCCCTTCACCGGCCACTACGGAGAAATGCGGGTTGGCGGAAGCAAAATCACCGGCTACTCCAATTGGCAGGTCGTTATTCATTCTTGTTTGAAAACCGCTCATGATGTCTCCTTAACCGAAACGAGCTGTTAATGCGTCATCAGCAAATGAATCATGATCCATTGCGACACTAGGTTTTGCTGCTGATGTCTGATTACTCAGTAGCATACCGACCATTGATTTGTACGCGCTGGTATGAATACCCGTAGTATCAATGCCTTTCTGCTTCAGTGCGTAGCCGTAAACCTGCTCAGCACTGTCCATTGCCACCACGCCTACCAGCGGCTTAACATCTTCACGGGCTTGGAACAGCGCAGTCACACGTTCAACTGCACGCTGTTCAATCATAGCGGCATCCATCGCGGGTTTATCGTCCTTGTCTTTCTCATCTTTGGCTTTATCGTCCTCATTATCTTCGGCGCCTTTCTCCTCAAGATGGTTATCCTTAGCACCTTCCGGTTTACTGCCACCTTCAGGGGCTTTAGGGTCGGTATCTTTTGCACCTTCGGGCTTCTGCTCGTTATCATTGGCATTCTTAATCACATCAGGATCGCTATCCTGTGCTAATTGTGATGTTACTGCCGTGATAACGGCTCTCAGGCTTTCTTCTGATAAATCAGCATCCATAGCCAGTGCTTTTTTGATTTGTGCGGCAATAATCGGACTCGCACCTTTCTTCAATTTCATCTCTGTCTCCAAATCGACTGTTTGATGGTCTGCTACAATTGCGTCTCGCCCGATCCTACCGCGCTCGACTAAAGCAACGTGGTTCCCGTAGATGTTTCTCATTACCCCGTCATAAGGTTGCCCTTCGAACTCTCCGGCGGTCATATCAGGTGTATAGCCATACCCAGCCGACAGCTCCTGCATTTTCCGGCTTTCAATGAGATCAATGGCGTAACCGTCCCACACGCATAAGTCGCCATACAGCACGCCATCTTCAAAGGAGATGTCAGAGCCGATAGCACCGATGGTGTATTCTTTCTGAGGTTTATCTGAATCGACGGGGATATGTTTAATGAGAAGCTGTTTCTTGCTGAATGTTTTTGCTGCTCTTTCCAGTTCCTGAGGGTCTCGCAGTAAGTAATACACCCTCTCTGGTTCTAATCCCATACCTTGATAGTTCGGGATTTCCTGCCCCCTATAGGGGTTAATAGCCGCCTTTGACAGAATGGTACGTTCGACAATTAAATGCCCATTACCATCTTTACTGCGCATTGATCTATCAAAGGCCAGCTTATCCGTCATTGGCATAGCGGCCTCTTTGTTTAAAACGGTAATATCGCCTTACTGCCACATCGACAGTTAATTGCCTGACCGGGCAATACCCATTCACCATCAAGATATAACCCTTTATTGATGTCGAACTCCTTTCCGTGAGCAGTTAAATGTGACGGTCTCGGCTGTTTCCCAGCGTGGGAATGAATCCAGATAGCCTTGGTGATACCCAGCTCTTTACGCCTTGACTGCTCGATAACCGCATGGGCTTTTGCAGACTGGTCACGGGCAATGAGTTTTGCCCGATTTCGTGTGACATCAAAATCATGCTGTAGGTTTTGGGTCAGGGAAGCGAGGTCGTATCCGCCCGTCACAGACTGCCAGACGTGCTGCTGAACCTTACCGAGATACTCAATGCCAATAGATTTAATCAGCCCGACATTCTCACCCATCACTGCTCTGAGTGCGTTCAGCGTGTGTTCGTTATTCTGCATTCGGACAGTAAACCCGTGTTTCCGAAGCAAAGAGGCAAACCGGACATCGAAATTACCCACCGTCTTATCAACGAACTCTTTGGCAACCTCCTGAGATAAGGTATTCAATCGGGTATTCCATCTATCAATCTGATAATCAATTATGTGAGCTATCCAGTCCGAAATACCATCCTGAGCCAATTCTACCTGCGCCTTTTCCCTGAATTCACGCACCAGAGCCGTGTCCACTTCCCTTCGAATGGTCTGAATAATGTCCATCAGGGTGTTGTAGTAGCGGTTTTCAATGGCAGTGCTTGGCTTAATTTCCGGCATGACATTATGACCGGGCGTTATCGGTCTCAGCGTCGTCTTGGTTGCCATAATCAGGAACTCCGAACGGTGGCGGGATTATCTTCTTCGGATCGATAAATCGCAGCGGGTTATCTTCATCAGCGGCAACATATTGCCTGGCTTCTTCGCCATCAATAACCCCTGACTGATGGTAAATTTGCACCATCTCCGCTTTGGATTTCTCTGTCGCTGCCCGCTGTTCATCGGTCAATTGGTGCAGTGAGTTGAACTCAAAATAAAGCCCTTCATCAATAGCCCCGAACAGGTGAAGCTGAAGCAATTTCAGAATGATAGTCATCTGTGGCAGTAAATGCGCGCTTTGTAATGAGGCGATATAATCGGCATAAACCCGTATCTCACCATCGCTACTGGCGTTCAGACCACTAGGAGTAATACCCAACAATTTAACCAGCGGCGTATGACTGGGCGCTGCCATTTGCTCCTGCGCTTGTCTCTGTAGGGCATCCAGCCCGGAGAGTGGCGTATTAAACTGAAAAAACTCTTCCTGATTCTTATCAAGTAACATCAGGTTACGGTTATCACGGTACAATGAGAACATGGATGCCCTCATCTTAATATCCGCACCATCCTCACCGTTTAAGATCCCCTGCATGTTGGTCGCCAGTCCTGTCAGCGAGAAGGAGTGAATCAGCTCACTGATAGCATCCGTAGTACGCTGCCACCTTTCCACGTAAGGCTTCATCAACTGCAACATACTCACGCCGCTGAAGTTATAAGCCGGCTTTAGGATATCAGACACAGGCCGCATGATTAATGTCATGAGCCGGTCAGCATGAACTTCTTTACCCAACACGAACCACTGAGATGGCTTGAAAAAATCATCTGCCATCGGATCATGAGCATTATACAGACTCGGTGTTGACCAAATAGGCTCAACCAGACTAAACCCCTTAAGAGTGCCTTGCTTAATCCCTGTGGAACTGATAACCAAAGGCAAGCTGGTTTTGTCTTCATGCCCCTGAATATCAATAAATAACTGAGAACGACCGAATATCATTTCATTCTCAATGTGCTTTCTCATCAGGTCACGGATTTTTAACCGCTCCATTTCAGCAGTAATAGTGGCTATCTTGTCTGTTTTATCCTCGCCATCATTCACCTTTCCGCTACTGCGCGCTTTGACCTCCCCCCATTCCCGTGTCATCTCTTTGGCTGTGGTTTCAGGGACACTGCGATAGTCACTGGACTGAGACATCACCGCCAGAGTGGGATAGCCGATAAAGCCGGTATAGAACTGCGGGGCAAAGTTTGCGTATTCATACACGCCATTACAGGCGCTATCCATTGCAACCGGCGCTGTTTTCCCAGCGGGAACGACAGCAGGATGAATGGCAGGCGGCTCAATTTTGACTAACTGCTCTGAAGGCTTTCCTTCCTCCAGCATCTTCTCCAACGTGCGCTCGTATACTCTTGCCTGTTCCAGCTTTTTTTGAGCCTGCTCAGTCTTGGCTTTTTCAATAGCTAGCTCGCGCTCCAGCTCTAACAGGCGCTGCTTTTTATCAGATTTAAACCAGTTCATTTAGATACCCATCAGAGCATTAGGATTGATGCGAATACCTGCGTTAACCGTGGCGAAAGCCATAATGAACGCATCCGCTTTGTTAGGGCTTGGAATGCCGCGCTTTTTCATGTCTTTCTTGCTTTCGACTTTGACGCGTCCGTTGTTGTCATAGTCAATTTGAGGGCGTGATAATTCCGCCTTGAGATATGCAAGGTCTTTCATTTCTTTTGATAGGCTAATTAGTTGATCTACCGGGAACTTGTCACCGTGTTCAACCGCTCGCCAAGTGTTATAAAAACGGTTAGCCACTATCATCCATTGCTGGGCTTTGAGATTGGCAAACATGTCTTTATTGGTTTTGCCGGGCATATATTGGCTATCGGGGTTCTCGACAGACGCTCCCGCATTGAACCCCACCGTCCGGACTCGTTGATCCTTGCGGTTGAATTGCGCTTTAACACCTGCCCCTACACCAATACTGTCAAAGATGACCGTATCAACACCGTTCCTGAATGCGTAATCATAGGCTTTATCAGCGCTATAGATAACATCCTGACCTCGCCACTCGTCGACCTCAAGCGCAACAGAGCCATGCCTTAAAACAGTAGCATTAGCATCTTCCCCATCATCAGCCACATCAAATCCAACAGACTTCCGCCCTGTTGCTTCAAACCCAAGCTTAATATGCGCATCCACTGCCGCTTCAATCCATGCGGGCTTGATGATTGCCAGTACGGAATCAGCAACCGGCTCACCTTCCCATATATGCCGATAGAGATCGTAATCACGTATCTTGCACTCTTCCATTTCCTGTTTAAGCACTTCAGGAAACCACGGATTTTCAGACCAATTGACTTTAAGCGCGATGCTGTCTTTTTGTGGCTCAACAATGAATCGCTGATAGGTATCATCCAGAATGTTCTTCGGGTTAAACGATACCCAAATTTCAGAATTAGGCTTTCGGATGGTAGGGATTAAAATATCCCAGCTTTCCTTTGTTACCGCCTCTGCCTCTTCCATCCAGCAGATATCAATCCCTTCGAGCGATTTAATTTTGGTGGTATTGTTTTTGATGCCGTAGAACATGAATTCAGAATTCGTTATCAAATGCCGAATAGATTTTCGCTGTATTTCAAACTCGTTCTGATACCCTTCACGGTAAATGGTATCCTCAAGCAACTTAAGAACAGAGTCTTCAATACTGTTCTGTAATTCACGCCCACAAAGGAATCGATAAACACCACGCCGGGCAATCTCTATCAACAATCGGGCGATTGACCATGATTTACCACTCCCTCGCCCCCCATAAGCAATCTTATAGCGTGCCGGGCTGATAAAGGGTCGAAAAACAGGGTTGATTTGTGTCATTGCTCATCATCAAAGAGTTTTTTCAGTGGTGGAAGGACATGGACATCAACAGCACCCTCGACGCCATGATCAATCTTATCCCGCCAGTTATCCTTCTGCCGGTTCTTGAGCCAGAATATTGCGGCGGTGGTGTCGGGTGGGTAATGTTTAACAGTAGGCGTAATCACAATCTTACCCTCAACCACCCTAATATCATCCTCTGCGTGCTCATAGCCCGTTGCCCTATGGAAGAGCTTTGCAGCCACCTCGCCGTCAGCAACCTGTTTCCCCTTTTTTAAGGACTCCAGAAACTCAGGGTGATCATGCTTCCAGTTATTTAATGTGGACTCGCTGACCTCGAAAAAATCAGCCAGTTCCTTATCGGTGTAGCCCAACAAGCACAATTTGCGTGCCTGCTCGGCATACGCCTCTTGGTATTTAGTTGGGCGTGCCATGTCCTTTCCTTATTCAGTCACTGCATAAGACTTGATACTGTTCACTTGATTGAGAGGAATGGTGATAGAGTCAATCCCGCTGGCATTTTGATAGACGGTTAAATAGTCACCATTGCGTGGATTGAATGGTACTTCGTATTGGCTATAACCAGTGATAATTTCATTTTTTGTGAATATTTTAATTTTCCAATACCTGAAGAATTTTGGTCTTTTCGTATCCTGTTGAGTGTCGCTACCAATGCGACCAGTTTTTTCTTCATCCTTTATTTTTATTGCCAAATCGAATCCAGATATACTTATATACTTACTGTTGCATTCTGTGACATGCTTTGTTCCCCATAAATTAGAATAAATAACTGGCTCGGTTTGTATATCCCGCTGTTTTAGCGAGACCACACCCGCCCAAAACTTACACAAACCTCTATCAAGCACCCGTTTTAGGATGCTTTGCAGAATTTTGTATTTTGGTAATTACTCTAAACTTATCCCGTTGTAACTCTCTGGTAGGGTCAGTGTTCCATACTCATCTTGAACGCCGATATCAGTCAACATG
>NZ_NJAJ01000042.1 GCF_002632825.1 Xenorhabdus stockiae
GTCCCACCTGACCCCATGCCGAACTCAGCAGTGAAACGCCGTAGCGCCGATGGTAGTGTGGGGTCTCCCCATGTGAGAGTAGGGAACTGCCAGACATCACTTTGACAGAGAAGCCATCCTTCACCGGATGGCTTTTTTGCGTTTGTGTTTTTATTTATTGATCATTATTTATACGAGAGTAAGCGGCTAATACCGTTCGTTCTGATAGATTCAAATAATCTTCCATTTTTTGTGCTGCCAATTCTGTTTGGCCTGAATTTAATAGCTCCAGAATATGTTTATTTTTATCGACATAGGGCGCATACAACAGTTCCGGGTCATTTAAAAGCCCAAACGCTAAACGGAGTTCCGCTGAAATATTCCGGTAGAAGGTCATTAATCTTTCACTGTCGGCCAATTCTACAATTGCGGCGTGAAAACACATATTGGCTGTGCCTACACCAATCCACTCCTGCTTATTTCTGTATTGACTGGCACTGATGACGGCTTCTTGCATTTTATTTACACTAGGATGCATGGGATATGCTTGTACAAGAGCCTGACATTCAATCAGCCTGCGAACCCGATAAATATCAATAATGGATGCGATATCAGGTATTGCTACAAACACACCTCGATTAGGCTGGTGTTTTAGTAAACCTTCTTGTGTAAGAGTACGGAACACTTCCCGTAAGGTGTTGCGGGAAATTTGGAGTTGTTCACTGAGAGCTGCTTCAGATAAGCGTTGTCCGGGTAATAATTCTCCGATCACCAGCTTATTTCTTATTACTTCTGCAATTTTTTTACTCAAAATTTGGGGAGAGCTCTCTATTTTCATAGTCATCCGTTGGGCTATAGCTGAGAAAAGTGTCTTCTGTGTTCAAAACTTAATCTTCACATATTCCCGGATAACCAGCAAGCCGCGGCTATTTTCCTGCTTATCTTCTGCAATTTTGAGATAAAAATCAGCTCTATTTTGAACTGATAATTTTCCCGTTAATTTGAATAGAGTGATCGCTGTTGTATTTTTGCACAATAATAAGCGAATTTAGTTGATTATTAACTCATCAGAAATTATCTATTGTTCAACAATTTTATAATTATGGTTTAACAACTATGATGAAAACAATCGATTTAAATAGCGATCTTGGTGAGAGCTTTGGTCAGTGGAAGATGGGTAACGATGAAGCCATATTGGGCATTGTCAGTAGTGCCAATGTTGCCTGTGGCTTTCACGCCGGAGATCCGGCTGGGATCCTGAAAACTTTGAAATTAGCTAAGGAAAATCAGGTTGTTATTGGTGCTCATGTCTCTTATCCAGATTTGGTTGGTTTTGGCCGACGTAATATGGATCTCGCCAGTCACGAACTCACCGCGGATGTCATTTATCAGATTGGTGCTCTGCAAGGGCTTGCTGCCTCTATAGGAACGGCGGTTAATTATGTAAAGCCACATGGCGCACTCTATAACACGATAGCTAATGATGAACGTCAGGCACTTGCAGTCATTGACGGTATTTTGGCCGTAGATTCCAGCCTTGCTTTAGTGGGGTTGGCTGGCTCAAATATTCTGAGGCTAGCGCAGGAAAAAGGTCTGAGAACCATTGCGGAAGCTTTTGCTGATCGTGCTTATACAGCAAAAGGAGAACTGGTTTCACGCCGTGAAACCGGCGCTGTATTGCATGATGCCACTCTTGTTGCACAGCGTATGTTGCAGCTAGTGACAGAAGGTGGAGTAGAATCCATTGATGGCAAATTTACCCCCATTCAGGCGGATTCTATTTGTGTGCATGGAGATAGTTTCGGTGCGCTGGAAATGGCTAATCAAGTAAAAGCCATTTTGCAGCAGGCAGGAATTACTGTCCGCTCATTTATTCATTCTTAATCAGAATGGTCGATATTGTCAGGAGATAACTGTGCGTTTTTTACCTGTTAATTTTCATACCATCATGGTTGAGCTTAGTGACTTGCCTGAAACTCTGGCGTTATTTGATTCTCTCAATGCTGAACCAATCTCAGGAATTGAAGAGATAATCCCAGCAGCGAGAACGGTGATGATCTGCTTTCACCCTCTGACGATTTCAGCCGAGCAATTGGTGGCAGAAATTCAACGGCGGGATCTGCAAAAATCCTCACATATACAAGGAAAACAGATTGAAATTCCGGTGCGCTACAATGGAGAAGATTTAGAGGAAGTTGCGGAAATACTCGGAATCTCGGTACGGGATGTTATCCAACAACATACGGATAATGAATATATCGTTGCATTTACCGGGTTTGCGCCCGGATTTGCCTACATGATATCTGAAGCCATCTCCTGGAATATTCCCCGTCGTAAAATGCCCAGAACCCGTATTCCGGCAGGTTCAGTTGCTCTGGCGGGAGAATTTAGTGGCATTTACCCGCAGGCAAGTCCCGGAGGATGGCAACTTATTGGTACGACATCCGAACGAATATGGGATTTATCCCGGATTGAGCCTGCGTTATTGCAGCCCGGTTATCGTATCCGATTCCGTAACGTAGAACACTCCACAGTGACAGTCAGTTTACCTGCAACTCCCGTTCTTGATTCGTTTGTTCCGGTTGATAACGCCAGTATTTTAGAAATTAAGTCCGCAGGATTACAGACACTATTTCAGGATTTAGGGCGTCTGGGTAAATCAGGGCTGGGAATATCTGCATCAGGTGCGATGGATAAAAGTGCTTTACGCAGTGCAAATCGCATAGTTGGTAACCCTTCTGATCAAGCCTGTCTGGAGATTACGCAGGGAGGATTTCAAGCCATTGCCCGTGGACAAATGGTCATTTCAGTAACAGGCGCTTTATGTCCGATTAAAATCAAAACCCCACAAGGAAAGCGGCTTCACATCAGCACTTATCAACCCATTGATTTAAATGATGGTGATGAAATTATATTGGGTATCCCACATGAAGGAATGCGCTCTTACTTGGCAGCCAGAGGTGGTTTTATTGTTTCGGAGGTGCTATCGAGCTGTTCATTTGACACTTTGTCTAATATTGGCCCTGCTCCGTTAAAGGCGGGTGATAATTTAGCGATAGGTGGGACTTCGCATTGCTCAGCGGTGTCTGTTTTAGAAACCCTAGAATTCGTGATGCCCAATAAAGATGAGATTGTTGTACTGGATATATTTTTCGGACCCAGAACTGACTGGTTCACTCAGGAATCCGTCGAGTTATTACGAAATCAAATCTGGCAGGTTACGCCACAATCGAACCGGATTGGTTTGAGATTAAAGGGCGATTGCCCGTTGTCTCGAATTAAGAATGAAGAGCTGCCAAGCGAAGGAACCAGTTTTGGTGCGATACAAATTCCCGCCAGCGGGCAACCCGTTCTCTTTCTGGCGGATCATCCCGTGACAGGTGGATACCCCGTTATTGCTTCGGTGGCTGATTATCATCTTGATCTTGCTGGTCAGATTCCGATCAATGCCAAAATTAGATTTAATCCCATTAATCAGTTTCATGACATTCAGGGGAGTGAAGAGCTGCAATGAATACCACCGTGCACAGTATTAATAAAAACACAAAAAAAGTCTTAATCGCCAATCGTGGGGAAATTGCCGTTCGTATTATCCGTGCCTGTCGTGATTATGGCATACGGACTATTGCTGTTTATGCTGATACAGATGTCAACGCATTGCATGTGCAACTGGCGGATGAAGCCTATTCACTGGCAGGGAATAGCCCGGCAGAAACCTATCTCAATATTCCTCGTTTGTTGGATATTGCAAAGCAAGCGCAGGCTACGATGGTACATCCCGGCTATGGTTTTTTATCTGAACGGGCTGAATTTGCCCGCGCTGTTATTGAAGCAGGTTTAATTTGGATTGGCCCGGAACCCGATACGATTGATGAGTTGGGGAATAAAGTTAAAGCCCGCCAAATTGCTCAGAAAGTTGGAGCACCGTTAGTCATGGGAACGACAGAGCCGGTTAAAAATGCGCAGGAAGTTATCACTTTTGCTGAAAAGCATGGTTTACCGATAGCGATTAAAGCTGCATTTGGCGGCGGGGGCCGTGGGTTAAAAGTAGCATGGCGTCATGATGAAGTTGAGGAGTTGTATCACTCTGCGGTACGTGAGGCGACAGCTGCATTTGGTCGTGGCGAATGTTTTATTGAACAATTTCTGGATAAGCCCCGTCATATTGAGGCACAGATAATCGCAGACAAACACGGAAATGTCGTTGTTTTAGGAACCCGTGATTGCTCCTTGCAGCGGCGGAATCAGAAACTGATAGAAGAAGCCCCGGCACCTTTTTTGACTCAGCAACAACGGGAGCGCATTCATCAGTCGGCAAAAGCGATTTGTGCAGAAGCTAATTACGTCGGAGCAGGAACTGTTGAATTTTTGCTGAGTGTTGATGGAACACTCTCCTTTCTGGAAGTGAATACCCGTTTACAGGTTGAACATCCTGTGACGGAAGAAACAACCGGAATTGATTTAGTTATTGAGCAATTGAGGATCGCAGAAGGCTACCCATTAATCATTCAGGAAATCCCTATTTCTCGCGGGCATTCGTTCGAGTTTCGTATCAATGCGGAAGATGCCGGAAAAGGCTTTTTGCCTGCATCTGGCGCTCTGACCGAATTTACCCCACCTTCTGGCCCCGGTATTCGTTTAGATTCAGGCGTAATCAATGGCTCTGTCATTCCGACAACCTTTGATTCGTTGATGGCAAAACTGATTGTCACAGGCGCAACGCGTGCACAGGCTCTTGCCCGTGCGCGTCGGGCCTTACGAGAATTTAAAATCAGTGGCGTCGCATCAGTTTTGCCTTTTCATCAGGCGGTGATTGAACATCCTGATTTTCTATCAGAGGATACTTTCAACGTCCATACCCGTTGGATTGAGACAGAATTTGCCAATCAACTGGCCGCTTTACCCCGTCAGGATCTGGCTGAAAGCAAAGGCATTATCCGCACATTTATTGAGATTGATGGTCGTCGGCATGAAATGGGATTGCCAGCGGATTTATTGGCAGGAGTAACACCTTTAGTGCCTGTTGGTGAGCCACAACCTTCTTCGCCAGTAGTCCAACAAATCCCGGAAGACCCTCATCAGGTAAAAGCCCCCATATCCGGTATCCTGCATGCGTGGCTAGTACAGGAGGGAGAGCAAGTCAGTGAAGGTGATGTGATTGCCATCATGGAAGCTATGAAAATGGAAGTACAGATCAATGCACATCGCTCAGGGAAAATCACCTTCCGTGCTCAGGAAGGTGATTATCAGGATGCAGAAAGCATTCTGGCGAACATTGAATAGCCTGATCATTTGAAAAATCAAAGGGGTATAAATTGATTCTAAATTTATATCCCTCTAGTAAATCTGCTTTTGTGGAATCAGCCTCTTCTTAGTATCGCTGTGTTGGATGGCACCTTCCCACCTAACCCAAATAGTAAAATATGACGATAATCACTTAATGTTATTTACATTTCTTTTATGAATGTAAATAATAATGCTTCTCAATAATATTTTAACTAAAAAATAAATGTCTAAAACTACCAAAATTTACGCAAGCATGGCTAAAAGTGGTTTGTGTGTTCCTTTGATGTCAGCATCTATGTTGACCATCGCTATTTCTACTAACGCAGTGGCACATACCGAAGAATCAACCAGAAAATCAGCCTCAACAGGCGATACACTTGTTGTTATTGCGGGTAACAGTTCAGAACAGGACAGTGGAAAAGTCAGTCGCAACGAAATTAAAGTTAGACAAGCGCAAAGTGTCGGTGAAGTATTAAAAAATGTGCCGGGCGTACAAGCCGGGCACCCTAGCGCTTTAGGGCAGCGCTTTAAAATCCGTGGTATGGATGACCAATTTATCAATGTGACGATTGATGGCGCAAGACAGGAAGGCTATCACTTTCACCATGCAGGAAGCTACGGTATTGATCCTGAAATGCTGAAGCAAATTGATATCAATGTGGGTACGAACAGTATTACCTATGATACCGGAGCATTAGTAGGTTCATTAAAATTTGAAACTGTTGATGCTGGTGATTTATTAGCACCGGGTCGCTTATTTGGCGCAAAAGGAAAATTAAGCTATGTCAGTAATGGCTCTGAATTTCAGAAGTCTTTGGCCGCTTATGGAAGAATTGGTGCTGTAGATTTATTGGGCTATTTTAACCATCGCAATATGAGTGATGCTAAAACGGGCAGAGATAAAGCCGGGCAAGAATCCATTCCTACTGATGGGAAGCTGATCAACTATTTATTAAAAGCTAAATTCAATCTGACTGATGAGCAGTATATCAATGTCTCAAAAGAACATTATAAGAATGATGCAGACACTAATTTCAGATTGAACTTTGGTCCTGATGTGAATAAAGGGAGAAAAGGGAAATACGCTTCAGAGCGTGAGGCTTATAATATTGCTTACCGATATGTACCGGTTGGTAATGACCTCATTGATCTGAAAATCTCTGCTTATCACACAGAACAAAATTTCAATCATATGAAGGAAGTCGGTGGTCCGGGCAAAGGCTTTGACACGATTACCGAAACTCAGGGTATCAGAGCGCGTAACGTTTCTAGTTTTGATACTTATCAGCTGGCCCATGCTTTCACTTATGGCTATGAGTATTTCGATACCAGAATGGCGTATACAGAGGCAGCAAGAAATACATATAACAAAGTGGTAGAAACAGGAAAATCGTCTTCTGTTTATTTAGAGGATGATATTCAGTTTGCTGATTTTCATTTCATTCCTGGCGTAAGATGGGATCATTATAAATACAATACTATTAATAAAAAGAGTGAGCCTTTTGAAAGAACCTATGCTCATTTCTCAAAAGCGTTGGGTCTGAAATACGAACTGGGCGCATCAACGACATTGTTTGCTAATTATACTGAACTCTTCAGAGGTCCGTTGGGTAAAGAGATCGGCATGGGCCCGAGTAACCACAATGCTAACTTAAAAGCGACAACGGGTTACAATCTGGAAACGGGTGTTGGTGGTACTTATCCGTCTGTTTTTGCTGAAAATGATTCATTTACTGTGACTGGTAAAGTATTCCAGACCAATTTCAAAAATCTGGCTACCACGTTAGCAAAAAGTTCGCTTAATAATATCCCTAAATCCAGACTGGAAGGGTTTGAACTAGCGACTAAATATAAACTGGATAACTGGTCTTTGAGAGCGACTTACGCCAAAGCAAATAACAAAATTGTTCAGGGTAGCGCGTTGTTTGACTCAAGATTAGAGTTTACCCCGTCCATTGGTGATTCTTTCACTGTTGGTGGAAGCTATCTATTTGATAAAACTGATATTGAACTTGGCTGGAATTCCCGATTTGTCCGCTCAACAAATGCGAATGGGACAGATGATGGCAAGGTTGTAAATATTCATAAAGCGGGCTTTGGCGTTAGTGATATGCATATTTCCTGGGCACCGACCTCAGGCGTATTTCAAAACGCAGAACTCCAGTTTGGTATCGATAATATCTTCGACAAGCGTTACAACGAACAGTCTTACTATTTGAATACCTATAAAGGCCAGGAAGAGAAAGGCCGAGCTTATAAAGCAACGGTTTCTTATAAGTTCTAAGAAACGAGCTGTAACTTTTAGTAAAAGCAGTACGGTAATAATTTATTATTACCGTACTGAAATGAGTAATATATTAACTTTTAGATGCGATATGCGCTCTATACAACGATTAGCTCGTTATTTTTTCATTCTCAATTTGATTTAAAAGCTCTCTAAAATAGACAACTAATGGACGTAAATTTGCTTTGTGCCATACAGCCCAAAGCTGGGTGGTAATATTCATCCAAGGCACCTCGCGTAAAATAGCCCCTTTAGGCAAGTTATAGCGCAAACTATTTTGTATCAATGTCACGCCAAGGCCTGCGGCAACAAGGCCTAACGCTGTTAACGGTTCTTCTGCTTCTAAACGAATATCTGGTCGAAACCCTGCTTTCACACAGGCGGCAACAAAATCATCCCGTGAGTGCGAATTATCATTGTTGTGTAAGACTGAGATCCATTGTTGTGCCGTTAAATCATTAGGGATAATGTGCTCTTTTGTTGCTAAAGGGTGATGATGAGGAACCGCCACTAACATGCGGTCATTCAATACTTGTTGATATTCTAATTCACTCTCTTTTCCTTCTGGTGGAGTATCAACCATCGCAAAATCAAGGCTCCGTTGGCGCAGCCCTTCTAACTGGCGTTCTGGCGTTTGGTTATACAACGCAATATGAACATCTGGGTGTGAATCCCTTAACACACTTAATGAAATTGGCAGTATGCCTGAGTGCATTGCATTTTCAATGTAGCCGACACACAGTCCACCATCTTCTCCTCGACCTAAGCGGCGGCCTAATGACTCCAGGCGTTTGGCGTGAGTAAGGAGTGAGCGCGCTTCAGTCAAAAATGTTTGTCCATCAGACGTTAAGCGAATTCGTTGCTGGCTTCGTTCGAACAACATTAATCCGAGTCTTTCTTCTAATTGAGAAATTTGCCGGCTTAATGGGGATTGTGAAATATGTAGGCGCTTTGCTGCACGCCCGACATGTTCCTCTTCTGCTACAACAACGAAGTAGTTGAGTTGGCGCAGGTCAATCATGATTATTGCCTTTAATGTCTTAACTTAGACTAATTATGTCCTTTCATGTCATAAAAAATCAACCTACTATTTGTTCCATGACAGGATGGTTCACTCTCCTGAAACATTATTTTGCTGATAACAAGCTAATTTATTAAGGAATTACAATATGAGTATTAGAAAATTACTTCCTAGCCAAATTGGTTTTGGCGGAGCGCCATTAGGTAACATGTTTAGAGCAATTCCGGATGACGAAGCGATTGCAATCGTACACGAAGTATGGAATCTAGGGATTCGTTATTTTGATACCGCGCCGCTGTACGGTTCTGGTTTATCTGAAATCCGTATGGGTGAAGTCCTGTCTCAGTATTCACGTGATGATTATGTGTTGAGTACCAAAGTGGGTCGCATCATGTTAGATGAGATGGAAGATCCTGCAAATCGTGATTTCGGGGAAAAAGGCGGTCTTTTTGAACACGGTTTGAAAAACAAAATTCTTAATGACTACTCTGAAGATGCGACACTGCGCTCTATTGAAGATAGTCTGAAACGTTTGAAAACAGACCGTATTGATATCGTGTGGATCCACGATCCTTCACAAGATTTTTACGGAGATAGTTGGTTAGAGCATTTTAACACCGCACGCACTGGTGCATTCCGTGCCTTAACCCGCCTGCGTGAAGAAGGCGTGATCAAAGCTTGGGGGCTAGGTGTTAACCGTGTTGAACCTTGTGAATTAACACTGGGCTTAGATGAGCCAAAACCAGATGCATTCTTATTGGCAGGCCGTTATAGCTTATTAGATCACAGCCGTGCACTACAACGACTGATGCCAGAAGCGTTAGAGCATAATGTTGATATCGTTGTTGGCGGCCCATACAGCTCAGGCGTATTGGTAGGGGGCGCGCATTTTGAATATCAAAAATCTTCCCCAGCTATTCATCAACAAGTCGCGAAGATTTATCAAATTGCTAAGCAATTTAATGTTGATGTTAAAGCCGCTGCATTACAGTTTTCACTAGCTAACCCAGCAGTAGCAGCGGTTATCCCTGGTTCAAGTCGTCTAGGTCGTATGGCTGAAGACTTAGCAGCATTAACCGCTACAGTCCCGGCTGATTTCTGGTTAGAAATGCAGCGCCAAGGCTTGGTTGCTGTTAACGCACCATTGCCAATTCGTTAATCGCTCAATGAGTTGTTGATGCCAGAGAGGGATAAATTTTTGGCAAAATTCATCGACGGAACAATAAAGTTATTCTAAATTATACATGCCTGAGGATCTCCACGATTTTGTTTTCTTTAGCAAAAAATTTAATCGTGCCTCAGGCACTTTAGTTCACTTCTTTTAAGTGAAGCTCGGGTTAACTACAGCGTAAAAACACCAATCAGAGCCACAACAGTCAGAATTGCGGCTGCGCCATAAAACACCCATTTACCGGCAGGAACATGAATTTTCAGATCATGCATAGCATGATGTATGCGGTGTAATCCGCACCAAAGTGGCAGACTTATCATCAGCAATAAGAAAACACGCCCAATAAAGCTCTGGCAGAAAGTCAGAATACGTTCGTAGGAAAGTGCCTCAGGAGCTAATCCTAATGGCAGTAAAATGCCTAATAGCAGGACAATGACTGGCCCGACAATAGCACTCCACATACCGCCAGCGCCAAACAATCCCCAGAAAATAGGTTCATCGGAACGTTTTGGTACTTGATTCATCAGATCCTCCTTGGGGTCAGATTAGCGCTATGCCAAGGATCACGGCAGTCGCAATAATAGTGAAAGTCCACAATAATTTGATAATGGGTCCCGGTGCCATTTTTTCATTTTTGACAATGATATTGAGTGCCTTGGGCGCCAGTTCAAACCAGGTTTTGGTATGTAATAATGCTGCCAGCAAGGTGATGATATTGATCAGCAATACCAGTGGGTTTTGTAGAAAAGAGACAAAACCCCCCCAGCTTTCAGGGCCGGCTTTCAGGGCAAACAGCCCATAAAGCACCAAAATACTGAACCAGACAGTAGGAACAGAAGTTCCTTCACGCAGCATATAGAAACGATAAAAACCTAATTTCTGCCACCAAGTAGGCTCCATGCCACGGGTATAAGGCTTACGTTTTGTTGTCATGACTTTCACCTCCCTTATTGTGGTTTCAGCATGGAGATAATGAAATCTTTTGCACTTTCTGCCTTGCTTTGCTGAATTGCTCCTGCCGGATCGACATGTTTCGGGCAAACTTCAGAACAATAACCGACAAAAGTACAGGACCAGACACCATTATCGCTGTTGATTTGTGGCATACGCTCTTTCTTACCATGATCACGGTTATCAAGGTTATAGCGGTGTGCCAGCGTGACGGCAGCAGGGCCGATAAACTCAGGATTCAGGCCGAACTGAGGGCAGGCTGCGTAGCATAGGCCACAGTTGATACAACCGGAGAACTGATGATACTTCGCCATCTGTGCCGGAGTTTGCACATTCGGGCCATCAGAAGGTTTACGGTCATTACCGATAATGTAGGGCTTGATGGCTTCCAGACTTTCGATAAAGTGAGTCATATCCACCACCAAATCCCGCTCTATGGGGAAATTCCCTAAGGCTTCCACTTTCAGCCCGTGCTGGTAGTCGCGCAGAAAAGTCTTACAGGCCAACTTTGGTACGCGGTTGACCATCATGCCGCAGGAGCCGCAGATTGCCATCCGGCAGGACCAGCGATAAGACAGGTCAGGAGCCAGATTATCCTTAATATAGCCTAATGCATCCAACAGCGAAGTCTGGTCATCATAAGGGACATCGTATGTTGTGAAATAAGGCGCATCATCGGTTTCCGGGTTATAGCGCATGACTTCCATTTTCAGGTTTTTCATCTCAGTCATTCGCCTGCTCCTTCTGTTTTTTCTCTTGTGCCGCGGCTTCCCCACCATAAACCCGTTTTGCGGGCTGGGATTTAGTGATCTTCACATCACTGTATTCCAGATGTGGCGCGCCTTCAGGGTTGTAGAAAGCCAGTGTATGTTTCAGGAAGTTCTCATCATCACGTTCGGTACAGCCTTCATCAAGGCGCTGGTGGGCACCGCGGGATTCTTTGCGATTCATCGCGGAGTGAGCCATACATTCCGCCACATCCAGCCCAAATCCCAGTTCTATGGTATAGAGAAGGTCAGTATTGAATACACTGGAGCGGTCACTGATTTGGATATGCTTGAAGCGCTCTTTCAGCTCTGCGATCTTATCAATCGTCTTTTGCATCAATTCAGGGGTGCGATAAATACCACAACCTTCTTCCATTGCCGTTCCAAGCTCATCACGAATTTTTGCCCAGCTTTCTTCGCCTCGTTGATTCAGCAATTTATTGAGTTTAGCCTCAATATCGTGAACCTGTGCAGCCAGTGCATTTTCATTGGCGGGAGGAGCTTCCTGAGCACATTTGGCAGCTTCTTCACCCGCCAGACGACCAAAGACGACAAGTTCTGCCAGTGAGTTAGAGCCAAGACGGTTTGCGCCATGTAGGCCGACAGAAGAACATTCACCAATAGCAAACAGCCCTTTGATACGGGTCTCACATTGTTGATTGGTTTCGATTCCGCCCATAGTGTAATGCGCTGTCGGACGAACAGGGATAGGCTCCTTGACCGGATCAACACCAACGTAGGCTTTCGCCAGTTCACAGATGAACGGTAGACGTTCCAGTAATTTCTTCTCACCCAAATGACGCAGATCCAGATGTACAACGTCACCGCGCGGCGTTGTAATAGTTCGTCCTGCCCGCCATTCATGCCAGAATGCCTGCGAAACTTTATCGCGTGGTCCCAGTTCCATATATTTATTTTCAGGGTGACCGAGTGGCGTTTCGGGCCCTAAACCATAATCCTGTAGATAGCGATAGCCATCTTTATTCACCAGAATCCCGCCTTCACCCCGACAGCCTTCAGTCATCAGAATGCCGGAACCCGGCAGGCCGGTTGGGTGATATTGCACAAACTCCATATCGCGTAGTGGAACACCATGCCGGAAAGCCATACCCATGCCATCACCGGTGACGATGCCGCCGTTCGTATTGTAACGATAAACACGGCCTGCACCACCGGTAGCCATAATGACTGCATTTGCGCGAATCTGAACTTTACTGCCTTCCATCATATTCAGGGCAACCAGGCCACGGGCACGGCCTTCATCAACCAGAATATCGAGGACAAAATGTTCATCGAAACGCTGAATTTGTGGATATTTGAGTGAGGTTTGAAACAGTGTATGCAGCATATGGAAGCCGGTCTTATCCGCGGCAAACCATGTGCGCTCAATTTTCATGCCACCGAAACGACGCACATTCACGGAGCCATCTTCTTTGCGGCTCCACGGGCAACCCCATTGCTCCAGCTGGGTCATCTCAGTCGGACAGTGTTTGACAAAATACTCAACCACATCCTGCTCACACAGCCAGTCTCCGCCGGATACTGTGTCATTGAAATGAAAGTCATAGGAATCATGAGACTGAGTGACTGCGGCTGACCCACCCTCTGCGGCGACGGTGTGGCTGCGCATAGGGTACACTTTCGAAATCAGGGCAATCTTGAGTTGGGGATTGGCTTCAGCCGCAGCAATGGCGGCCCGTAGACCTGCACCACCGGCTCCGATAATTGCTAGATCAGCATTGAAGGTTTGCACTGTGCTTCTCCATTGTTTCAAGTGAAATGAATAAACTTCAGCCAGAAAGCCTAATGCGTTATCACTCGTCATTTGTGACCTTGCTACTTTGCAGAGGTATTTTTTCTTGTCCGACTGAGTGTTGTAAGTAAATTTCTTGTACCTTAACGAGTTAGGAGCACTGTCTGTTATTTTTTATCTGATATGATTATAACGGATGACGGAGGAAGTAAACTTGATATGAACGCTGATTTGGCAGAATTAGTATCAATAAAAATTGATCTAAAACAAGTTTTCCATTCATCCGGGCATTTTTTATTAATGTGTTGTTAAGTTAATCGATATTATTTGTCTTATCTTGAGGCTTAAATTCATTAAATTAACGCGATATCGGGGTCTCTTATCAATAAATAATGAAGTTTGAATTTTTATTTAATGTAATTTCTTTATTTTTTTAATGTTTACTTGAAGGTCATTTCTATTCTTTTGGTAATTTATACACTCTATTTATTTATAATGGAGATATGGGATTGCAAAAAATTTATAATTAATTCTTTATGTTATTAATTGATGGTTTATATATTTTGTTATTTTATGTTTTAGTTAAATGATGTATGTTGTCTGGTGGATGTATTGTATTTCGTTCCTGATTTTAAGTTGTAATATATAGCGATATGTTTTTGTGATAAATAAATTTTATAATTAGGAGCCTATCATGGCACTTAGAAAAATAACTATCGCATTACAAGCGGATAACAATCTTTATTTAAGTAGAGTTGATAGAAATGGAATTCAATATATTGAAGCTGTAAAATCATCTATAGATGAATATTGTCGGTTTACCATTGTTTATCTTGATCCAAATAACCTTAATAAAATTGCTCTTATCGGAGATAATAAACTTTATCTCAGTAGAGTAACCCGTTCAAGTAGTGATTTTATTGAATCTATTAAACCAACGGTAGACATTTATTCAACTTTTATGATTGAAGATGTTGGTTGTAATATGATTGCACTGAAAGCTGATACAGGTAAATATCTTAGCCGAGTAACAGTTGGCGGTATTGATTATATTAAGCCTGACAAAGTTAATTTAGATGTGTATTGTAAATTTCGCGTTGTGACATTAATTGAATAATTTGCATTACGGACTGAAAATAATAAGCGTGTAAATATAGTGGCCGCAAAAGCAGGCCACTTTTTTATAACATTAATATTTTTTAAAGTTATCTTTAGGTTTAAGGTTTATTTATAACAATGTTTATGAAAAGAGTTAATCTATCTTCGGTGAAATTTTATCTAGATGGGTTATTTTTATAACTCGTTCAGAAATAAATGATAAATAGCAGACCATTGACAAAGGATCCAATGTAATAATTTGTCTGGCGAGCGTGATGCGGGTAAACTGCGCGTTTTGTTTTCTTTTGGAGCCACAGGAATATGAACGAAATCGCGGATTGGCAGCCAACAGCCCCTATCGCTAATTTATTGAAAAGGGCAGAAATTCTGGCAGAAATACGGCGCTTTTTCGCAGATCGTGGGGTGTTGGAGGTTGAGACACCCGCCATGAGTCAGGCGACTGTCACAGACGTCCATTTGGTTCCCTTTCAGACGAGGTTTGTCGGCCCTGGTGCAGCGGATGGTCTTCCCCTGTATCTGATGACCAGCCCCGAATACCACATGAAACGTCTACTTGCTGCGGGCAGTGGCTCCATTTATCAGATGGGAAAAAGTTTCCGCAATGAAGAAGCAGGACGCCACCATAATCCTGAGTTCACCATGTTGGAATGGTATCGTCCACACTATGATATGTACCGCTTGATGAATGAAGTGGATGATCTGTTACAGCAAATTCTGGATTGCGAAAGTGCCGAATCCCTTTCTTATCAGCAGGCTTTTATTCGTTATCTGGATATTGACCCCCTGACGGCGAGCAAAGAAAAACTGCGTGAAGTAGCGGCAAAACTCGATCTCAGCAATATTGCTGATCGTGAAGAAGACCGGGATACCTTACTGCAACTGCTTTTTACCATGGGGGTTGAAACACATATTGGTATTGAAAAGCCGACATTTATTTATCATTTCCCTGCCTCTCAGGCCGCACTGGCAGAGATCAGTAAAGAAGATCATCGTGTTGCTCAGCGCTTTGAAGTGTATTTCAAGGGCATGGAACTGGCGAATGGTTTCCGTGAACTGACAGACAGCAAAGAGCAGCGCCTGCGTTTCGAACAGGATAATCGTAAACGTGAATCAATGGGGCTACCTGTACAGCCGATAGATGAGTATCTGCTTGAAGCTCTGGCTTATGGTATGCCGGAATGTGCTGGTGTGGCATTGGGGGTTGATCGCCTGATTATGCTGGCTCTGGGCGCGGAGCGAATCAGTGAGGTTATAGCCTTTCCGGTGGGTATTTCCTGATTTAATACCCCGCCACTTGCGGCGGGGGTATTAAATGAATAAAGAGTCAATTACTTATGTTCGTGATGTTCTTCGAGGAATTTCACCGCTAAATCAGGGAAATCGGTGAATGCACCATCGACATTGGCTTTATCGAAGACGATATCAAACAATTGATTTCCGCTGGTGGCATACTTGGGCAACTGGTCAATACGGATAGTATACGGATGTACCACCATATGGCTGGCGTGAGCTTCTTTTACCATACCAGTTAATTTAATGTTATTTGGGGTAGAGTCATTGGCGACCAGCATGTGGTAATCCGGGCCAATGCCATCAGCATATTTTGCCACTTCTTTCATGGCACCCGGTTTAAACATCCAGTCATAACTATAGTTATGCCATGTTCCATCGATTTTCTGTTCGTAGGTTTCATTCCAGTCGGTGTAAGCAATCAGTTGCACCAGTTTCAGATCCATCCCCAATTTTGGTTCCAGATCATTTTTAATACGTTTCAACTCATTGGCATCAAAACATTGCAGATAAACTTTATCGCTCTTTTTGGTGTAACCGTACTGTTTCAGTACTTCCAACACTTTTGCTGTGATGTCTTTGCCTTCCTGACGATGGAACCACGGTGCTTTAATCTCAGGATAGATACCAACATTCTTTCCGGTGGATTTGTTCATACCCTGAATAAATTCCAGCTCTTCCTGAAAAGTGTGGATGCGAAAATCTGATTTTCCCATTGGAAAGCGACCGGGATAGCTTTGTACTTTTTTGCCATCCTTGATATCAAACCCCTCAGTAAATTTCAGTGACTTAATTTCTGGCAGGGTAAAGTCAATGGCATAGTAACGACCATCGGCACGGGCGCGGTTTGGAAAACGCTCAGCGACATCAGTGACGCGATCAAGATAATGGTCATGCAGAACGACCAGTTCATTATCCTTAGTCATCACCAGATCTTGTTCAAGATAATCCGCGCCCTGAGCAAAAGCCATCGCTTTGGCAGGAAGGGTATGTTCAGGCAGGTAGCCGCTTGCTCCTCGATGCGCGATAACAATTTTATCCGCTGCATGTGCAATACCTGACATTGATGAAGCTAACAGAAGACCGGCCATAATTGTTTTAACGGGGGTGTGCATTGGGGTTCTCCACTTGTGGTAATGAAGGTGTATTTGGGTAATTAAATGGTGTTTTATATGAACTTAGAATACTGAATATAAGAGGGAACGCAGTGTTACTGTATTATTGTCGCCACTGTTTCATTTCGTTCAACAGTGGCGACACGGGAATGGCTCTATTAAAAACAGCCTATTGATTAGCTGCTATGTGCTTGTGCCATTTCCTGCTTATGTTTGTTTTCATGCAGCATAACAAACAACAGTAGAATAACAGACAGAATGCTGCCGCCAACCATGACCATAAAGCCGCCATCCCAACCGGTGAAATCAACGGTATAGCCAACAATCGCACTGGCAGCTACCGAGCCACCGAGGTAGCCAAACAGACCAGTAAAGCCAGCCGCAGTACCTGCTGCTTTCTTCGGTGCCAGCTCAAGAGCATGCAGGCCGATCAACATAACAGGGCCATAAATCAGGAAGCCGATCACCAACATACAGATCATATCAACATTCGGATTACCGGCCGGGTTCATCCAGAAGACTATCGTAGCGATAGTGACGAGCGTCATAAAGAACACACCGGTAGCACCACGGTTGCCTTTAAATACTTTGTCCGACATCCAGCCACACAGCAGCGTACCAGGGATACCCGCATATTCATACAGGAAGTAGGCCCAGGAAGATTTATCCAGTGCGAAGTGTTTAACTTCTCTCAGATAAGTTGGTGACCAGTCAAGGATACCGTAGCGGAGTAAGTAAACGAATACGTTAGCAATGGCGATCATCCACAGCAGTTTGTTAGGTAGAACGTACTGCATGAAAATCTCTTTTGCAGTCAGTTCTTTTTCATCGTTTTCCGTGTAGTCAGGTGGATAGTCGTTTTTATATTCTTCGATTGGTGGTAAGCCACAGGATTGTGGGGTGTCACGCATCAGAGCGAAGATGATCAGGGCAACCAGAATGGCAGCGAATGCTGGCATATAAAGCGCGGCTTTCCAGTCATTGAACCATGCCATACCGAGGAGGAACAGTAATGGAGGCAATCCACCGCCAACGTTATGTGCGCAGTTCCAGATAGAAACGATCCCGCCACGCTCTTTTTGTGACCACCAGTGAACCATGGTACGGCCGCAAGGAGGCCATCCCATACCCTGGAACCAGCCACACAGGAACAGTAGGACAAACATGACCGCAATGCTTGACGTTGCCCACGGTACAAAGCCCATGAACAGCATTACGGCTGCCGCAAGTATCAGGCCGGCTGGCAAGAAAACCCGGGGATTAGAACGGTCGGAAACGGAACCCATAATGAATTTTGAGAAGCCGTATGCGATTGAGATCCCTGACAGAGCAAAACCCAGATCTCCTCTGGAAAAGCCTTGTTCCACCAGATATGGCATTGCCAACGCAAAGTTTTTCCTTACCAGATAATAAGCAGCATAGCCAAAGAAAATCCCCATAAAAATTTGCCAGCGCAAGCGACGATAGAGTGGATCTACTTCTTGCGCAGGCAGCCGGGCTTTGTGAGGCGCCGGTCTGAATATACTTAACATGTTTGTCTCCACATGACTTTTAGTATGAGCGAATCACCACTGTTTAGTAGTGACCAGCAGTAAACGAAAGTTTCAATTTATTTTTTTCTATATCGAAAGAAAGAATAGCTAAAACAGACTTATATATCTGTGAAGTATCGCTAACATATGGATATAATTTCGTAAAGACCACAATTTTGAGCGATTTATGGCTCTTTTGAAATAAGTTTTATTTTAATTATCGTGATTTCTGTCACAATTAAGAATGTTTGGCGGTTATTTTTGAGCGTATTCCATTCGTTTATTTTCTTTTTGTCATAAAGGACTATGATTATTGTGGGAATATATTCGCCGTTTTAATTATACGAATCTTATTTAAACAAATATAAGATTATCTAAACAGATAGTGATGAATGAAAATGTGATATTTCTTGTCTGTTTTCTTAACTGATATTTACTATTTTTTGCTGTTATTTTTTATTTAATAATTTTGATTATATTTATTTACATATTTTGCGTTTTTTATAACACAGTTATAAATAAAATGATTGAGTTTTGATTCAGAAATAATAGATATTACTACAAATGGTTATTCATGCTCACGAAGCAGGGTTTTATGAGTAGTGGATAGCTGTTTTATAAAATAAAAACAAGTTATATCAAGGTGATGAAGTGGTGTATAAGGCGTAATACACTCTATTCACTAGTAAAAAAATATAATTATGGGTTGATTGTGTAATTAATTAAAAGTTACAAATAAATATTAAATAATAATTCTTTAATTTTAAATAATTTTCTTGAAGTTTACTTTTTTTATTCAGTGAAGGTCAACATAAGGTCATTGTAGGAGCCAAATGTGGACAATAGCTGATATTTATTGACTAACAGCATAAATATCTCCATTCATCATAAAAAATGATGGAACAAAGTGGAGATCAGAATGAGAACATCATTATGAATACTTACACACACAAGGCAATATTACACACAGCATTTATTGGGCAACAATCCTCATTCTCTAACCCTTCTGATATTAATGGCATTAATATCAGCTATATGGAAAAAACACTTCAGCCATGGTTTGATAATGTACCATCCCGTTTAGCAAAACTGGCAAAAATAGCACCGCATGATATTGCTGTTTCAGATCCGCATGGAATTCTGGAATTTGGTGAGTTACAGCAACGGGTTATCAGCGCAGCGCATGTTTTGCGTTGTTATGGTGTAACAATGGGGAGTTATGTCGCTATTGCAGCCGAGAGGGGTATTCCATGGTTTATCACGATGCTGGCGACCTGGCAGATCGGTGCAGTATATATTCCCCTTAATACCATGATGCCGGAAAAACGTTTGAATGATATTCTCGCCAGCTTACCTGACAGTATTCTGGTCTCTGATGAAACGGTATCAGCGGGATTGAAAGCATCAACACATATTCCGATGGAGCGCCTTGCCTATACAGTTGAGAAAATAACGGAGGATGTTGTTATTCCTGAATTAGGCGATCATCCGGCCTATATCATGTTTACCTCTGGTTCTACCGGACTACCGAAAGCTGTGCAGGTGCAGCATGACAATCTGGCGGCCTTCCTGTGCGCACTGGGCAAGTTATTATCAGTTAACCAGAATGATCGTATGCTTGCGCTGACTACTTTCTCTTTTGATATTTCAGTCCTTGAGCTACTGCTGACGGTTGTTCATGGAGGCAGTATCTACATCGCACCCACTGAGACCCAGCGTGATGCGATGGCGCTATCCCGTGTGTTCTCTGATCCTCAATTTACTCTGGCGCAGGCAACTCCAGTAACCTGGTCAATGGCACTGAATGCAGGCTGGACGCCGCGTTCTGATATCAGCATGCTTTGCGGCGGTGAGGCGCTGTCACAAGATTTGGCCGATCAATTAACGGAATCTGGTGGCACTTTATGGAACCTTTATGGCCCGACAGAAACGACAATCTGGTCAACGGCATTTCGCATGAAAAAAGGAGATAAGGTACAGTTGGGCGGGCCGATTCCCGGCACCAGCATCAGTATTGTGGATAAGAATCTGCGTCCTGTCGCTAAAGGAACGGTAGGTGAAATCCTGATCGGTGGGTTAGGTGTGACAGCTGGATATCGCAATAATCCGGTTGAAACAGCTAAACGGTACGTCCCTGATGTCAACGGAAAGGGGAAAAGAGCCTATCTGACAGGCGATATGGCCCGTATGACTGAAGATGGTTCTCTCATTTATATGGGAAGGCAGGATGATCAAGTCAAAGTACGTGGTTATCGAATTGAACTGGGTGAAATAGAAATTGCGTTGAGAAAACAACACGGGGTTCAGGATGCCATTATCCGTGTCGCGGGAAGCGGTGATTTTGCCAAGATACAGGCGTTCGTATTGTTTGATCCTAATATGGTTATATCGGAGGAGTGGGTACGTGAAACTCAGGTCGCATTGCGAGAATGCCTGCACGAAGCCTGGATCCCCTCTGAATATTACCGCATTCCTTATATTCCGCTGACAAGTAGTGGCAAGCGGGACAGGAAACGTCTGGAAGAAGTGGCAGAACGTCTGAATACCAGTCATGATGCGGTGCAGCCGGAAACAGAAACAGAAAAACGGGTTTATGCTATCTGGGGCGATTTGTTGGCTGCGGAAACTTTTGGCATTACTGATGATTTTTTCCAGATTGGCGGTAACTCTATTCTGGTCGCCCGTATGGTGGAACGGATTGAAAAAGTATTTTCACTCAGGGTCCCTATTTCCGGTATCTATGTTGAACCCACAATTGCCCGAATTGCGGCTATTCTGGATGAGATGAGTGAAGTCCACAAAAATAATCTGATTCCTTTCAACAGTGTTTACCGTAGTGAAGCGCTTATTCAGCAACATGCAGAAACGCTGAGAAAAGATGTTTATCTGAAAGAAAGTATACGTCCTGATGGTTTACCACATGCGAACTGGTATGAGCCTGATACTGTTCTGCTGACGGGAGCGACCGGATATCTTGGCCTGCATTTGCTGGAACAACTGTTGAAACAGACTTCAGCTCAGGTTATCTGTCTGTGCCGTGCTGACGACAAAGCACATGCCCTTGAGAGGATCCTGGATGGTTTTGCTCATTATCAGATTGATGTAGGTAATAGCCTTGACCGCGTGGATTTTGTGATAGGGGATCTGGGGCAACCCCGTTTTGGCTTGTTGCCTGAAATCTGGGATAAACTCGCGCAGGATGTGGATGTGATTTATCACAACGGTGCGCTGGTTAACTTTATCTATCCTTATAGTTCACTAAAAAGCATTAATGTTGATGGCACAAGAACCGCACTGGAATTTGCCTCTACTTCACGCCTGAAACATTTCCATTATGTTTCTTCTGTGAATGCTTTGTTTGCTACTGAATCTCCACGGCCATTTATGGAAGATGATCGCGCTATGAGCGAAACAATACGTGATCCTTCCGGTTATTCGGGCAGCAAGTGGGTATCAGAAGGGATTATCAACATTGCCCGTAAACGGGGGATGCCAGTGAGTATTTACCGTCCCGGCCTGATCCTCGGACATACCCGTACCGGAGCTGCGCAGGGGAATGATTATCTTGTGGCTTCCCTGAAAGGTTATCTGGAAATGGGCTCCTATCCTGCTCATGGATTATTGCTGGATATCGTACCGGTTGATTACGTAGCGGCTTCACTGGTGCATATTTCTAAGCAGCGTGAATCTGACGGGAAATTCTTTAACCTGTTTAATCCGGTGCAAGTTTCTATCCGTCAGTTTTTCGATTGGGTTCAGGAGTTTGGCTATATCCTTAATCCAGTTCCTTTCAATGAAGGGAAAGAGAGAATTCTTGCTCTGGATGACTCTCATTCTCTGTACCCATTGATTCCGCTGATTCGGGATATGACAGAGAAACCTTACCGCGCGTTGGATCCTGATTATCTCCATGAAATCCAGCCAGAACTGGAGCTGAAACAGACGTTGGCAGCATTGGAAGGATCAGATATTCAGTGTCCGGTTATTACATCTGAATATGTCTGCCAAGTACTGAATTATCTGATCAGTACCGGGTTCCTGCCTCAGGTATTGCCGGAAAGTTACAGACAGGGGGTATTTTCATGGAACAATTAACCGGAAATGAAGCCGCGCTGTGGATAGTTGTCATTAACAGTAAAAAGCAGTATTCAATCTGGCCTGACGAATATCGGATCCCGATTGGCTGGATGGCGACAGGAAAGGAAGGCCCCAAAGCCGAGTGTCTTGAGTATATTGCGGGTATATGGCCGGAGCCCACTAAAAAGCAGACTGATATGCACTAAATAGATGTATGAGTAGACCAGATTATTGATGATGGGTATCGCTTCAAAGGCGATACCCATTTTTTCTTAACTGAAAACCACGCTAATCAGATTGCATGGTTTTTTCCCTTTTAAGCTGTTTGCTACACCATTTTATCAGCTTCTATAACCTGCTGTTTTCTTGGTGTTACCGCAAAGGCAGAGTGATTTCTTGCCAGTAGGGTGTATATAGTTGGTAATACAAATAAGGTGAAAAATGTGCCTACCAGCATACCCGATACAATCACCAATCCGAGACCAAAGCGGCTATTAGCCCCCGCACCACTGGCCAGCAAGAGTGGGATCAGGCCAATAACCATTGCAGCTGTCGTCATCAATACCGGCCGAAGGCGAATTTTTGCGGCCTGCAAGATAGCTAAACGCTTATCCAGCCTTTCGCGCTCCTGTAATTTATTGGCAAATTCCACCATTAAAATACCGTGCTTACTGATAAGCCCTATCAAGGTTACCAAGCCAATTTGAGTGTAAATGTTCAGTGTAATATATCCCATGGCTAACGGGATCAGAGCACCACAAATCGAAAGGGGAACGGTGATCAGTATTATCAAAGGATCAATGAGGCTTTCGTACTGAGCAGCCAGTACCAGATAAATGATGATTAATGCGGCTAAGAATGCGAAAAGCAAAGCATGCCCTTCCTGCTTATATTGACGGGAGTCAGATTGCCAGTCGTAGCTGAATCCTACAGGTAAATTATCCAGCACACTCTCAAGGAAAGCCACTGCTTGTCCCATCGTTACCCCTGGGGCAGGAATAGCCTGAAAAATGGCTGCATTTTGCTGATTGAACTGGGTTAGTTTATTGGGTTCAACTTTTGTCGAAACAGAGACAATCGTAGAAAGTGGGATCATATTTTGATTTTCAGTCCTGACAAAATGGCGGGATAAGGCTTCCGGTGTTAATCGTTGGTCACGTATACTTTGTGGAATTACATCATATGAACGGCCTTGCATCCCGAATCTGTTGATGTAGTCCTCTCCTACCAGCAATGCTAATGACTCCCCAATGTCCTGCATTTTAATTCCCAGACTATTGGCTTTGGCCCGGTCAATCTGAACCTGTACTACCGGATTGTTATAGTCCAGATCACTATCTACGACAACAAATAACCCGCTTAAACGTGCTTGTTGCTTAATTTCCTCCATCGTTTGGTACAGGACAGGATAGGGCTGTAAGCTACGCAGTACCATCTGAATGGGTAACCCTCCGGTTGAACCGGGTAATGGCGGAAGCTGGAATATAAAAATATTGCTGCCTTCCACTTCACCTACGGCAACCTGTAACTGTGCCTGAATCTCTGAAGCGGAACGCTGACGTTCACTCCATTTTGATAATTCCACGCCACCAAAACTCGAAGAAACCCCGTCAACGCCATTAATAATCCATGTCCCTGACATCTCGGGAATTTCGCGAAATACACGCTCCAGTTTATGGGAAAATTTTTCCACATAATCGAGGTTAGCATGTTGGGGGGACTTAACCGCAGCTAACAGCCCAGCCTGATCTTCAACCGGGGCTAATTCTTGATGGGCTTGCTGATAAAGTAAGGGGAGGCTGATGACAACCAGCACAGCAAATCCGCCCATTATCCACCGATAACGCAAAGAGACACTCAGCAGGAGAGAATAATGATGGGATAATTTCTCAAAAATGATCTCAGCCCAGCGGGCCATTCTTCCTTCTTGCTGCTTAGGTTGTAATAAAAAAGAACTCATTACCGGAGATAACGTAAGCGCAACAATACCGGATACGATAACTGCGCCCGCCAACGTCAGAGCAAACTCCTTAAATAGTGTGCCAGTCAGACCAGACATCAACCCAATTGGGGCATAAACTGCGGCAAGTGTAATTGTCATAGCAATCACAGGGCCTGCCACTTCTCTTGCACCAATAAAGGCTGCCATGATTGGCGATTTCCCTTCTTCAATATGGCGATGTACGTTTTCAACCACTACAATCGCATCATCGACGACTAAACCGATTGACAACACCATTGCTAACAATGTCAATAAATTGATACTGAAACCAAAGAGCAGCATCAGCCCTGCCGCACCTAACATTGATAGTGGAATAGCAACTATCGGGATCAATACACTACGCAATGAACCCAAACAGAGATAAATCACTATCATCACGATAACCAAAGCTTCTAACAAGGTTTTGGTCACTTCATCAATAGAAGCCTTAATAAAGCGGGAGGTTTCGAACGCCAGTTCAACCTTAACACCCGGTGGAAGTGTCTTTTCAATGTCCGGTAACAATTTTTTGATACCTTCGACAATAATAAGCGGGTTCCCCGTTGGAGTAGAAAATAACCCCAGATGCACCGCTGCTTTACCATTTAACATTGCACTGGTTTCAGTGGAGGCGGAACCCAGTTCTACCGTGCCGACATCTTTCAGACGAATTAATCCATTACCATCATTACGAATGACCAAATCACGGAACTCATCAACACTAGTGAGATCTGTGTTGACGTGGACATTTGAAACGACATATTCGCCTTTCACTTTTCCGGGTGTCGCCTGATAGTTATTTTGCCTGACTGCCGCTGCTACATCTGCAGCAGTTAATCCACGTCCCGCTAGACGATCCGCATCCAGCCATAAACGTATAGAGAGTTGTTGTCCTCCAAAAACCTGAACCGTAGAAACACCTTCAATGGATGAATACATGGGTTCAACGACTCTTGAAAGGTAATCTGTTACCGCCGATACCGGCAACGAATCACTGGAAAATGCAACATAAGCAACTGCCGTTGATTCTCCTGAAGACAGCTCAATAACGGGATCATAAGCTTGTTTTGGTAGCTTATATCTGACCTGATTTATCTTTGCCATCACTTGCGCCAGAGCCTGCGTTGAATTTTGGTTAAGCTCCATACGAATCGTAATGGTACTTCTGCCCTGTACTGAGGAAGATGATAGATAATCGATACCTTCAATAGAAGAAATAGCCTGTGAGATGGGCTGGGTGACAAATCCCTGTATCAAATCAGATGAAGCCCCAGGATATTCTGTCACCACAGTTATTGTGGAACTTTCTAATTGTGGATATTGCCGGATAGGAAGTTTATTGAGGGAAAATAGCCCCAATAAGAAGATCAATGTACTGACTACCAAAGCAAGTACCGGACGGCGAACAAAAATATCAGTAAATATCATTTTCCTTCTCCATCAAGCACCTGTGATAGATAATTTTGCTATATTCAAGGTATCTTCATCGACCGTGACCACAGGGATGTCATCATGTAATTTCAGTTGGCCAGATGTCACAACCCGATCGCCCTTAACTAAGCCTTTTTTGATTTCCACTAACCCATTCCAACGCTGTCCCACATCAATAGAAATGCGTTTTACAGTCATAGGTTGGCTGGGGTCTTGCGCTGCGCCTTGTGCTATAAATACAGTATCTCCGTAAGCGGTATAAGTCACAGCCGTTTCAGGTATCACCAAAGCGAGGGTATTTTCCTGACGCATGACCTGAATACTGGCATACATGCCTGCTTTTAATTTTCCTTCGGGATTATCCAGAGTTGCCTGTAGCTGCACAGTGCGTGATCTTCCTATCAGAGGATCAATCGCCTTTATTTGGGCGGTAAAATTCTGATTCGGATAGGCATCAACCACGATATTGACTGACTGTCCAACCCTCAGGTCAGGAACCGTCTGTTCATCCAGAGAAAAATTCAATTTGAGTTTTTTGGCATCCACTAGGTTGGCAATCACATCTCCTGCATGAAGGTATTGCCCTAATTGGACTTGTCGTATCCCGAGGACGCCTGAAAAAGATGCCCGGAGAGTTTTCTGAGCTATCTGCGCTTCTATTTGTTTAATGGCCGCTGATGCCATATCCCGCTCCGCTAATGCCTTATCCAATTCGGATGTGGCAACCGCCTTGCTGGTAAATAATTTATTGGTGCGCTGATAGAGGTTGTCAGCATTTTTCCATTGTGCTTGTAAACGGGTCAGTTCAGCTCGCTCAACGCTATCGTTAATTTTCACCAACAATTGGCCTTGTTCGACATATTGACCAGACTCAAATGTAATATCAGTGACTTTTCCACTGGTTTCCACCGCCAAATAAACTTGCTTGTCAGCTTCAAGTTCTCCGACACCGTGTAATGTTCTCGGAAGATGAATCTCTTTTACTTCTGCCAATGCCACTTTTATAGCTGGATAAGCCGTATTTGATGATTCATTCGTAGAAGAAGTATTTAGGGGATAAACCACAAGACTGGTTACCAGCAAGAAAGTAACACCCAGACAAACAGATATTTTCTTTTTCATGATTTATATAAATCTCTTAAGGAATTTAATTTTTAATTTGGTTTTTCGAATGGTTATTCATTTTTTCAATGGAATTTATTAATTGAATGATCTCCAGTGAAATAAATATGACCGGATGGTTTGGAAAGGAATAGTAGTAGTTTAGAATTCGCTGTTTGACCAACCATAGAAACTCCTATACGTGACCTAGTAGTTTATTCGTTAAATATTTACTCTAGAACCTCAAGTTAACATGAAGTCAATAGATATAATGAAGATAAATAAAATAGCTTTACTTTTACTGGTCGTTATTTGAATCTGACATTAGATATCAAAAAGTTGGAATTATTAATTTTTATATGGTTATCTAAGTTTGGATACAAAATCCGAAGTAACTTTCATGTAGTAATTGACAATACTGCCAGCACCTTTGATTGATGTAATGTACCTATTTTTTTCTGAACTCAGCTTTATCACATCAATATATTGCTTATTTTTTCTTCCTGTTTTTTCAGTTAACTAATTGAATTATAATATATAACATGTTCTGGTTTGTTAGGCTCTTATAAAAAATATATTTATTTTTACTATACCTATTGACCTCATGTTAACTTGAGGTTCTAAAGTAAGAATCCAATGCTGCTACCAATTGATAAAATATTTCACAGAACTTTCGTAAATTGAAAAATAAAATAGGATCACACGATGAAAACCTCAAAGTATATTATCGCGTTATTGGCACTAAGCACGATTTCATTTGGTTCAATGGCCGCAGTTGAGGTCAAATCCGCAACAGGAGAGAAGATAGGCATTGTTTCAGTAACAGGGGCAGAAACGTTAGAAGCACTCACTGAGCAATTATCCAAAAAGGCTGACGAAGCGGGAGCAAAATATTTCCGTATTATCTCTGCATCTGGCCAGAATCAGTTAAGTGGAACTGCTGAGATATATAGATAGCTAATAGTTATGCATCATATATTGATGATAACCTATACGCAATTAACTTGAAGATGCAGGAATTAAAGTCTGGAAATTATCGGTCAGCCGGGTAGCTAATTCCTGTCCTTTTTCGGGTAAGGTGACATGAAA
>NZ_NJAJ01000043.1 GCF_002632825.1 Xenorhabdus stockiae
GTCCTTCCTTTTTGTGTTTTTTTGGTTTTGCGATTAAAAAGTTCGCAAAAATAGGACTGAGTTTCTTTGATTCGCCTATCATTTTGAAAAGCTATTTAGTAGTGCACAAACGATTGAAGGGTATCCGATAGATAAGCAAATACCTGACAATATTGCGACATCACCTGCCAATATATACGGTGTAACAAAATGTTTTGGGGAAGCGCTTTGTTCCTATTTTGCAACCCAGAAAGGTTTGTCTTCCATTGCAATTCGCATAGGTGCATTTGAATTTAAAGATAATCACGAACTGAAAACTGCCCGTGACCTCAGTGCATGGCTCAGCCCAGATGATGCAGTTCAGTTAATTACTTGTGCCATTGAAGCAGAAGAAATTACGTTTTTTATTGCTCACGGCATTTCTGATAATCGTTTTAAACGTCTTGATTTAACTGAAACAAGAAAAGTGTTGGGATATTCCCCAAAAGATGATGCATTTCAAACATTTGATCTACGTTTATTCGAATCTTGATATATGCGTCAAAATTAAATTCCCCACCTGTAAAAGTGGGGAATTACATGTAATTACAACCTATTTAAGATAACTCTTTACTGTCCAAACATCTCTTTCAGCCAGCCCGGAGCCTCTTCTTGGCCCTCCTCAATTGGCTGCTGTACGGATTGCTGACATAACGCCTGTGGATCATCGGTCCAGACCGGTAACATTCTGATACCACCACCTTCGCAGTTAAAAGAACCATCTTCATTAACTGACATATCGACAATACCTTCCGGAGCACGATTATCCAGCGCCAATGGAGTCTCATTCGCCAGATAACGTTCGTAAATCTTCAATGCTCCTGTTGCTCCCGTCAGCCTAGTCGGCTTGTTGTTATCCAATCCAGCCCAGACAATCGCGACTTCTTTACCATCGATCCCGGCGAACCAAGTATCACGCAGTTCATTAGTGGTTCCCGTTTTTCCTGCCAGATTATATTTGCCATATTTCCCGGTCAGTGAACGGCCAGTTCCCCGCGCCACAACCTGCTGCATACCATATAACGTCAGATAAGCTGCCTGAGCAGGTACAGCTCTTTCCGCCTGTGGGTAACTCTGGTAAACCACGGTGCCATCTTCAGCAATGATAGAGCGCAGTGCGGAGAGTTTTGCCCGATTTCCTCCACTGGCAATAGTCTGAAATTCCTGTGCCATTTCCATCGGGGTCAGGTTGATACCTCCCAGCAACATTGCCGGTACTTTCTGAATCTCTTTAGCAGGAATGCCCAGTAACACCAAGGTATTGGCGATATGATCCAATCCCACGTCCAGCCCCAGATTGACTGTCGGGATGTTGATTGAACGTGCCAGCGCATCAACCAGCATCACTCGTTCACTAAAATTACGGCTGAAGTTTCTCGGTTCCCACGGTTTCCCCCCCGCCTGAGGTATTGAGATAGGTTCATCCGCCAACCAGGTATTCAGGCGATATTTATCTGGTTCACTCAATGCAGTCAGATAAGTTGCAGGTTTAGCAAGCGAACCGATTAAACGGCGAGCATCCATAGCACGGTTAAAACCCGGATATTGTGGCTGCGAGCCTCCGACCATTGCCCGGACTTCACCACTGAAACGGTCAACAACGACCATTGCACCTTCCAGATTAGGCACCGGACGATTTTTATCTTTGCGCAACGCCGCAATACCGTTTTCTATCGCGTTTTCAGCCGCATCCTGTGCAACTGGGTCTAATGTTGTGAATATTTTGACGCCAGATAAATCATCAATCTTATCACCCAGCTTTTCTCGTAGCTCCTGACGTACCATCTGCATAAATGCAGGTTGCGGTGCTATCACATCACTTTTAGGTTTTACACCGAGTGGACGCGCACTTAACAGGTCATACAGCTCCTGATCAATCACTTTTCGGTTCTGGAGAATTTTCAATACAACATTACGGCGTTCCAGTGCACTTTTAGGATTACGCCACGGGTTGTAATACGAAGCTCCTTTAACCATCCCTACCAACAACGCCTGCTGATCCAGACTCAGTTCATCAATCGGACGGCCGAAATAGTAAAGACTCGCTAACGGAAAACCGCGGATCTCTTCATCGCCACTCTGACCCAGAAAAACTTCGTTCAGATAGAGTTCGAGAATACGATCTTTGCTGTAGCGAGCCTCCAGCAGTACGGACATTAAGGCTTCATTGGCTTTACGGCTGAAAGTCCGTTTGTTCGTCAGGAATAAATTTTTGACTAATTGCTGGGTTAAGGTACTGCCCCCCTGCACGGCACGGCCTGCCAGCAGGTTTTCCAGCGCAGCACGAGCAATCGAAAGTGGCCTGATACCACCATGTTCGTAGAAATAGCGGTCTTCCGTTTCCAGTAAGGTCTGAACCAGTAGATCAGGAAAACCGGAACGTGGAACAAACAAACGCTGCTCACCGTTCGCCGACTGCATCATTGTGATAAGTTTCGGATCAAGACGGAAGAAACCAAACTGGCGCTGGTTCTCCATGTTTTCAATACTGGTTAACTGATTGTTATCGAAAGTCAGACGAGCCTGAATCTGGCCTTCTTTGCCATCAGGAAAATCAAATGGCCGACGCAGCATTTCAATGCTATTGCCTCTGACCACAAATTCACCTGCACGGGTTGTTTTAGTTACCTGCCGATATTGCATGCCTTCCAGTAACCGAATCATTTCAGCCTTACTGTAATTCATGCCCGGTTCAAGATTTACCATACGGCCATACACCGCCGCAGGGAGCTGCCACACTCTACCATCAATGCGATGACGAATTTTGCCATCCAGATAAAAACCATATATGCCAATGAGTACTGCCAGCACAATCAATATTTTCAATAGCAGCAGCCAGATCCATTTACGTCCCTTTTTGACCTGAGGGGATTTCTTCCCTTTTTTTGTCATGAGTTCCCCCTCATCATTGGTGTCATTTTCGTCTTCAACATCATTATATTCATAATCATCATAGTCATCCCGCCGATGACGTTTATTTGCCTGACGCCCACGACGATGTTTTGATTTTTTATCCTTACGTCCGATTGGCTGACGGTCATCATCAGACATACCGAATTCTCCAGTTAAATGCTTTCTCTAACAATTAAATATATTTTTTTACCCGCCTTGTCGGTGCTGTTTTTGCGGGGTCATCGGGCCATAAGTGTTTTGGATAACGCCCTTTCATCTCTTTTTGCACTTCACGGTAAGCCCCCTGCCAGAATGCGGCAAGATCCTGCGTGATCTGCAACGGCCGCTGAGCCGGAGACAATAGCTCAACAACGACAGGTACACGCCCTTTTGCCACAGCCGGATTTTGCTGTTCTCCGTACATTTCCTGCATTTTTACGGAGAGTACGGGAGGTTTATCATAAAAATATTCGATACCAATCCGGCTTCCGGTTGGCACAGTGTAATTAGTAGGCAATTCATTATCCAGTATTTGCCGCTGCTGCCAGTCAAGTAAACTCACCAGAGCTGTTGACAGTTCAACCTGCTGCAAGCCTTTCAAATTTCTCACGCCTTCCAGCACCGGTTGTAACCACTGTTCAAGGGAAGCCAATAATGCTTCATCATCAACCGCTGGCCATTGCGTTTCCGGCAGCCATTCCTGTGCCCGCTGTAAACGAACACGCAACTGCAATGCTTCCTGTGACCAGTTCAGCGCTGCCAGACCCTCCTGCCGAACCCAGTTCAGCAGAGCTTCCTGCAATTCGGTATCTGAGGGTTTTGCCAGAGGTTGTGACCTGACCGTCAATCGTCCACATTTCAGTCTGTTCCATGCCCGCAAGGTGCCTTTACTATCATCCCATTCAATAGCTGTCTGTTCTGTAAACAGAGAAGGATATTGCCGGATGATTTGCTCAATATCTAATGGACAAGCAAGCAAAATATGTGCATCTGGCATCTTATTGCCTTGCTGTAATAAAGGAGCCACCAGCCATGTCTCCCCCGAAAGCGGTTCTTCTCGTGCAAGCATAGCTCCCAGCCCTGTAGCCAGTTGGAATCGCCCGAGATTATCACGATTTTTTGCAATTCTGTCGGGGAACCCCTGTACCAGTAACTCAGATATATACTCCACATTAATATCGGCAGCATTTTCCATATTATTACCCGCCAGTTCCCTGAATAGCTGTTTTGACCGTTGCTGCCAGTTCGGTTGAAGAGTATTAAGGCAATGAGTGAGATCCAACTGTCCCCTACGCGGTGGTTCTTCAAGGATCGCGACAAGTTTTGCTGCCGTTGCCAATATTCCCCGATCTGAATCCTGTCTGTCATACTGTTCTTTAGCTAGGCACAACATGGCGGCTAAGCGAGGCTCACAACCTGATTCTGTCATTTGCCAGCCACGGGCGGTTAACTGCTGCTTATCATCCAGTGCCCCCAGCCGTACAAGCAGAGTACGGGCAACAGCCAGTGCGGCCTGCGGCGGATTATCCAGCCAGCGTAGTTGAGAACTGTCACGGCATCCCCACTGTAGTAACGAAAGCAGCAAGCTACTCAAATCGGCGTGCAGAATCTCAGGTTCGCTGTGTTCCGCTGCCCGTTCTGCCTGCTCCTGACTGAACAAATGCCAGCAGACACCCGCTTCCAGCCTGCCGGCTCGCCCTGCCCGCTGCACCATTGATGCCTGACTGATACGCTGGGTGATCAAACGGGTTAAGCCTGTCCGGGGTTCAAACCGGCTGGTACGTTCCAGACCACTGTCCACCACCAGACGAATACCTTCAATAGTCAGGCTGGTTTCTGCAATATTGGTCGCCAGTACAACCTTACGCTTCCCGGCCGGAGCGGGCATTATCGCCATCCGCTGGTCTGTTAACGATAACGCACCATATAGCGGACACAATAATGTATCGCTACCGACTTTTTCTTCTAAGTAAGCCTGCACCCGCTGAATTTCCCTCACACCGGGTAAAAACAGCAGTAATGACCCCGATTCCTGCTGCAACAAACGTAATACTGTTGACGCCACTGATTGTTCAAAAGGCAAATGAGCAGGCAGGGGATGATAACTTCTCGTTACCGGATAACTACGCCCTTCTGAAACCACAACCGGTGCTTCTGGTAATAAAGAAGAAAGGCGCTGGTTATCCAGCGTTGCGGACATCACCAAAATACGCAAATCATCGCGTAATCCTTCCTGTACATCTAACAACAGCGCTAAAGCCAGATCGGCCTGTAAGCTACGTTCGTGGAACTCATCAAGGATAACGAGAGAGACATCACTCAATTCAGGGTCCTGTTGCAACATCCGGTTCAGGATACCTTCTGTGACGACTTCAAGACGTGTGTGAGCACTGACTTTTGTTTCCAGACGCATCCGGTAACCCACCGTTCTGCCGACAGGCTCATTCAATTGTTCTGCCAGACGCTCCGCAACACTGCGTGCCGCAATACGCCGGGGTTCCAGCATGATGATCCGCCCACTAAACCGTGACTTGTTGAGAATTGCCAACGGTAAACCGGTTGATTTTCCGGCACCGGTCGGGGCATGCAGTAATACCTGTTTTGAGGTTTCAAGCTGAGCTATGACTGAGTCCACAACGTCATAAATGGGTAATAACAAAGGTTCACCATAACGATTAACTTTCAATGAGTGCCATTGTAGCATTAGCAACTTTAATTTCAGTTTCCGTTTAATTTTAGTTCATGTGGCTCCCGCGCAGGTTACGTCATGATGAAACTGTCAATTGAGGTATAAAGGAAAGTTTATGGAATTTTCACCACCGCTAAAGCACGCTACATTAATTCGCCGTTATAAACGTTTTCTGGCCGATGTTCTGACTCCGGAAGGTGAAACGCTGACCATACACTGTGCCAATACCGGAGCAATGACCGGGTGCGCAACACCGGGTGATACCGTTTGGTATTCCACCTCTGATAATCCAAAACGTAAATATCCCAATAGCTGGGAGCTGACACAGACTCAGGACGGGCACTGGATTTGTGTCAATACTCTCAGAGCCAACGATCTGGTTTTTCAGGCCATTGAAAAAGATCTCATTTCAGAATTATCCGGTTACGAAAAAATCAGCCGCGAAGTGGGCTATGGAAAAGAGAAAAGCCGGATAGATTTATTGTTAGAGTCAAAACAAAAAGTTAACTGCTATATTGAAGTGAAATCAGTCACCCTGTTGCAGGGAAATAATGGTTATTTTCCTGATGCTGTGACAATTCGTGGGCAAAAACATTTACGTGAACTATCATTGATAGCACAACAGGGACAGCGGGCTGTCCTGTGCTTTGCCGTGCTACATTCCGGCATTAGTCACGTTATGGCAGCAAAACATATTGACCACGATTATGCTTTTCTTTTGGAACAAGCATGCAATTTAGGGGTCGAAGTAATCTGTTACGGGGCCAGCATGACAGAAAACAGGATGGTTCTAAGTCACAAATTGCCTTTTGTATCAATGGGATGATTTGTAAACAGATCATGCTGATGAGGTGAGTTTTGCAGCATATTTAGGCAGTAAACACGGCTGCCTTCACACCATTGCAAAACTAATGGTAGGAATAATTGCCAACCTCGCAGTCATCTGCTATTTATAGCGGCCTATTTTTTTCCCCCTACTGTCAGGGGGCTCGTTTGATAGTGCGTGTGTAAGGAGAAGCATTATGCAAGAAGGGCAAAAACGTAAAACCTCGTCCTTGAGCATTCTCGCCATCGCTGGGGTAGAACCTTACCAAGAGAAGGCTGGCGAAGAATACATGAACGATGCCCAGTTAACGCATTTCAAGCTCATTCTGGAAGCATGGCGCAATCAACTCAGGGATGAAGTAGACCGTACTGTATCTCATATGCAAGATGAGGCAGCGAACTTCCCTGATCCGGTTGACCGTGCGGCGCAAGAAGAAGAATTCAGTCTTGAATTACGTAATCGGGATCGTGAACGTAAGTTGATCAAAAAGATCGAAAAAACGCTGAAAAAAGTCGAAGATGATGATTTTGGCTTCTGTGAATCCTGTGGGGTTGAAATCGGCATCCGTCGTTTGGAAGCGCGTCCTACAGCTGATTTATGTATTGACTGTAAAACATTAGCCGAAATTCGCGAAAAGCAAATGGCTGGCTAATGGGTAGGTGAGTACGGCGCTGAAAGGCGCCGTATATACCCTGCATCTTTCGAGTTACCTCTTTGTCGGCTACGCTCGCTACCCCAGTCAGCGTTTTTATAAACAAACGGTTATCTGTATTGCCGGGGATAGTTCCCTTACCGCAGCGGTGAAACTCGAAATCTAATGGGTATACTCCCTTAAATTGATTTTTATATGACTCAATCTGAATCCGAACACTCCTCATTATACGTCGGGCGTTTCGCACCATCCCCATCTGGCGATCTCCACTTTGGCTCTCTGGTGACAGCTCTGGGTAGCTATTTACAGGCCCGTGCTCACCACGGTAAGTGGCTGATGCGTATTGATGACATTGATCCACCACGGGAAATTCCCGGTTCAGCAGATAGAATACTGCATGCCTTAGAGCACTATGGGCTTCACTGGGACGAAGAAGTGCTGTACCAGTCCCAACGCCATGAGGCTTATCGGGCAATATTGGCTCAGTTACAGCAGCAGGGAAACAGTTATTACTGTACCTGTACCCGCCAACGCATTCATCAGCTGGGCGGATTTTATGATGCTCACTGCCAGCATCTACAACTACCAGGCCATCATGCCGCTATTCGCCTGAAACAGGATCACCCTGTGTATGATTTTTACGACAAATTACAAGGTAATGTTACCGTACCGGTAAAAATGGCTGAAGAGGACTTCATTATTCATCGCAAAGATGGATTATTTGCCTATAATCTTGTCGTTGTTATTGATGATAACTATCAAGGCATCACTGAAATTGTCAGAGGAGCAGATTTGATTGAACCTACGGTTCGCCAAATATCCTTATATCGGTATCTGAATTTTACAACACCGGACTATGTACATTTGCCTCTTGTGTTAAATAAAGAGGGAAATAAACTTTCCAAGCAAAATCATGCAAAACCGATCCCTCTTGATGATCCACGTCCATTGCTGGTGAAAGCGTTATCATTTTTAAACCAGCCAACGATTGCTGGTTGGCAGGATATCACCACGGAACAACTGCTAAAGCAGGCAATTATTGGCTGGAATATAAATCATGTTCCGCCTCAGAACATAATCAATGGACAATTTAAATAAAGTGTTTCTATTGATACTGCAAGCATTCTCAAAGAATGCCCAGTAAGTTATGATTAGCGGCTGTTTTTGTTTTAATTTTATCCGTCACTATCGAGGTGTACCATTTTTAACCGAGTAGCAACTTTCTGCCGTAATTTGCTGATCCGCGAAACCAAGATAAAACGCGAAACACAGGCAGCCAGTGAAAGGCCAGTCACCATATCTGACCATCCTGCTTATAAAAAGAGCAGCACTCTGCCTAAACGCCGCAGAGTGAATCGCACATCTTCATCAAATGCTGAAAACATCAAAATGAAGAATAAATCCGGAAAGGCAAAACCTTCTGATTCCCCAATTACCGTTATTCCACGGGAACAGCATTCTATTTCACGTAAAGATATCAGTGATAATGCATTGAAGGTTTTATATCGCCTGAATAAATCGGGTTTTGAGGCTTATTTAGTCGGCGGCGGTGTACGTGATTTACTGTTGCATAAAAAACCCAAAGATTTTGATATCGCGACCAATGCTACCCCTGAACAGGTTCGCAAATTATTCCGCAATTGCCGTCTTGTTGGTCGTCGCTTCCGTCTCGCTCACATTATGTTCGGGCCGGATGTCATTGAAGTTGCCACATTCCGTGGGCCACATGAACAAGTTGAAAGCAATGATCGTAATCAGTCTCATAAAGCCCAGAGCGGAATGCTATTGCGAGACAATATCTTTGGTTCTGTGGAAGAAGATGCTGCACGCCGCGATTTTACAATTAATAGCCTTTATTACGGGATTGAAGATTTCGCATTACGGGATTATGTCGGTGGAATGGCAGATCTGGAAAAAGGGATCATACGCCTGATTGGTGATCCGGAAACCCGCTACCGGGAAGATCCTGTGCGGATGTTGCGTGCAGTCCGCTTCGCCAGCAAGCTTAACATGACCATCGAAAAGAACACGGCTGAGCCAATCCCACGTCTGGCATTTCTGTTACGGGATATTCCATCAGCACGTCTGTTCGAGGAGTCTCTGAAACTTCTGCAATCAGGGCACGGTTACAGCACATATAAAATACTGTGTGAATACCAGTTGTTTGAGCCACTATTCCCGTTAATCCAGCGCGGTTTCACCCAATCCGGTGATTCGCCGATGGAAAAACTACTGGAACAGGTATTAAAGAATACCGATTACCGTCTCCAGAACGATCAACGGGTCAACCCGGCTTTCCTATTTGCGGCAATATTGTGGTATCCATTGATTGAACATGCCGAGAAGCTGACTCAGGAAGGGGGCTTACAGTATTACGATGCTTTCGCCCTGGCCATGAATGATATTCTTGATGAACAGTGTCGTTCTATCGCCATTCCGAAGCGTCATACCACAACAATGCGTGATATCTGGCTGTTGCAGCTTCGCCTGCCGCGCCGTCAGGGTAAACGGGCAAATAAATTAATGGAACACCCGAAATTCCGGGCAGCCTACGATTTATTAGAATTACGCGCCAGCATTGAACCACGCCATGAGCTGAAAGAACTGGTACATTGGTGGACAGAATTCCAGCAATCAACCGCATCACAGCAGCGGGGCATGATCTCCGAGCTTGGCAGCGAGCCTGTTCGTCGCAGAACCCGTCACCGCCGTGGCAACCACCTTCGTCATAACAGGAACAACAACTAGTATGACCCGGGTTTATATCGCCATTGGCAGTAATCTGGCCTCCCCCTTGCAGCAAGTTAATAATGCACTTGCTGCACTTAAATCGATCCCTGATACAACGTTTATTAACCGTTCCTCATTTTATCGGACTAAACCTATGGGGCCGCAGGATCAGCCTGATTACCTCAATCTGGTTGTTGCATTAGATACAAACTTACAACCGGAAATATTGCTTGATCACACTCAGGCCATAGAACTGGCACAAGGTCGAGTCCGTAAAGACGAACGTTGGGGGCCAAGAACGCTTGATTTAGATATTATGCTGTTCGGTGATCACATTATTAATACTGAACGCCTGACCATTCCCCACTACGGTTTAAAACAGCGTGAATTTATGCTTTATCCGCTGGCAGAAATAGCCCCGGATCTTGTGTTTCCTGATAAAGAAACATTAGCAGAACGATTAAAACATGTTCCAGAAAATGGCCTGACGTTTTGGTTGTAACACAGCAGTTTTGTACCCAATGGATTTCAAGTTGTATCGCGGCGGCAAGGGAGTGAGCCCCTGAGCATAGATAGACTATGTGACCGGGGTGAGCGAGCGCAGCCAACAAAGAGACAACATGAAAGACGACGGGTATATGAAGGAAAAGTAACACAATATCTCATACAATCATGGCCTATTTCTGGATAATCAGAACCTGTTCCAGCGGGTATCAGCTTAGATACCCGAATGGACGAGGCTCTATACCCAACAACGGGTATGAATATTCAGGAGATAACAATGAAACCCACATCTCTGGCTCACCTTAGCCAGTTAAAAAAAGAGAAACGTAAGTTCGCAACAATTACCGCCTATGATGCCAGCTTCGCTCACCTTTTTGCTGCACAGGGCATCAAGGTCATCCTTATTGGTGATTCACTCGGCATGACCGTTCAGGGGTTTGATTCCACCTTACCGGTTACTGTTGAAGATATTGCCTACCACACCAAAAGCGTCCGCACCGGTGCCCCCCAGACTTTTCTCATCTCAGATATGCCTTTCATGAGCTACGCCACACCGGAACAAAGCTGCAATAATGCGGCTGAGTTAATGCGTTCGGGGGCCAATATGGTCAAGATTGAAGGCGGAAGCTGGTTGTGTGAAACAGTAAAAATGCTGACCGAGCGCTCTGTGCCTGTTTGCGGACATCTGGGCCTGACTCCACAAGCCGTTAATGTACTGGGAGGTTACAAAGTTCAGGGGCGTGATGAAGCGACAGCTCAGCAGTTGTTCGACGATGCCATCGCTTTGGAAAAAGCAGGCATGCAGCTATTAGTGCTGGAGTGTGTACCAACAGAATTGGGCCGGAAAATCACCGAAGCACTGGAAATTCCGGTTATTGGCATTGGTGCGGGGAACCATACAGATGGTCAGATCCTCGTTATGCATGATGCTTTAGGCATTACCGCCAAACCACCCAAATTTGCTAAGGATTTCCTTAAAGAGACCGGCAATATACGAGATGCCATCAGCCTGTACATCGAACAGGTAGAAAATGGCACGTACCCTGACCAAGCTCATTCATTCAACTGATTTATACCCGCGAGATTTCCAGAAAAACACTAAGTTTTCAGAAAAAAAACGAGTATAACCCAGCATGATTGCTAATTATGACTGCTAATTAAAGGAGTAGAGCAATGCTGATCATAGAAACAATCCCCATTTTACGCCGTGAAATTCGCCGTTGGCGTCAGGCAGGAAAACGAATTGCCTTTGTCCCTACAATGGGTAATCTGCATGATGGTCACATGGCTCTGGTTGATACCGCCAAGGCTCAGGCTGATGTGGTAATTGTGAGTATTTTTGTTAATCCGATGCAATTTGATCGCGAAGATGACTTAGTCAATTATCCGCGTACCCTACAGGAAGATTGCGAAAAACTGAGCCGTCGTAATGTTGATATAGTGTTTGCCCCCAATGCCAACGAAATATATCCGCATGGCTTGAATGGCAGCCAAACTTTTGTTGAAGTCCCTGAACTTTCTCATATGCTTGAAGGTGCCAGCCGTCCGGGGCATTTCCGGGGAGTCACCACGGTTGTCAGCAAACTGTTCAATCTGACCCAGCCGGATCTGGCCTATTTCGGTGAAAAAGATTTTCAGCAGTTACAAATTATCCGCAAAATGATCACTGACATGGCTTATGATATCACTCTGGTTTCTGTACCTATCGTCCGTGATAAAAAGGGGCTGGCCTTAAGCTCACGCAATAGTCTTCTCTCTACAGAAGAGAAAAAAATAGCGCCGCAATTAAACCAGATTATGCAGCGCGCCGCCGAAAAACTGAAAAGTGGTGAGCGGAATGTTGAACAACTGCTTGAGATAGTATCCACGGATCTGCGTGAAAAAGGTTTTATACCGGACGAACTGTTTATCCGTGACGCAGAAAATCTGGAACCTTTGACCCCACAAAGTAAAAAAGCGGTGATCCTGATGGCAGCATGGTTAGGCAAGACACGCTTGATTGATAATCAGCAGGTTGATTTAACCGATTGATTTCGCTTCGAGGATGTGTGTCAGCAGTCACCCCGACACGATCCACATCCTCATATGAAAACCGCTGTCTGATTGGTCGTTATCCAAAATCAGCACTAGCAAACACAATTTTATTATTTAATATTCATAAACCAGCTTTGTTATCTTTCTATACCGTTATCCCCGTCTCTATCAATGCATCCGGTTAACAAGGAAAATCAAGCATGGCACACAAATTACGCTTTGGCAGTTTACTGCTATTACTCGGCCTCTCTGGCAATGCACTGGCTACACAACCTCAGCAGATTACTATTGGTTATCAAAAATCGAATATTTTTACGTTGCTAAAATCCCGCGGAACTCTGGATGATGCATTAGAAAAAGAAGGTATCAAGGTGCGTTGGGTAGAGTTTCCTGCCGGGCCACAAATGCTTGAAGGGCTTAATGTGGGTAGCATCGATTTGGCATCAACCGGTGATGTTCCCCCCGTTTTTGCTCAGGCAGCAAGAGCCGATTTAGTTTATCTCGCCTACGCCCCTGCTCACCCGAAAACCGAAGCTATTGTGGTTCCGAAAGACTCAACCATTAAAACTATTCAGGACCTGAAGGGCAAACGCGTTGCGCTAAACAAGGGTTCTGATGTGCACTATCTGCTTGCCGCGGCGCTGGAAAAAGCCGGATTGAGCTATAAGGATATTAAATCGGTTTATTTACCTCCCGCCGATGCCCGCGCAGCTTTCCAGCGAGGAGCCATTGATGCCTGGGCTACCTGGGACCCTTTCCTGTCCGAAGTAGAAATCAATACCGGAGCACGCCAGATAACTAATGGTGAAGGGCTGGTACCTCATTACACGTTCTATCTTGCCAGCCGTAAATTTGTTGATACCTATCCGCAAACAGCAGAAAAAGTCATTCAGGAATTAGTTGTTCTCAGTGATTGGGCAAATCGGCACCCTGACGAAGCAGCTAACATTCTTGCCAACGCCACGAAACTTGATAAAGCTATCTGGCAACGGACTCTTGCACGTTTTACTTATGGTGCAGAGCGTATGACACCGACTGTTTTTAACCAGCAACAGGTTCTTGCTGATACTTTCACCCGTCTCAGGTTATTGCCTGTAAAAATCAATGTCCGTAGTGCAAGCTGGTCTTTAGATAATATTCCGGTCAATACACCATAATTGACCGTCTGATTGGGGTCTGAATCATCCCTGACGAGTACCCTGATAGATCCGATATGGTCATCATCACTATTCAGTGCTACAAATCCACAACCACACTGATTGATAACCTCATTTTACGTTTGCCAATGCTCCCTATACAGGGAGCGGCAACGGATACCTGAATTATCCCTTTCAGGCTTCATGCTTGATAACCTTGCTTATCTACGCTCCAGCATTTTTATTCAGCATACTCTTTCTGAGGTTCCTCTGTGACAGGCCGCTCAGCCCCCCCAATGCTTTCACCAAAAGCGCCTGCATTGGCAGAACGGATCGTTGAATTCGCCTTGTTTACCTGCACTGAATCTGTTTTCAGCAATGGCATGACCAATTCAGCAAACCGATGTGCTTCTTCGAGGTGAGGATAGCCGGAGAAAATAAAATTACTGATCCCCAATGCCTGATATTCGCGGATCCGTTCAGCTACCTGTTCAGGACTTCCGACCAATGCCGTTCCTGCACCACCACGAACCAGACCAACACCAGCCCATAAATTCGGCGCAATCCGTAAATTATCCCTTGAACCCTGATGCAGTGAATTCATCCGCGCCTGTCCGGCAGAATCCATCCGGGAAAAGATTTTCTGAGCCTGAGCGATAGTCTCATCATCCAAATGAGCAATCAGGCGATCAGCCGCCGCCCATGCTTCCTCTTCTGTCTCACGGACAATAACATGCAGACGAATACCATATTCCAGAGTCCGGCCTTGCTTCTCTGCGCGCTCACGAACCTGTTGTAGTTTCTGCGCAACCAATTCAGGTGGCTCTCCCCAGGTCAGATAGGTATCAACCTGCTGTGCTGCTACATCAAGCGCATCTTCAGAAGAACCGCCAAAATAGAGTGGAGGGCCATTTTTCTGGATAGGTGGAAACAATAATTCTGCCCCTTCTACCTGTAAATGTTTCCCCTGATAATCTACTTTTTCACCTGCCAGCATACGGGAATAAATATCAAGAAACTCACGGGTCAACTGATAACGGTCAGCATGGCTAAGGAAAATACCATCACCTTTATTTTCCACCGGATCACCACCGGTCACGACATTAATAAGAACCCGCCCCTCAGAAAGCCTGTCCAGCGTGGCCGTCATCCTTGCAGCGAGTGAAGGTGGCTGTAATCCCGGTCGTACCGCGACCAGAAAACGCAGATTACGGGTGACGGGTACCAGCGCAGAAGCCACCAGCCACGGATCTTCGCAACCTCTTCCGGTTGGGATCAGAACACCGTGATAACCAAGGCTATCCACAGCCAGAGCAATTTGTTGCAGGTAAGGAAGATCAACAGCACGCCCACCTTTGGCAGTACCTAAATAGCGCCCCTCACCGTGGGTAGGTAAGAACCAAAAGAGATTAATGTCACTATTGCCATAAACTGTCATTGTGTTTTCCTTGATAGATAGTGTCGCGGATAGATTTGTATTTATTTTTCTTTTAGATGATTGCTCGTAATGATTACGATGCCTGATTATCTGGCAGCACTTTCAGGATTATCCGTTTTACCGGAATGCAGCCAATCCGAATGGCGATCATGCTTCCCCTGCTCACCCGGTGCCATAATCGCCTCAAGAACCTGAGCTTCTAATGCTGATAACGTTGGCATCGTAATTGTTCTGGGACGTCCAAGAGGGATCTCCAGATCCATACCGATCTCCCCCTGCTCTATCAGTAAGATCCGATCTGCGATCAGAACGGCTTCATGAACATCATGAGTCACTAAAATGACGGTAAACCCATACTGCTGCCAAAGTCGCGTTAACAATTGCTGCATTTCCAGACGGGTCAGAGCATCCAGTGCGCCAAACGGCTCATCAAGCAACAATAAACGGGGGCGGTGAATCAGAGCACGGGCCAATGCCACACGCTGCTTTTGTCCTCCCGACAATGCCGAAGGCCAGTCATTCGCTCTGTCAGCCAGACCAACAGCTTCCAGTACTGCCAGTGCTTCCGATTTCCAATTACCGCTAAGACCCAGCCCGACGTTATCAATCACTTTTTTCCAGGGGAGCAGACGCGCATCCTGAAACATCATCCGTACTTCACTTTCAGAAGCACTCAGGGGATCACCATCAGCACTCAGACTACCTGCGGAAACAGATTCCAGCCCCGCGAGCAGGCGTAATAACGTGCTTTTGCCACAGCCACTACGTCCGACAATAGCCACAAACTGGCCTTTTTGGATGGATAAATTGAGGGATTTAAGGATTTCACGCTCACCAAACTGTTTGCTGACACCCTCCAGAGTGAGGCTTAACCCTTGCTGAACTAACGACAGATGCTTCATGAGTTTCTTCCTCCTGTCTGCCATGACGGATGCCAACGCAGTAACCAGACTTCCAGCCCGTATGCCACCATATCAGCCAGTTTACCCAGCAGCGCGTACAGAATAATCGCCAATACTACAATATCTGTCTGCAAAAACTCACGGGCATTCATCGCCAGATAACCTATTCCGGCATCAGCAGAAATAGTTTCAGCAACAATCAGGGTCAGCCACATTAAGCCGAGTGAAAAACGGACACCAACGAGGATCGAAGGCATTGCTCCCGGTAAAATAACCTGCCAGAACAAACGCCAGCCATTGAGCCCATAGTTACGCGCCATCTCAATTAATCCCCGATCAAGATGGCGGATCCCATGAGATGTATTAAGGTAGATAGGGAAGAAAGTCCCCAGAGAAACTAAAAATATTTTGGCACGCTCATCAATACCAAACCATAAAATAACCAGCGGGATCAGTGCCAAATGGGGAACATTACGTAACATCTGAACCGTGCTATCCAGCAAGCGTTCCCCGGTTTTTGACAGCCCTGTTATCACCCCCAATGCGAGTCCACAGGTACCACCAATGGCAAACCCACTCAAAGCACGCCAGGTACTGATATAAAGATTGCTCCAGAGTTCCCCGTTTTGCAGTAATGTCCATCCTGCTTGTAGTACCTTTTCAGGAGGGGGTAATATACGATCCGATAGCCAGCCTTCATAACCAGCAACTTGCCAGCACACAATAAGTAATCCCGGTAGCAACCAAGGCAGGAAACGAGACTTAGATAACGATGTCCGGTGACCACCTAAAAAGAAAATACGCATAGAAACCCCACTTATGCAGCCAGGATTAGAGTCAGTTATTTCATTTTTAAATCTCGAAGCGAATGAAGAGAAATAAATATTTTTACTTTGTAAATCTAAAAAGTGGCAATAGAACGCAACATACCGTGTGTAGTGCGCGACAGGTATATTACGATTGGTTCATGATTCACAATTTATTTATTACTTAAAAGAATAACTTTTATAATTAAATTATTTACTAGCCAGAGAATATATTTCTATATTGATGAAATATTTTTCTGACAACCTGGGTGCAATGAACTTTCAACAGCTAAGAATTATCCGTGAAGCAGAGCGCTGCCATTTTAACCTGACGGAAGTGGCAAAAGTGCTCTATACATCACAATCAGGCATCAGCCGTCATATTCGTGAGTTGGAAGAAGAATTAGGTGTTGAGTTATTCATTCGTCATGGTAAGCGGTTCCTTGGGCTGACAGAGCCGGGCAAAGAGATGCTGACCATTGCACGCCGCATACTTAATGATGCTGACAAAGCTCAACGATTAGCTGAACACTTTACCGGGCAACATCAGGGAGTGCTGACCATTGCCACTACCCATACCCAAGCCTGCTATAGTCTTCCCCGAGTGATAAAAGTATTCCGTGAAATCTACCCGGGGATCCGGCTGGTACTTAATCAGGGTTCGCCCGCAGAAATCATGAAAATGTTACTTAACGGTGAGGCAGATATTGGTATTGCATCAGAAATGCTGACTCAGAATAGCAATATTACTGCATTCCCATGGTTTGACTGGCATCACTCTTTACTGGTTCCTGCGGAACATGAACTGGTCTGGAACCCTGATATTACATTGGAACAACTGGCAACTTACCCATTAGTCACTTATCGATACGGTATTGCCGGGCGTTCTCAGATTGATAAAGCATTTCACAATGCGCGGCTAAACCCGGATATTGTCCTCAGTGCGCAGGACTCTGACGTAGTCAAAACCTACGTAAAACTGGGGCTGGGAATCGGAATAGTTGCTGAAACAGCCAGCCAGCATAACCTCGATCCAAATTTAGTCACACTCAAGGCCCGTCACCTTTTCTCCCCTAACACGGTCTGGATGGCAGTTAAACATGGCCAGTTACAACGTGACTATCTCTGGGAATTCATACAACTGTGTAACCCTGATTTATCGCTGGATAAAATTAAAAACAGCGTCATTGCAGGTAATAAAAATATTCCGACCTGGCTTGATTTTGAAATTTAAAAATCAGCTAATTTTTAAGGGTAAGCAAAAAACCGTCATCTCCCGGCAAACGGAATATACTGCCAGCCTCCATCTCATTACCCAGTACTGCCTGAACCCAAACAGTGCCATCTGCCAATCTGAGGGAAGAGAGGATCATTCCGGTTTTGCGCCAGCGGGAACCCAACTGCCATTCTAATTCACTCCCGACCGCCGGAAGATAACTGGAATCACCGACCAGCCAATACATGGCCCGTTTGTTAACACCACGGTATTTGGTACGGGCAATTGTCGCCAACCCCATATACATCCCTTTTTCAAAACTAATACTGCCTTCAATATTATGGAGATTAACAGCCTGAGGAACGAGCTGTGCGCTGACAGCAGCCTCAATCACTGGAAAACCTGCTTCTATATCTAATGCCAGCCACTGTTCACTATTACTTAGCTGTGCCGGAAGTTTTTCCATTAACTCTGCGGCCATCACAGTATCTGTGATTAATAAAAATCTCTCCTGCGGCGATGAAAAATAAAGTAGCGTAGTAGCACCATGCTGAATAACCGTATTATTTACATCTGGCAAAATAGGAAAAAATTCTGCCAATGCAGTCCGGCAATTTTCACCCGCAATACCCAATAACAGACTTTCAGTTTCCTCAGCTACCATAACTTTAGAGAACACCGCATATTTCTTTAATTCAGCAAGCTGTATCTCAATTACACTTCGACGCTCAATATAGGCATACCCTTCATCACGATGAAATAACCTCAGACTACTCCACATTTTTCCTTTGGCATCACAGTGAGCCGTCAGTACATGCTGGTTTTCAGCCAGAATATTGATATCGGCAGTCAGTTGCCCCTGAAGATATTTCCGGCTATCCATACCGGTAACAGTAACCAATCCCCAGTCATTAAGAGAAATAAGTGCCAATGGAAGACTGGATGAAAGCACCGGGAAAAGGGAAGATGACTTCGGATGAATTTGGCTGACCATAATGGCTCCTGTCGATAAATATTCTGTTTATATCCGTTATTTTTCAATAACAGTCATATATTGAAGGAAAAAAACAAATAATGCTGATAAGCACAGATGAAATGAAAATAAAAAATACAACCCTTTTCAAAATATGGAATAACAATATAACCTTTTAAAGTTTGACAAAAAAATCAAACATCACTATAAAACCTCTAGGTAACCTGAGGTCAATAGAAATGGAAAAAAATAAACATATTGATATTAATAGGGCATTAACGGTTGGAGAAGTGGCAAAACGTAGTGGAGTGGCAATATCAACACTACATTTTTATGAATCGAAAGGATTAATAAAAAGTTCACGTAATGCAGGAAATCAGCGCCGCTTTCCCGCGGTTGTACTACGTTACATCGCAATTATCAAAGTCGCACAAAGCACTGGCATTCCCTTGAAGGAAATACAGGAAGTCCTTAGTCAATTCCCTCCTAACAGTAAACTGACAGCCGAACAATGGCGCATACTTTCCTCACAATGGCGGGATACGTTGGAACAACGTATTACAAAATTAACCCATCTACGTGACTATCTGGATAGTTGCATTGGCTGTGGATGCCTTTCCCTGACAGAATGCCCATTACGAAACCCAAATGATATTCTGGGAAAAACGGGAACAGGAGCAAGAATGTTTGAACAAGAATATGACTGACGTAAAAAATAACTTATCGAAAAAATGATCTTTTTTAATAATGGAAGATATATTTTTGACTAAATAACCCCATGTTATTTATTTTTTTATTTTATATCATCCTCTGTAATTAATTTATCAGGATTTTATTTTATCTCCCTACTCTATTTTCCTGAAATAATTTTAAATCCACATAAATTAATACCATTTCATATCCAATGGATTTCAAGTTGCGTCGCGGCGGCAAGGGAATAACAAATTCGTTCCCGACGAATTTTCCCAGCCAAAGGCTGGCCTCCGGTGAGAGGGAGGAGCCTCTCAGTAATCCCCGGGAGCATAGATACCGTATATTTATAAAAACGGTGACTGGGGTGAGTGAGCGCAGCCAACAAAGAGGCAGCTTGAAAGACGAAGGATATATTCCGTTAAATTTCTTCGGAGCACATAATGAAAAATATTTTAAAAACATCATATCTCGCAATAACATTAGCACTAACAGGTCTCATAACAACAACAGCGATCCCCACTGCATTGGCCAAATCTGCTGAGCAACCTGTAAATCAGGTGCCCGGTTATTACCACCATATGCTCGGCGATTTAATGGTGACAGCTGTTTATGATGGGTATGTTGATCTTTCTCCTTCTTTATTAAAAGGGCTTGATATTAACAATATTAAAAGTCTGATTACACGGATGTTCCAAGTTGAAAATAAAGAGGGTATTCAAACCGCGATCACAGCCTACCTTGTCAACACCAAAGAAGGTTTGGTATTGATTGATGCGGGTAGCAGCAATTGCTTTGGCCCTACTGCGGGAAATATTGTGAATAATATCCGTGCTGCTGGTTATCAGCCAGAATCGGTTAAAGCAATATTACTGACACACATGCACCCGGACCACGCCTGTGGCATCACCTCCCCGAGTGGTGAAATCGTATTCCCGAATGCGAACCTATATATTTCTGAGGAAGAAAAAAACTTCTGGCAAGCACCCGAAACCATCGCTTCAGCCTCTGAAATAAATCGTTCATTCATCACTCAAACACTGAATGCCATCGAACCGTATGTTGCTAAAAAAGCACTGCGTACTTTTCAAAGCGGAGAGAACATTATCCCCGGTATTAAAGCAATATCGACTTCTGGTCATACCCCGGGACATACTTCATACCTGCTGAATTCAGGTAAAAACAACATGCTGATTTTGGGGGATATGATACATTTTTACGCAGTACAGTTGGAACACCCGGAAGTTTCGATTGAATTTGATATAGATAACAATAAAGCCGTTGAAGCACGTAAATCGATCTTTAAAAAAGCGTCAGATGAAAAATGGCTAATTGGTGCCGCTCATTTACCCTTCCCCGGAATAGGTTATCTCCGTCAGAATCAACAAAAATATGACTGGGTTCCTGTTGAATATACGACTACGCTGAAAGTGAATAATTAACAATATAGTGGAGGAAAAGGTTTCGATCTTTTCCTCCATTACTAAATAATAAAACAATAAATTTTTAATCAACCTTCTGCTTTCCTGATAGCGTTATCCAAATCATCAACAGTGAGATCAGCATTGATATATTCACTATTCTCTGGCAGATGAATTTTTATATTCTGTTTTGGCTCATAACTTAACAAACCATTTTTCAGTTCAAAGTCAAAAACATGCCCACCATTTTTTCGTTCATCATCGATAAAATGAATATGAAACCCCGCAACAGAAATACCGTGAAAAATATCAGGCGTCCAAAAACCAACCAACACACCAGAAACATTGTGTAATGTTTCTTCTGATTGTTCGACAATCGCTTCAATAAAAGTCTTATAGGGCTTTTTCTGATAATTAGTCCGACGTAACCAGACCTTTTTAAATATTCCTTCAATTTTTACAGCAGCAAAAATATTATCAATATTTACCTGAGCCGACAATTCTGAGTAAAGATCTTTTTTGCTGATATCCGAAACGGGAAACTGCTCACTGGGATTAAAGTATGTCAACTGAGCAAAAGGAAGCTGGTCATACTCACTAAACCGACGTACATTACCTGCCCCCTGAATTTCAAAAAAGGTATCATCCAGTGCGATCATTTCACCTGCGAGCGCATGTGAGCAACCAATACCAAATGAGCCGCCTTGACTGATTTCTGCTATTGCAAACATTCCATCAAATACCCCTGACATCAAAGCATGCATGGTGGAATACTGATTTATAATCAGGCTCTTCATATGGCCTCTCCCTTGCTATTATCAGCAATTTAAAATCTATTAGTTATATTAGATATATCTTAGATAGATCAAATAATAATTTTAGAACATTGTCATGTCATAGATTAATATCCTTAGCACTAAGTCATTGTCAAGATAATTATATTTCCTATTGGGTTATTTAACTCCCTAATAAAAAATCATAAACAAAACAACTTAATTTATTTTATCTTAATATTTTAGTAATTATATTTAATCAGTGTAAATACTGATGACATAACATGCTGTTTTAACCTCAACTGACATTACTCATTTATACATTTATCTGAAAATAGATTAATTTATTTTCACATTATATTTTGAGTAAAGAACTAGCACTATTAAACTGAGTTTTATATTCACCGTATAAATAGATTAAAACTATTGCATACCTCCTTATATTATTAGTATTATCAGCCGCATATTTAATTATCGTTTTTATTTTACGGATTATTCATGAATAAAATTTGCGTATTATTACTATCCGCTGTGATGCTTTGCAGCGGTTGTGCGACTATCGTTGGTGAAAAGACTCAGCTTGTCCAAATTAATAGTCAACCTTCTGGCGCAGAGTTTTCAATCAAAGATGAAACCGGTCAGGAAATTACACGTGGTAACACCCCACAAAGTGTCATGCTGGCAAAATCAACCGGCCACTATTTTGGCGGTAAGACATATCAAATTACCTTCACAAAAGAAAATTTTCAATCTGTTACCCTGCCATTAGTCGCTAAAGCGAATGGATGGTATATCGGCGGGAATTTCGTCTTTGGTGGTTTAATTGGCTGGCTGGCCGTTGACCCTTTCAATGGCGGTATGTACACACTGCATCCAAAAGCAGCCAATGTGACACTACCTGCATCCAATACACTATCAGACACCAAATAAGTATCAAAATATGGCGATTTAAGTCGCCATATCCATTCCGGTTACTTATGAGGGTAATGAATCAGATTATGGATAACCACAACATCATCACCTGAATTCGCGTAAGCATGGCTGCAATCAGCAGAAAAGCGCATAGATTCACCGGATGAAACTTTATGCCATTCATCATTGATACGCAGATCTAACTCTCCATTAAGCACAATAACATGCTCTACGACACCAGACTCATGAGGAGTAGATTCACTTGAGGCTCCTGGCGCTAACTCTATTTTGAATAAATCGATGAAAAATTCATCATCAAAAGGAATGAGCGGTTTTACACTCATACCAGAATGGTTTTGTTCAAAGCTCGGTAATTCATTAAACCGATGCAGTGCAGGCTGTGGCTCCGTTCCTTCCAAAAAAGTCGAAAACGCAACATTAAAACCTGTTGCAATTTTCCACAACGTGGACACTGTCGGGCTTGACTGGCCTCGTTCAATTTGCCCAAGCATTGCTTTACTGACGCCAGTAAGCTTAGCAGCCTGGCTGAGACTCACTCCTCTTGAAGCTCTTAGTGACTTAAACGTCTCGGCAATTTTAGATGTGATATCACTCATTGGTGCCTTCTCAAAGATAAATACATAATTGAATGCTATAACGGACGATGATATTCTCACCATCGTCTGCTATAACATCCGATAGGTGACACCATATGCCTAAGCAATCATTTTTTAGGGATCTCTCCCCATCAACTCTCGTTACAGGTTTTGTTGCAGTATTAGTTGGTTATGCTAGTTCAGTTGCAATCATTCTCCAAGCAGTGACAACCATTGGTGTTGAACCATCACAAATTGGTGCCTGGTTAGGCATGCTTGGTGTTGGAATGGGGATTACAACAATTGGATTATCACTTTATTACCGCACACCCATTCTAACGGCTTGGTCAACACCGGGAATTGCACTCTTGGCAACGCATTTCCCGCACACTTCAGTCAATGAAGCCATTGGCATTTTTGTCTTTGCATCAGCATTAATGCTGATATGCGGTATCACCGGATTATTTGCCAAGCTAATGAACTACATTCCACACTCCATCGCAGCCGCAATGCTTGCCGGAATATTACTCCGTTTCGGCTTGGATGCTTTCTCAATGTTGCAATCCAACTTTTGGTTGTGTGGAATCATGCTGCTTATTTACATAATCTTCCGCCGTTATTTTCCATTATACGCAATAATCTCAACGCTTACGGCAGGGTTAATTATCTGTATTTTCAATGGAGATTTAAACTTAACAGGCAAAGACATCCTGTTTTCCATGCCTGAATTTGTCATGCCAAAATTTAACATCACGACACTGATTGGCGTAGGTATTCCATTTTTTATCGTCACAATGGCATCACAAAATGCACCGGGAATTGCCATCCTACAAGCTGGAGGGTATCCACCCCGTACATCTCAATTACTTATCTGTACATCATTAGTGACAATTATACTGGCTCCTTTCGGAGGATTTAGTATCTGTATTGCTGCAATTACAGCCGCTATTTGTATGGGAGATGATGTCCATACCGATCCAGATAAGCGATATATTGCCGCTATCAGCGCAGGATTTGTCTATTTACTGGCCGGGATTTTTGGTGGAGTCATTTTCTATCTATTTAGTGGTTTTCCGGCTTCATTAATAAAAATTCTAGCTGGGTTAGCCTTATTAAGTACTTTTACCAACAGTCTGAGTCAGGCAATAAAGGATGAAAGCGCAAGAGATGCAGCAATTATCTGTTTTTTAATAACAGCATCTGGCGCAAATTTACTGGGTATCAGTTCAGCATTCTGGGGGCTGGTTGGCGGAATTATTACACACGTGATATTTAAAAAAAGGCCCTGAGTTAAAGTGACATTGCAATCTGAATGACTTAGTTCTCATATTGCTAAATATTCCAGATATTAATTTGGCTATTTACATTTAGGTATGATCTCACCTAAATATTAACTTTTATTTTTAATGAAGAGCTGGATCTTATTATGTGATTCCAGCTCTTATTTCTAAAACCAGCTCTTTTGTGATCTATCTCATGAAATGCCAATGATCATGGTTCCATCAAAACCACCATTTTATTTTTTCATTAGTATCAGTAGATTACAAATATAAACGCCTTTTCCTTATGGATATTAATCGGTTCGATGCACTAATCATATCCGCTATATAAAGATATTGTTTTTCAACCGCAATCATTTTAATTTTTTACACTGCCATTGTCAGATGTCGTTTTTATTCCACTTGATTTTATTTGGCCTTTACCCATCCGGTATTTATTATTGCCTTCCATTTTTTATCACAGTTCCGCCGATATATTTGGATAACAGCGTTCCTTCAATTTATCGAAAAACAAAGGATTACATCCTTAATTGACGAATTTATCAAAAACAATCTGAGTTAAATTTAACTCTTGTGCCCGAATGTTATGGCCTGCGTTGTTATCAGGCGGGATGACCTATTACATAACATTCCATCATCTCAGGGAGACAGAAATAGATGTCAGTGAAAAAACACGCCACAACATTGAAGAAAGGAAAATCGCTGTTAGGACAAGGACAGCAAACGGCACAAATGGCGAAGCAAGCTAAGAGCCTGTTGACGGGTGCAGGCGGGAGCACTGCCACCGGTGCCGGTGGCCTCATTAATGGTGGCGGCTTTGCCGGTGGAGCCGGACAAAAAGCCGGAATGACAGCCCAGGCAGCCATGGGTAACTCCTCGGCAGGCAAGCTGTTACAGCAAGCCGGTCAGGTATTGGGATTAATGGGTGGCGCTGACCCCAGCGGTCTGTTATTTACCCTGACCGCAGGCGGATTACCGGCACAGACTTTTGTCGTCACCGACTTCAGCCTGAACGAACATTTCTCACACCCCTTTGCACTGGAAGTAGGGCTGGCAAGCGCTATTCCCGCCATTAGTTTCCCGCTGGTGCTTGACCGCACGGCCACGCTGACCATTCTGCAAAACGGTATCGAACAGCGCAGCATCACCGGCATCGTCACCCGCTTTGAACAGGGCAATACCGGCCTGCACCAGACCACCTAC
>NZ_NJAJ01000044.1 GCF_002632825.1 Xenorhabdus stockiae
GAAACCAGGTTCTATCCACCCACACACTCAGTTCGAATCTGAAGTGTATATCCTGAGCAAAGATGAAGGTGGCCGTCATACTCCATTCTTCAAAGGTTATCGTCCACAGTTCTACTTCCGTACAACTGACGTAACCGGTACTATCGAACTGCCAGAAGGCGTTGAGATGGTAATGCCAGGTGACAACATCAACATGGTAGTTAATCTGATTGCTCCAATCGCAATGGATGAAGGTCTGCGTTTCGCAATCCGTGAAGGCGGCCGTACTGTAGGTGCAGGTGTTGTTGCTAAAGTTATTGCTTAATCTTTGATTAACAAAAAATTCTAAAAAAGAGGAGCGAAAGCTCCTCTTTTTTTGTGCTATCGAAAAAATAGGAGCTTTATTTTTCATTGAAATAAAGAATAAACAACAATTGAAATGAGAGTGATTAACATTTACAATTTGACAATATACTTTATTTTATAGCTATAACCGCTGTTGAACCTAATTAACTTCGTTAATCAGTACACAACTAGTTATAACATTATAAATAGTTAGAAGAGTGTTCCATGTATATTTGTCTCTGCAACGCAATAAGTGATAAAGCCATACGTAATGCTGTCAGACAGCAGAATGTTCGTTCTATCAGAGAGCTGAAAAACTTTGTGCCTGTGGGGAGTGATTGTGGAAAATGTGTACGTCAGGCCCGTGAAATAATCAATGAAGAAATCTCCTTGCTTCCCCCTATAATTAATGTTGCTTAAAATAAGCACAATTGTCTTGCAATTACTCTGTTTAATTAGTACTACACTGTAAGTACTGGAAGCGGAGGAATTGATTATGAAAGGTGATAAAAAAATAATTGCCCATCTTAATAAACTTCTTGGTAACGAACTTATCGCCATAAACCAGTATTTTTTACATGCCCGTATGTTTAAAAACTGGGGGTTAGTGCGCCTGAATGATGTTGAATACCGTGAATCTATTGAAGAAATGAAACATGCAGATAAATATATTGAGCGTATTTTATTTCTGGAAGGTATCCCAAATTTACAGGATTTAGGCAAACTCAATATCGGTGAGGATGTCGAAGAGATGTTACAATCCGATCTGACGTTGGAATTACGTGGTACTCAGGATATGAGAGAGGCAATTGCATATGCTGATTCAATCCACGACTATGTAAGCCGGGATTTAATGATTGAAATTCTTGCAGATGAAGAAAATCATATAGACTGGCTGGAAACACAACTCGATCTGATTAAACGAATGGGTATGCAAAATTATATCCAGGCCCATATTATTGAAGAAGAATAGAATTACGCTAACGCCCTGTAAATACATATAGGGCGTTCATTTCTGACTATTTTTACCTGCCTTTATTATTTATCTGAATAAATTTCATCCTTGTCTTGCATTGTGAAGTGATTCACGTATAATGCGCGGGCTAACCTACTTCGTAGGCTGATTTTTATCAGTGTGAGCGGTAATTACCGCCATATTAAAATACTCCCGATATGGGGGTTATATATTGAACGATTACACTCCCCCATCAATCGAAATGGGTGTGAGGAGTAATTATTTACGTTTATAAAATAGTTGGAGCTCTGGTCTCATGCAGAACCAAAGAATCCGTATCCGCCTGAAAGCATTTGATCATCGTTTGATCGATCAATCAACTGCGGAAATCGTAGAGACCGCTAAGCGCACTGGTGCGCAGGTTCGTGGTCCGATCCCGCTGCCGACTCGTAAAGAGCGTTTTACCGTTCTGATTTCTCCGCACGTTAATAAAGACGCGCGTGATCAGTACGAAATTCGCACTCACAAACGTCTGGTTGACATCGTTGAGCCAACCGAGAAAACCGTTGATGCTCTGATGCGTCTGGATCTGGCTGCCGGTGTAGACGTGCAGATCAGCCTGGGTTAATCAGGTCATTGAGCGATTGAGAGGTTGAAACAATGATTGGTTTAGTCGGTAAAAAAGTGGGCATGACTCGCATCTTCACTGAAGAAGGCGTTTCAATCCCTGTAACTGTTATCGAAATCGAAAATAACCGTGTAACTCAAGTTAAAAACGAAGAGACTGACGGTTATCGTGCAATTCAGGTAACGACTGGTAGCAAAAAAGCAAGCCGCGTTAACAAACCTGAAGCAGGTCATTTCGCTAAAGCTGGCGTTGAAGCTGGCCGTATCCTGCGTGAATTCCGTCTGTCTGAAGACGATGCAGAATTCACTGTAGGTCAAAGCATTAGTGTTGAAATTTTCGCTGACGTTAAAAAAGTCGACGTTACTGGTACATCTAAAGGTAAAGGTTTCGCGGGTACTGTTAAACGCTGGAACTTCCGTACTCAGGATGCTACGCACGGTAACTCCCTGTCTCACCGTGTTCCGGGTTCTATCGGTCAGAACCAGACTCCGGGCAAGGTGTTCAAAGGTAAGAAAATGGCAGGCCAACTGGGTAATGAGCGTGTAACCGTTCAGAGCCTGGATGTAGTACGTGTTGACGCAGAGCGCAACCTGCTGCTGGTCAAAGGTGCTGTACCTGGTGCAACCAACAGCAACCTGATCGTAAAACCGGCTGTCAAGGCGTAACGTCGAGGAGATAGGAATGGAATTGGTATTGAAAGACGCGCAAAGCGCGCTGACTGTTTCCGAAACTACCTTCGGGCGTGATTTCAATGAAGCGCTTGTGCATCAAGTAGTTGTTGCGTATGCAGCTGGTGCTCGTCAAGGTACTCGTGCTCAGAAAACTCGTGCTGAAGTTTCTGGTTCAGGTAAAAAACCATGGCGTCAAAAAGGCACTGGCCGTGCGCGTTCTGGTTCAATTAAGAGCCCAATTTGGCGCTCTGGTGGTGTAACTTTCGCAGCGAAGCCACAGGACCACAGTCAAAAAGTTAATAAAAAGATGTACCGCGGTGCCCTGAAAAGCATCCTGTCTGAACTGGTACGTCAAGATCGTCTGATCGTTGTCGAGAAGTTCTCTGTTGAAGCACCTAAAACTAAGCTGCTGGCACAGAAACTGAAAGAGATGGCTCTGGAAGACGTGCTGATCATCACTGGTGAAGTTGATGAGAACCTGTTCTTAGCAGCTCGCAACCTGTACAAAGTTGACGTCCGTGATGCTGCGGGTATCGACCCAGTAAGCCTGATCGCCTTCGACAAAGTGGTTATGACTGCTGAAGCTGTGAAGCAAGTTGAGGAGATGCTGGCATGATCCGTGAAGAACGTCTGCTGAAAGTACTGCGCGCGCCGCACGTATCTGAAAAAGCTTCTACAGCGATGGAAAAAACTAACACCATCGTTCTCAAAGTTGCGAAAGACGCGACTAAAGCAGAAATCAAAGCTGCTGTGCAGAAACTGTTTGAAGTCGAAGTTGAGGTTGTGAACACTTTGCTGGTTAAAGGTAAAGTTAAACGCCACGGTCAGCGTGTTGGTCGTCGTAGCGACTGGAAAAAAGCTTACGTCACCCTGAAAGAAGGCCAGAACCTGGACTTCGTTGGCGGCGCTGAGTAAGTCGGAGGAGTAAAGAACAATGGCAATTGTTAAATGTAAACCTACGTCTCCGGGCCGTCGCCACGTTGTTAAAGTGGTTAACCCTGAGCTGCATAAGGGCAAGCCTTATGCTCCGCTGTTAGAAAAAAACAGCAAAACTGGTGGTCGTAACAACAATGGTCGTATTACCACTCGTCACATTGGTGGTGGCCATAAACAGCACTATCGTCTGATTGACTTCAAACGCAACAAAGACGGTATCCCTGCTGTTGTTGAGCGTCTGGAATATGATCCAAACCGTTCAGCAAACATCGCGCTGGTTCTGTATAAAGACGGCGAACGTCGTTACATTCTGGCTCCTAAAGGCCTGAAAGCTGGCGATCAAATCCAGTCTGGTGCAGATTCTGCAATCAAAGCTGGTAATGCTCTGCCAATGCGCAACATCCCGGTTGGTTCTACTGTTCACAACATAGAAATGAAACCAGGTAAAGGTGGCCAGCTGGCTCGTTCAGCAGGTGCTTATGCTCAGATCGTTGCACGTGATGGTTCTTATGTAACCCTGCGTCTGCGCTCTGGTGAAATGCGTAAGGTACTGGCTGACTGCCGTGCTACTTTAGGTGAAGTTGGTAACGCAGAACACATGCTACGCGTTCTGGGTAAAGCTGGTGCAAGCCGCTGGCGTGGTATCCGTCCTACCGTTCGTGGTACGGCGATGAACCCAGTTGACCATCCACACGGTGGTGGTGAAGGTCGTAACTTTGGTAAACACCCTGTAACTCCATGGGGCATCCAGACCAAAGGTAAGAAGACCCGTAGTAACAAACGTACTGATCAATACATCGTACGTCGCCGTTCTAAAAAATAATTAGAGGATAAACCATGCCACGTTCTCTCAAGAAAGGTCCATTTATTGACCTGCACTTGCTGAAGAAGGTAGAGAAAGCGGTGGAAAGCGGAGACAAAAAGCCTATTAAGACTTGGTCCCGTCGTTCAACGATCTTTCCTAACATGATCGGTTTGACCATCGCTGTCCATAATGGTCGTCAGCATGTTCCAGTTTTTGTTTCCGACGAAATGGTTGGTCACAAACTGGGTGAATTCGCGCCGACCCGTACTTATCGCGGCCATGCGGCCGATAAAAAGGCTAAGAAGCGCTAAGGTAGGAGGAAGAGATGGAAACTATCGCTAAACATCGCCACGCTCGTTCTTCTGCTCAGAAGGTTCGCCTTGTGGCTGACCTGATCCGCGGTAAGAAAGTGTCGCAAGCTCTGGAAACTCTGACCTATACCAACAAGAAAGCTGCTGGTTTAGTGAAGAAAGTACTTGAGTCTGCTATTGCTAACGCAGAACACAACGATGGCGCTGACATCGATGATCTGAAAGTTGCGAAAATTTTCGTAGACGAAGGTCCAACCATGAAGCGCATTATGCCTCGTGCCAAAGGCCGTGCAGATCGTATCCTGAAGCGCACCAGCCACATTACTGTGGTTGTGTCCGATCGCTGAGACTCTGGAGACTAGCAATGGGTCAGAAAGTACATCCTAATGGTATTCGTCTGGGTATTGTCAAACCTTGGAACTCTACCTGGTATGCGAATACCAAAGAATTCGCTGACAACCTAGACAGCGACTTTAAAGTTCGCCAGTACTTGAATAAAGAACTGGTTAAAGCATCTATTTCACGTATCGTTATCGAACGTCCTGCGAAAAGCATCCGTGTGACTATTCACACTGCTCGTCCAGGCATCGTAATCGGTAAGAAAGGTGAAGACGTAGAAAAACTGCGCAAAGCTGTAGCGGACATCGCTGGCGTTCCTGCGCAGATTAATATTGCCGAAGTGCGTAAACCTGAACTGGACGCAAAACTGGTTGCTGACAGCATCAGCTCACAGTTGGAACGTCGTGTTATGTTCCGCCGTGCTATGAAACGTGCTGTACAGAACGCAATGCGTCTGGGCGCTAAAGGCATCAAAGTGGAAGTAAGCGGCCGTCTGGGCGGTGCTGAAATCGCGCGTACTGAATGGTATCGTGAAGGTCGTGTACCTCTGCACACTCTGCGTGCAGATATCGACTATAACACTTCAGAAGCGCACACCACTTATGGTGTAATCGGCGTTAAGGTATGGATCTTCAAAGGTGAGATCCTGGGTGGTATGGCTGCTGTTGAACAGGCGGAAAAACCGGCTGCTCAACCTAAAAAGCAGCAGCGTAAAGGCCGCAAGTAAGGAGAGTCGCTGATGTTACAACCAAAGCGTACGAAATTCCGTAAAGTGCATAAAGGCCGTAACCGCGGTCTGGCTGCCGGTGCGGATGTTAGCTTCGGCACTTTCGGTCTGAAAGCTGTGGGCCGTGGTCGTTTGACTGCTCGTCAAATCGAAGCGGCACGTCGTGCTATGACCCGTGCAATTAAGCGTCAAGGTAAAATCTGGATCCGTGTGTTCCCAGACAAACCAATCACCGAGAAGCCACTCGAAGTGCGTATGGGTAAAGGTAAAGGTAACGTAGAGTATTGGGTTGCCTTGATCCAGCCTGGTAAAGTCCTGTATGAGATGGACGGTGTGTCTGAAGAGCTGGCCCGTGAAGCGTTCAAGCTGGCGGCAGCGAAACTGCCTATCAAAACCACCTTTGTAACTAAGACGGTGATGTAATGAAAGCACAAGAGCTGCGCGAAAAAAGCGTTGAAGAGCTGAACACTGAGCTGCTGAACCTGTTACGTGAACAGTTTAATCTGCGTATGCAGGCGGCAAGCGGCCAGCTGCAACAGTCTCATCTGTTGAAACAAGTGCGTCGTAATATTGCACGCGTTAAGACTTTACTGACTGAGAAGGCGGGTGCGTAATGACCGATAAAATCCGTACTCTGCAAGGTCGTGTTGTTAGCGACAAAATGGAAAAATCCATTGTTGTTGCTATTGAACGTAAGGTGAAACACCCACTGTATGGTAAATTCATCAAGCGTACGACTAAGTTGCACGTACATGACGAGAACAATGAATGTGGAATTGGTGATGTAGTGGAAATCCGCGAAACCCGTCCACTGTCTAAGACTAAATCTTGGACCTTAGTTCGCGTTGTAGAGAAAGCGGTTCTATAATAGGGCGCTATCTCATAAGAAATAAACGGCTCAAAAAATAACAGGGCCGTTTATTTTTCTGTCCATCGCGAAGATGTGGTGTTATAATGCCGCGCCCTCGTAGTGTGGGATATTAAAACGGCTTCTTTAAAAATAAAGTGGCTCAGTAGTAGTTGACATTTAGCGGAGCACTAAAATGATCCAAGAACAGACTATGCTGAACGTGGCCGACAACTCCGGTGCACGTCGCGTAATGTGTATCAAGGTTCTAGGTGGCTCGCACCGTCGATACGCACATGTCGGTGATATCATCAAGATCACCATCAAGGAAGCGATTCCTCGTGGTAAAGTCAAAAAAGGTGATGTCCTGAAAGCGGTAGTGGTGCGCACCAAGAAGGGTGTTCGTCGCCCGGACGGTTCTGTCATTCGCTTCGATAGCAACGCTTGCGTATTGTTGAACAACAATAGTGAGCAGGTTATCGGTACGCGTATTTTTGGGCCGGTAACTCGTGAACTTCGTAATGAAAAGTTCATGAAAATTATCTCTCTGGCACCTGAAGTACTCTAAGGAGCAGGCAATGGCAGCGAAAATCCGTCGTGATGACGAAATTATCGTGCTGACTGGTAAAGACAAAGGTAAGCGCGGTAAAGTAAAACAGGTTCTTTCTTCTGGTAAAATTATCGTTGAAGGTATCAATCTGGTTAAAAAACATCAGAAGCCAGTTCCGGCTCTGAACCAACCAGGTGGCATCGTTGAAAAAGAAGCAGCAATTCAGGTTTCTAACGTTGCAATCTTTAATGCAGAAACCGGCAAGGCTGACCGTGTAGGTTTTAGATTCGAAGACGGCAAAAAAGTACGTTTCTTCAAATCTAACAACGAAACTATCAAGTAATTTGGAGTATACGATGGCGAAACTGCATGATTACTACAAAGACGAGGTAGTCCAGAAACTGATGAGTCAGTTTGGTTACCATTCTGTCATGCAAGTCCCTCGGGTCGAGAAGATCACCCTGAATATGGGTGTTGGTGAAGCAATCGCTGACAAGAAACTGCTGGACAATGCAGCAGCTGATCTGGCAGCAATTTCTGGTCAAAAACCACTGATCACCAAAGCACGCAAGTCAGTTGCAGGCTTCAAAATCCGTCAGGGCTATCCAATCGGCTGTAAAGTAACCCTGCGTGGCGAACGCATGTGGGAGTTCTTTGAGCGCCTGATTTCTATTGCTGTACCACGTATTCGTGACTTCCGTGGCTTGTCCGCTAAGTCATTTGATGGTCGCGGTAACTACAGCATGGGTGTTCGTGAGCAAATCATCTTCCCTGAAATCGATTACGATAAAGTGGATCGTGTACGTGGTTTGGATATTACCATTACCACTACTGCGAAATCTGATGATGAAGGCCGCGCACTGTTGGCTGCGTTTAACTTCCCGTTCCGCAAGTAAGGCAGGGTATTCATGGCTAAGCAATCAATGAAAGCACGTGATGTAAAACGTGCGAAATTAGCTGAGAAATTCTTCGCAAAACGCGTTGAACTGAAAGCGATCATCTCTGATGTAAACGCATCTGATGAAGACCGTTGGAATGCTGTTCTCAAGCTGCAAACACTGCCACGTGATTCCAGCCCTTGCCGTCAGCGTAACCGCTGCCGTCAAACTGGGCGTCCGCATGCATTTTTGCGGAAGTTTGGGTTGAGCCGTATTAAAGTCCGTGAAGCCGCTATGCGCGGTGAAATCCCGGGCCTTAAAAAGGCTAGCTGGTAATTGTCACCAATTGAATCACGGGAGTAAAGACAGATGAGCATGCAAGATCCGATCGCGGATATGCTGACCCGTATCCGTAACGGTCAGGCCGCGAATAAAGTTGCGGTCACCATGCCTTCCTCCAAGCTGAAAGTGGCAATTGCCAAAGTGCTGAAGGAAGAAGGTTATATTGAAGATTTTAAAATCGAAGGCGACACCAAGCCAGAACTGGAAGTTACTCTGAAGTACTTCCAAGGTAAGGCTGTTGTAGAAAGCATCCAGCGTGTAAGCCGCCCAAGTCTGCGCATCTATAAGAAAAAAGATGAGCTGCCACAAGTTATGGCTGGTTTGGGTATCGCTGTTATTTCTACCTCTAAAGGTGTAATGACTGATCGTGCAGCTCGCCAGGCTGGTCTGGGTGGCGAGATTCTCTGCTACGTAGCTTAATTCGGGAGGAAAGAATGTCTCGTGTTGCAAAAGCACCCGTCGTCATTCCTGCCGGCGTAGAGGTTAAACTCAACGGTCAGGTTATTTCGATTAAGGGTAAAAACGGCGAATTGAGTCGTGAAATCCACAGCGCAGTTGAAGTTACACATGCAGATAGTCAGCTGACTTTCGCTCCACGCGAAGGTTTTGCAGATGCTTGGGCACAGGCGGGTACAACTCGTTCTCTGCTGAATGCAATGGTTATCGGTGTTAACGAAGGCTTCACTAAGAAGCTCCAACTGGTAGGTGTTGGTTACCGTGCAGCAGTTAAAGGCAATACTGTTAGTTTGTCTTTAGGGTTCTCGCATCCGGTTGAACATCAACTGCCTGCAGGCATTACTGCGGAATGCCCATCACAAACTGAAATCGTACTGAAAGGTGCTGATAAGCAGGTGATTGGTCAGGTTGCGGCAGATCTGCGTGCCTATCGTCGTCCTGAGCCATACAAAGGCAAGGGTGTTCGTTACGCCGATGAAATCGTGCGTACCAAAGAGGCTAAGAAGAAGTAAGGTAACACTATGGATAAGAAAGCAGCTCGTATCCGTCGTGCGACCCGCGCACGCCGCAAGCTCCAGGAACTGGGTGCAACTCGCCTGGTGGTACACCGTACCCCTCGCCATATTTATGCGCAGGTTATCGCACCAAATGGTTCTGAAACTCTGGTGGCCGCTTCTACAACAGAAAAAGCTATCAGTGAACAACTGAAATTCACTGGAAACAAAGAAGCCGCAGCAGTAGTTGGTAAAATTGTTGCTGAACGTGCTCTGGAAAAAGGTATCAAAAACGTATCCTTTGACCGTTCTGGTTTCCAATATCATGGTAGAGTCCAGGCACTGGCAGATGCTGCCCGTGAAGCTGGCCTTCAGTTCTAAGGTAGAGGTGTAAGATGGCTCACATCGAAAAACAAGCTGGCGAACTGCAGGAAAAGCTGATCGCGGTAAACCGCGTATCTAAAACCGTTAAAGGTGGCCGTATTTTCAGCTTTACAGCACTGACTGTAGTTGGTGATGGTAACGGTCGCGTTGGTTTTGGCTACGGCAAAGCACGCGAAGTTCCGGCAGCGATCCAGAAAGCGATGGAAAAAGCACGTCGCAATATGAAAACCGTCGCACTTAACAGCGGCACCCTGCACCACCCAGTGAAAGGCGCACACACCGGTTCCCGCGTGTTCATGCAGCCTGCTCATGAAGGTACAGGTATCATCGCAGGTGGTGCGATGCGTGCTGTTCTGGAAGTAGCTGGAGTTCGTAACGTACTGGCTAAAACCTATGGTTCCACTAACCCAATCAATGTGGTTCGTGCAACCCTGGATGCTTTAGACAGCATGAAGTCTCCAGAAATGGTCGCAGCTAAGCGTGGCAAATCCGTCGAAGAAATTCTGGGGTAATGACCATGGCTAAGACTATCAAGATTACACAGGTCCGCAGTTCAATCGGTCGTTTGCCTAAGCATAAGGCAACTCTGACTGGTTTAGGTCTGCGTCGCATTGGTCATACTGTTGAACGCGAAGATACACCAGCGGTTCGCGGTATGGTCAACTTGGTTTCCTATATGGTTAAAGTTGAGGAGTAACAGATGCGCTTAAATACTCTGTCTCCGGCTGAAGGTGCCAAGCACGCACCTAAACGTGTAGGTCGTGGTATCGGTTCTGGTCTGGGTAAAACTGGCGGCCGTGGTCACAAAGGTCAGAAATCTCGTTCTGGCGGTGGCGTACGTCGTGGTTTCGAAGGCGGCCAGATGCCTCTGTACCGTCGTCTGCCAAAATTTGGCTTTACTTCACGTAAGGCAATGATTACAGCCGAAATCCGTCTGTCTGATTTTGCTCGTGTTGAAGGCGATGTTATCGATCTGAATGCACTGAAAGCTGCTAACATTGTTGGCCCTCAAATTGAGTTCGCGAAAGTTATGCTTTCTGGCGAAGTTAATCGCGCAGTAACTGTGCGTGGCTTGCGTGTTACTAAAGGCGCCCGTGCTGCAATTGAAGCTGCTGGCGGTAAAATTGAGGAATAAGTAACAGATGGCTAAACAACCAGGATTAGATTTTCAAAGTGCTAAAGGCGGATTAGGTGAGTTAAAACGCAGACTTTTGTTTGTTATTGGAGCTCTGATTGTTTTCCGTATTGGCTCTTTTATTCCAATCCCTGGTATTGATGCCACTGTGCTTGCCAAATTGCTCGAACAGCAAAGAGGCACCATCATTGAAATGTTCAACATGTTCTCTGGTGGTGCTTTAAGCCGTGCTTCTATCTTTGCACTGGGTATAATGCCGTATATTTCTGCATCTATTATTATCCAGTTGCTGACTGTGGTTAACCCCCGTTTAGCAGAGATTAAGAAGGAAGGGGAAGCTGGTCGTCGTAAGATCAGTCAGTACACCCGTTATGGCACATTAGTGCTGGCAATATTCCAGTCAATAGGTATTGCAACTGGGTTGCCGAATATGCCTGGGATGCAAGGGCTGGTTATTAATCCAGGTTTTGCGTTCTATTTCACGGCTGTTGTAAGTTTGGTCACAGGAACTATGTTCTTGATGTGGCTAGGTGAGCAGATTACTGAACGAGGTATCGGCAACGGTATTTCAATCATAATCTTTGCTGGTATCGTTGCGGGCCTTCCGCCTGCAATTGGTCACACCATCGAGCAAGCTCGGCAAGGCGATCTGCACTTCCTCCTGTTGCTGTTGGTTGCAGTCTTAGTGTTTGCAGTAACCTTCTTCGTTGTTTTCATGGAGCGTGGTCAACGTCGTATCGTTGTTAACTATGCCAAACGTCAACAAGGTCGTAGAGTTTTTGCAGCACAAAGTACACATTTACCGTTGAAAGTGAATATGGCTGGGGTTATCCCTGCAATTTTTGCTTCCAGTATTATTTTGTTCCCTGGTACTATAGCCTCTTGGTTTGGTAGCGGAGCAAACTGGAATTGGTTGACAACTATTTCTATGTATTTGCAGCCAGGTCAACCGCTTTATGTGTTATTGTATGCATCTGCAATCATCTTCTTCTGTTTCTTCTATACGGCTTTGGTGTTCAATCCAAGAGAAACGGCAGATAACCTGAAGAAGTCCGGTGCATTTGTACCAGGAATTCGTCCGGGAGAGCAAACGGCTAAGTACATCGATAAAGTAATGACTCGTCTAACCTTAGTTGGTGCGTTATATATTACCTTTATCTGCTTAATCCCGGAGTTCATGCGTGATGCAATGAAAGTTCCATTCTATTTTGGTGGTACTTCCCTACTGATTGTAGTTGTCGTCATCATGGACTTTATGGCTCAAGTGCAAACTCTAATGATGTCGAGTCAGTATGAGTCTGCATTGAAGAAGGCAAACCTGAAAGGATATAACCGCTAATCGGTTTGCTTGAGAAGTTACGGAGAGTAAAAATGAAAGTTCGTGCTTCCGTCAAGAAATTATGTCGTAACTGCAAAATCGTTAAACGTAACGGTATCGTTCGTGTGATTTGCAGTGCAGAGCCTAAGCATAAACAGCGCCAAGGCTAATTAATCGCATATTTTTCTTGCAAAGTTGGGTTGAGCTGGCTAAATTAGCCAGCCAATCTTTTTATCTGACAGCAACATTATTTGAGTATCCTGAAAACGGGCTTTTCAGAATGGTGTTGCAGTGAATAAATATTGTAGGAGTGCATAGTGGCCCGTATAGCAGGCATTAACATTCCTGATCAGAAACATACTGTAATCGCATTAACTTCGATTTACGGTATCGGTAAAACCCGCTCACAGGCTATCTGTGCAGCAACGGGTATTGCTGAAAATGTTAAGATCAGTGAGCTGTCTGAAGAGCAAATTGACAAGCTGCGTGACGAAGTTGCTAAATACGTTGTAGAAGGTGATTTGCGTCGTGAAGTAACCCTGAGTATCAAACGTCTGATGGATCTTGGTTGCTATCGTGGTTTACGTCATCGTCGTGGTCTGCCGGTTCGCGGTCAGCGTACTAAGACCAATGCACGTACCCGTAAGGGTCCGCGTAAGCCGATCAAGAAATAATCGGGGTATTGAATAATGGCAAAAGCACCTATTCGTGCACGTAAGCGTGTAAGAAAACAAGTCTCTGACGGTGTGGCTCATATCCATGCTTCTTTCAACAACACCATCGTTACTATTACTGATCGTCAGGGTAACGCTTTGGGTTGGGCAACTGCCGGTGGTTCCGGTTTCCGAGGTTCTCGTAAATCTACTCCGTTTGCAGCTCAGGTTGCAGCAGAACGCTGTGCTGAAGCAGTAAAAGAATACGGAATTAAGAACCTGGAAGTTATGGTTAAAGGACCTGGTCCGGGCCGTGAGTCAACTATTCGCGCACTGAACGCGGCTGGTTTCCGCATCACTAATATTACTGATGTGACTCCGATCCCTCATAACGGTTGTCGTCCACCGAAAAAACGTCGCGTTTAATACGTCTTCGTTTTTAGGATTGTTGGAGAAAGAAAATGGCAAGATATTTGGGTCCTAAGCTCAAGCTGAGCCGTCGCGAGGGTACAGACCTTTTCCTGAAGTCTGGCGTTCGCGCGATTGACACCAAGTGTAAGTTAGAACAAGCACCAGGCCAGCACGGCGCACGCAAACCGCGTCTGTCTGACTACGGTGTTCAGTTACGTGAAAAACAAAAAGTTCGTCGTACTTACGGTGTTCTGGAACGTCAATTCCGTAACTACTATAAAGAAGCTACTCGTCTGAAAGGCAACACAGGTGAAAACCTGCTGACTTTGCTGGAAGGTCGCTTAGATAACGTCGTTTATCGTATGGGTTTTGGCGCGACGCGTGCTGAATCACGTCAGATGGTGAGCCACAAGGCTATCATGGTAAATGGTCGCGTTGTTAACATCGCTTCTTATCAGGTATCCCCGAATGACGTAGTCAGCGTTCGTGAAAAAGCGAAAAAGCAGGCTCGTATTAAGGCAGCTTTAGAGCTGGCTGAGCAGCGTGAGAAACCAACTTGGTTGGAAGTTGATGCTGCGAAGATGGAAGGTGTGTTCAAGCGTAATCCTGAACGTACTGATCTATCCGCTGACATTAACGAACACCTGATCGTCGAGCTTTACTCTAAGTAAAGCTTAGCACCAAAGAGAGGACACAATGCAGGGTTCTGTGACAGAGTTTCTAAAACCGCGCCTGGTAGATATCGAGCAAGTCAGTTCGACGCACGCCAAGGTGACCCTTGAGCCATTAGAGCGTGGCTTTGGCCATACTCTTGGCAACGCACTGCGCCGTATTCTGCTTTCGTCTATGCCGGGTTGTGCGGTGACTGAGGTTGAGATTGATGGTGTACTGCATGAGTACAGCACCAAAGAAGGTGTACAGGAAGATATCCTGGAGATTCTCCTCAATCTGAAAGGGCTGGCGGTGAAAGTTCAGGGCAAAGATGAAGTCATCCTTACCTTGAATAAATCTGGCATTGGCCCTGTGACTGCAGCCGACATCATCCATGATGGTGATGTCGAAATCGTCAAGCCGCAGCACGTAATCTGCCATCTGACTGACGAAAGCGCTTCCATTAGTATGCGTATTAAAGTTCAGCGCGGTCGTGGTTATGTGCCGGCTTCTGCCCGAATTCATTCGGAAGAAGATGAGCGCCCTATCGGTCGTTTGTTAGTAGATGCTTGCTATAGCCCAGTAGAGCGTATTGCCTACAATGTTGAAGCAGCTCGTGTAGAACAGCGTACTGACTTGGATAAGCTGGTTATCGAGATGGAGACTAACGGTACAATCGATCCTGAAGAGGCGATTCGCCGTGCAGCTACTATTCTGGCTGAACAACTGGAGGCTTTCGTTGATTTACGTGACGTACGTCAACCAGAAGTTAAAGAAGAGAAGCCTGAATTTGATCCGATACTGCTGCGCCCTGTTGACGATCTGGAATTGACTGTCCGCTCTGCTAACTGCCTTAAGGCAGAAGCTATCCACTACATCGGTGATCTGGTACAGCGTACTGAGGTTGAGTTACTTAAAACACCTAATCTGGGTAAAAAATCTCTTACTGAGATTAAAGACGTACTGGCTTCACGTGGACTTTCTCTGGGCATGCGCTTGGAAAACTGGCCACCAGCAAGTATTGCTGATGAATAACTAGATCACAGGTTAAGGTTTTACTGAGAAGGATAAGGTCATGCGCCATCGTAAGAGTGGTCGTCAATTGAACCGCAACAGCAGCCATCGCCAAGCTATGTTCCGTAACATGGCAGGTTCTTTGGTTCGTCATGAAATCATCAAGACGACTCTGCCTAAAGCGAAAGAACTGCGTCGCGTCGTTGAGCCGCTGATTACTCTTGCCAAGACCGACAACGTAGCTAATCGTCGTCTGGCATTCGCCCGTACTCGTGATAACGAGATCGTGGCAAAACTGTTTAATGAACTGGGCCCGCGTTTTGCGAGCCGCGCAGGTGGTTACACTCGTATTCTGAAGTGTGGCTTCCGTGCAGGTGACAATGCACCGATGGCATACATCGAGCTTGTTGACCGCGCCGCTGAGTCTCAGACAGAAGTAGCAGCTGCAGAGTAATCTGTAGAAGCATAAAAAACCGGGTATTATCCCGGTTTTTTATCGCCTTTTAATTCTTCCCATCATTATTTCTTCTTATTTTCTCCATTACTTTTTGATTTCTAGTTGACAGCAAAACATCCGGCGATGATTTATTAATCTATTCTGGTAGTATTGATTTTATTTCCCTGTTTGATGAGAGGCTGCCATGTATCGTATTGGCCAATTGGCGAAATTAGCGAATGTTACTCCTGATACTGTTCGTTTTTATGAGAAACAAGGATTGATGGAGCATGAAGAAAGAACAGAAAGTGGTTATAGGCTTTATACAAAACAGGATTTACAGCGGTTACGTTTTATTCGCTATGCAAAGCAATTAGGTTTTACATTAGAGACAATTGTAGAGTTATTGTCTATCCGCGTTGATCCTGAACATCATACCTGCCAAGAATCTAAGAGAATTGTTGATACTAGATTACAGGAAATAGAAGAAAAATTATTAGAAATGCAAAAAATGCGCGATTCTTTAAAAATGTTAAGCGATGCCTGTTGCGGAAGCGCACATATCAGTACCTATTGTTCAATATTGGAAATATTAGAAGAAGGGGCTACGAAGAAGTGATTTTTCTTTATTCTTTTGTGCATTAATAGTACTATTGATAAGCTATATTTATTCAAATAACCATATTTTGAGGTCATTATGACGACGTATCGGCATAAAAAAGGTGTTATTAAAGATAATGCTATAGAAGCTCTTCTGCATGATCCTTTGTTCAGGCAGCGAGTAGAAAAAAATAAAAAAGGTAAAGGAAGTTATAATCGTAAAGCAAAACATGGGAAAGGAAGTGGTTGGGAGGCCAATGATAATAATTTTTTCAAGTTATTATCATTGGCCTTCTAATTTTCTGAGTACAAATATTTCAGAATTGGTAGCCGTGTAAGTGATTTATAGAAAGAATGGGCTTGGTTGGAATAGCTTTTCAACTTCAGGAACAAATTTTTTATCTGTAATAAACATGATTACATGGTCGCCTTGTTGAATAATGCTGTAATCATTAGCAATGATGACTTCTTCTCCGCGGACAATGGCGCCAATGGTTGTTCCTGAGGGAAGTTTTATATCTCCTATTTTCCTCCCAACTACTTTGGAAGTATGTTCATCACCATGAGCAATCGCTTCAATAGCTTCAGCAACACCTCGCCTTAATGAAAATACGCTAACGATATCGGCTTTGCGGACATGCCCAAGTAAAGCAGATACTGTGGCCTGTTGGGGTGAGATGGCAATATCAATAACACCACCTTGGACTAAATCCACATATGCACTACGCTGGATTAGTACCATTGCTTTTTTGGCCCCCATCCGTTTTGCAAGCATAGCTGACATGATATTGGCTTCGTCATCGTTAGTTAATGCAATGAAAACATCGACTTGCTCAATGTGCTCTTCTGCCAGTAGCTCCTGATCAGAAGCGTCACCATAGAACACTATAGTATCGTGTAATAGCTCTGCAAGTTCAGTTGCTCTTTCCTGATTATGCTCAATAAGCTTAACGCTATAATCTTTTTCAAGGCGTAAGGCTAAGCCTGCACCGACGTTTCCGCCGCCAACAATCATGATACGTTTGTATGGTTTTTCTAGACGCTGTAACTCGCTCATCACTGCTCTGATATGTTGTGATGCAGCAACAAAAAATACTTCATCGCCAGCTTCAATAACTGTAGAGCCTTGTGGCCTGATTGGACGGTCTTGTCGAAATATTGCGGCAACTTTGCTGTCAATATGTGGCATATGTTCGCGAAGAGAAGATAATGCATTCCCTACAAGTGAGCCACCATAATAAGCTTTTACTGCAACAATACTGACTCTACCTTCAGAGAAATTAACAACCTGTAAGGCACCGGGATATTGGATTAATTTGTAGATATAGTCGATAACTAACTGCTCTGGAGATATCAGATAATCGATAGGAATATCACCAGGCTTAAATAACTTTTCTGATTCCCTAATATATTCTGATGAACGGATCCGGGCGACTTTATTTGGTGTATTAAATAGAGAATAGGCGATCTGGCATGCGATCATGTTGGTTTCATCTGAATTTGTAACAGCAACTAACATATCAGCATCTTCTGCACCGGCTTCTCTTAAAACTCTGGGATGAGAACCATGCCCATTTACAACCCGCAGATCGAATTTGTCCTGTAACTGGCGTAAACGATCTGTATCGGTATCAACAACAGTAATGTCATTGTTTTCATCAACTAGGTTTTCAGCTAATGTTCCACCAACCTGACCAGCACCCAGAATAATTATCTTCATAGCTACTCTCTTTATATGTTAGAAGTTGCAATTGTTTTGCTATTTTAGCAAAGTCATTACATTCTCTCGCCCGGTAGAGCGAGAGAAAAGCTATTCTATTATTGCTTAGTCAATCGAGCATAAAAGAAACCATCACCGCCTGTTATCTCGGGAGTAATTTGTATTCCTGGGGTCTCTTGTGTACCTGTTCCAGAGAGTTTGGCATCCGGATTGCGTTTTAAAAATGCTTTAATTTGCTCGCTATTTTCATCAGGTAAAATTGAGCATGTGGCATAAACCAGAGTTCCACTTTTCTTTAAGTATGGCCAAATAGCATCAAGTATTTCCGCTTGAAGCGTCACTAACTGAGCGATGTCTTCATTTCTTCGTAACCATTTTATATCTGGATGGCGACGGATCACACCTGTTGCTGAACATGGCGCATCAAGAAGAATGCGATCAAATTGTTCTCCGTTAGTCCATTTGTGTGGGAAACGCCCATCACCCGTTTTAATGACAGCTTTTAAATTAAGGCGCTGTAAGTTTTCTTCCACTCGCTTAATTCGTTGTTCATCAATATCAACGGCAAGTACTTTGGCGCTTGGAGCTATTTCAAGTATATGTGTTGTTTTGCCGCCTGGTGCAGCACAAAGATCAAGTATTTCTTCTCCCTCACATGGCATTAATAATTCAGCACAGCCTTGTGCAGAACGATCCTGAATGGTAACCCAGCCTTTATCAAACCCTGGCAGTATATTGACAGGACAAGGGGTTAATAGACGAATTGCGTTGGGATGATCTGTATCTAATTCTGCGGCTATATTGGCTTTTTGCAGCAAAGAGAGATATTGATTTGTAGAATGATGTATCTGATTGACGCGTAACCACATTGGTGGTTTTTGATTATTCGCACTGACAATATGTTGCCAATTGTGAGGATAAGCCTTTTGAATACGAGTTAACAGCCATTTGGGATGTAAGTGGTGACTGGCATCATTAGATTTTTCTACTAACTCTTCTTGTTGACGCTGAAATTGTCGAAGAACGCCATTAATGAGTCCTTTCAGTTGTGGGCGTTTTAAACTGATTGTCCCATTAACTGTTTCTGCGATCGCTGCATGTGCAGGTATTCGTGTATAAGTAAGTTGATACATTCCGACCATGATCAAATAGTGGAAAATGCGTTGCTTACCTTTCAATGGTTTTGCCATTAATTGGGCTATAAGCCATTCCAGCTGAGGTAAAACTCTCATTACACCAAAGCAGAGTTCCTGTAGGAGAGCTTTATCTTTATCTGATACTTTTTGTTGGAGTTCGGGTATAACAGTGCTGAGTGACTGTCCTTGCTCCAGCACTTGGCTAATCGCTTTTGCAGCGATGCTTCGCAGGTTATATGTATTTTTCATGGCATGGTCAAAAGCTGAGTTTCATCAGCATAATAGTAGTAAAGCGAGAAGATGCCTGTATGCTGACACCATACAGGCAATGAATGTTAGTTGATTTTGTTACCTGGAGTGAACCATTCGCGCTTAGAATTTAATAAATCGGCAGCTGACATTGCTTTTTTGCCCGGGGGCTGCAATTGAGTAATATTCAATATCCCATCAGTTGTAGCGACCTGAATACCCTTTTTATCTGCGTGGAGAATTGTGCCCGGGATTTGGTTAGATTTACCGTCAGTAGCATGAGCCTCCCATACTTTAATGGGCTGTTCATCAATTAAGAAATAGCTTATTGGCCAAGGGTTGAATGCACGCACACAACGTTCGAGCTGAATTGCTGATAAATTCCAATTCATTCTTGCTTCATCTTTGCTGAGTTTTTCAGCATAAGTAGCAAGAATATTATTCTGACTTTCCGGTTGACTATTACCAGATGTTATTAGACTTAATGTATTAAGCAATGCATTGGAGCCGATATCGGCAAGTTTGTCATACAAGCTCGCAGTAGTATCTTCGTTTGTAATTGGGCAGGTTGCTTTTAACAGCATATCGCCTGTATCAAGGCCTGCGTCCATTTGCATGATTGTTACCCCTGTTTCTTTATCTCCAGCCCAGATAGCACGTTGAATTGGTGCAGCACCGCGCCAATGAGGTAATAAAGAACCATGAACATTGAGGCACCCCAACGGGGGCATATCTAATACCGCTTGGGGAAGGATCAAACCATATGCAACGACAACCATGATATCGGCTTGTTGCTCCATGACCCATTGCTGACTTTCTTCTGTACGTAATGTTTTTGGCTGGAAAACAGGGACATGATGTTCTTCAGCCAATACTTTTACAGGACTTGGTGTCAGTTTTTTACCCCTTCCTGCCGGTTTATCAGGTTGAGTGAGTACACCGACAATTTTATGTTGAGATTTTAATAAAGCCGCCAAATGGTGAGCCGCGAAATCAGGGGTTCCGGCAAAAATGATACGTAAAGAATCAGACACTGTTATTTCCCGTAATGATAAATTTACTTAGCCTTGGCTCTTAGTCGGTCAATTTTTTCGACTTTTTGGCGAATACGCTGTCGTTTTAACGGAGACAAGTAATCTACGAATAGTTTACCGAGCAAGTGATCCATCTCATGTTGAATACAAATCGCCAACAGACCATCGGCTTCCAACTCAAATGTTTGACCGTGAAAATCCAGAGCTTTAATTTTGACTTGCTCGAATCGTGGCACAAATGCACGTTGTTCAGGAACTGATAAACAACCTTCTTCGATACCTGTTTCCCCTGACTCGGTTACTAGCTCTGGGTTAATGAGTACAAGTCTCTGGTCTCTATTCTCTGAAACGTCAATAACAACGATGCGTTGATGGATATCAACCTGAGTTGCTGCTAAGCCGATCCCTTCTTCTGCATACATCGTTTCGAACATATCATCGATGATACGCTGGATTTCTGCATCGACTTTTTCTACTGGCTTGGCAATTGTGCGAAGCCGCTCATCTGGATAATGTAATACTTGTAAAACTGACATATATGTTTAGAACTGCATCCAAAAAGTGAGTGATAATTAGCGCCTATTCTAGACATTTCCTGATTAGATTGACAGTATCGCCTACAAATTAATCATATGAACATGACAACATATTGAGTCAGGATGACAATAATGGAAATGATGGAAATATGGCTGAGAATGAAAATGGTATCTCACCTTTCAGTGGCAAAAGCAGTGTCTATAATCGAGCACCTACTGCAGGTTAAAAATATTACTCATGCTGTGATGAGAGATTGTGGCTTATCACCTACACAGTGTATGCAGTTTTTAAAAGCAAATCCTTCTGTTTTGCTTTCCAGTCTTAATTGGTTAGAGCAATCAGGAAATCACTTATTAACCTTTTCTGATCCAGAATACCCTTCTTTGTTGAAACAAATTTATTCGCCTCCACTGATACTTTTTGTCTCTGGGAAAGTAAGCACACTATCTGAGAAACAAGTTGCAATAGTGGGTAGCCGGTCGGCAAGTTTTTATGGTGAAAAGTGGGGGAGAGTATTTGCTGGAGGGCTAGCGGAGAATGGGATAGTAATAACCAGTGGGTTAGCGGTTGGGATTGATGGTATCTGCCATCAGGCTGCTATTGATGCAGGAGGGCAAACCGTTGCGGTATTGGGGAGTGGACTTGAAAATATTTATCCTAATCGTCATCGAACTTTAGCCTGTTGCATTAAAGAAAATGGGGTTCTGGTTTCTGAGTTTTTCCCTGACACTCCACCTAAAGCTAAAAATTTTCCAAGACGAAACCGGATTATTAGCGGGTTAAGTTTAGCGATTCTGATTGTAGAAGCTCATCAAAATAGTGGTTCACTGATTACAGCACGCTGTGCACTTGAACAAGGACGGGATATTTTTGCATTACCCGGCCCACTAGGAAGGCCTTCGAGTGATGGTAATCACTGGTTGATCAAACAGGGAGCTTATTTAGCAACCAATGTGATTGATATAATGGAACATATTAATGCTAATTTTCAATGGATTAATCTGGAAGAGGGCAATGATAAACAATTTGAGCAAACAGAGTTGCCATTTGCTGAGGTGCTGGTTAACGTAAGTGATGAAGTTACACCTGTTGATATAATTGCTCAGCGCTCTTCTCTTCCTATTACAGAAGTCATGACTCAATTATTGGAGCTTGAATTAATGGGAAAAGTGGCTGTTGTTGCTGGTGGTTATGTTCGGGTGAATTGAAAAATTGAATTTTCTCTTAACCTGAACTTTATGGTTTTCCAATAAATATTGTGATTAGTTTTCCGTGAGTAAGATATGCCTAAAAAAGTACCCTTTGCAGTAAAACAAACAGAATATTGCGCTGAATGTGGTGCTGAACTAGTGATCCGCAACGGGGCCCATGGTCCATTTTATGCTTGTTCCAATTATCCATCATGCTGTTATGTTCGGCCGTTAAAAATATCATCAGATGGACACGTTATTAAGGAACTGGAAGGGCAAATTTGTTCTCAGTGCGGTTCAACGTTGGTTTTACGGCAAGGACGGTACGGTATGTTTATTGGCTGTAGTAATTATCCAGAATGTAATCATATTGAGTTGATTGATAAACCTGATGACTCTTCAGTTAATTGTCCTCAGTGTCAGAAAGGTAAGTTGTTTCAACGTAATTCACGATTTGGTAAAACATTTCACGCTTGTAATCGATATCCAGAATGCCAGTTCACACTGAATAATAAACCGGTACAACGGGAATGTGAGCTTTGTCATTATCCCTTGTTGGTTGAAAAGAAAACCACACAGGGCATTAAACTATTTTGTGCTAGTAAATTGTGTAATAAGCAACAATCCATTGAAACTGAGAAATAAAATGAGTAATGAAGCATCTCCTGCATTTGATTTAATTATTAAGGCCTTAAAAGAAGAAAAAGTCATTGCTTATCCTACGGAAGCTGTTTTTGGATTGGGTTGTGACCCTGACAGTGAAAAAGCGGTTAATAAATTATTATTGCTGAAAAATAGACCCAAGGAAAAAGGGTTAATCCTTATTGCTGATAGTTATGAGAGGTTATGTCCCTATATTGATGACAATCAGTTGGATAATGAGCAGAAAAAGACAATTTTCTCTTGTTGGCCGGGACCGGTGACATGGGTTATCCCAGCCAAATCTGTGACACCAAAGTGGTTGACGGGAAAATTCTCAACACTGGCAGTCCGAGTTACTGATCATCCTTTGGTCAGAGAATTATGTGCCCTTTATGGAAAACCTCTCGTATCAACCAGTGCAAATTTAAGTGGGCTGGAACCATGTAGGAGTTCAGAAGAAGTTCGTCGACAATTTGGCAACGATTTTCCTGTGCTGGAGGGGGAAGTGGGTGGACGTAAGAATCCATCAGAAATCAGGGATGCTTTGACAGGTAAACTATATCGGCAAGGGTAAGGAATAATGGATAAATTCGCGGTTTTTGGTAATCCGATTGCACATAGTAAATCTCCTTATATTCATCAATTATTTGCCAAACAAACGGGTATTGAACACCAATATGGGAGAATACTTGCTCCGTTAGAACATTTTGAACAAACATTGGAGCAATTTTTTGAACAAGGTGGTTTAGGTGCGAATATTACCGTTCCCTTTAAGGAACGAGCTTATGAGTGTGCACATCAGTTGAGTGAGCGAGCTAAACACTGTGGTGCAATCAACACATTCAAGCTAATTGAAAATAACAAGCTTCTGGGTGATAACACTGATGGGATTGGGTTATTAGCAGATTTGCAGCGGCTTAACTTCATTAGCAAAGGGCAGCATATCCTGATTATTGGGGCTGGTGGAGCAGCAAAAGGAGTTATATCTCCTTTATTAGACTTTGGATGTTCGGTGACTATTACTAACCGTACTTTTGCACGTGCGCAAGGGATAGCGAATATGTTTTCCACATTTGGTCATATTCAGGCAGTTGAAATGAAATCTCTTCTGAATCCAGATTTTGATCTTATTATTAATGCAACCGCTTCTGGTCTTGATGGAAGTGTACCTGAAATATATCCGTCAGTTTTCCGTAATAGTGGTGCTTGTTATGATATGTTCTATCAAAAAGGATTAACGCCTTTCCTTAATTTTGCCCAGCAAAGTGGAGCCTCATTTTTGGCTGATGGATTAGGGATGCTAGTGGGACAAGCAGCGCATTCCTTTGAACTTTGGCATGGTGTCTTACCAAAAGTGGAACCTGTTTTGGCTGCTTTAAGAGAAGAATTACACCTATGAATCAAGCAATTCAATTTCCTGACCGTGAAGAATGGAATGAGAAGGAAAACAAAGTTATATTTCCTGCTATGGTCAATGGCCTACTGGTGCAATGTCTGATCAGTGCTGATGAATTAATTCGACGTTATGGTAATGATTTTCATCCAATTGAACTATTTCACCAGTATCGTTGGGATTTAGAAGAAGAGTTTGAAGAAATCATCCTACGTGGGCAGGATGATCAATTTGGATGTTATTCTATATTGTCTGATATATCTGCTAAGTAATCATCTTTCCAGCGAGCGTAGTTATTAGCAGAATAAAGCAGCCCTTCTAATTCTTCATGTTTGAGTTTTCGCACTTGTTTGACTGGGCTGCCTATATACAGATATCCACTTTTTAATATTTTTTTTGGTGGGACAAGACTACCGGCCCCAATAATGACATTGTCTTCAATGATAGAGCCATCAAGCAGAATTGAACCCATCCCAACAAGTACTCGGTTTCCTATCGTACAACCATGTAACATTGTTTTGTGACCGACAGTGACTTCCTCACCTATGATTAGCGGGAAGCCATCAGGATTATCAGATGATTTATGAGTTACATGTAGAATAGAACCGTCCTGTATATTGGTACGAGTTCCAATAGAAACATAATTGACGTCACCACGGATGACGACTAACGGCCAGATACTTACATTATCTGCCAATCTGACATCTCCAATCACAATAGAAGTAGGGTCTAGCATGACTCGTTGACCAATTTGAGGCCGCAAGTTTAAATATTTACGTAAAACGGTAGACATAAAAACCTCAATAACAGTAAGAGAGGATAATATTGCGTGAAATGTTATTGAGGAAAAGATCACCACGCAATGGTAAATTTGCATTAATTTCATCCTGATTGAGTGGTTTTTATATTGAAAAGCGCAAAAAGCGTCCGATTGAAAATAAAATTGCAAAAAAGAGTTGTCAGGGCCGAAAAACTCCCTATAATGCGCCACCACTGACCGACGCTGAGCTGCAACACGCCGCGCAGGCCAGCGGAAAGAAAGCGAAAATAAACGCTTGACTCCGGAGGCAAAAAGCGTAAGATACGCAGCCTCGCAACACGGAAGACACTTCCGGTTGCTACCGCTCTTTAACAAATTAATCAGACAATCTGTGTGGGCACTCGCAAGACACTATCGACAGCCGAAAGGCAAAAAAAAAGATTAAAGTCTTGAAGAGTGACTGAAACAGTTAATTCATTACGAACTAACAGTAACGATTCTTTGAGCATCAAACACTTTTAATTGAAGAGT
>NZ_NJAJ01000045.1 GCF_002632825.1 Xenorhabdus stockiae
GTCCTTCCTTTTTGTGTTTTTTTGGTTTTGCGATTAAAAAGTTCGCAAAAATAGGACTGAGTTTCTTTGATTCGCCTATCATTTTGAAAAGCTATTTAGATTGGTACTGATTTTTTCTCCTTTTCGTAAAAAAATTAGTGCGTACATACAATACAGATTCACTAGATTCACTAGATTCACTAGATTCACTAGATTCACTAGATTCACTAGATGCACTGAAAGTTATTTGCGCTGATTTTCATAATTTCCTGATTAATAAATAAATAAATTATCTATATGTGGTTAATTGGATAGCTTATAAAGTGCATGGGGAAATTGAGTGTAAATCAATTTCTTCGATGATTATTCTGTTATCCTAAATACTAGTTGGACTGCTTCAAATAGAGGAGTTTTTTTGGTAACCAAGATCACAGCACCAGTAATCATCCCTAGCAGAAATATCGGCGTTACTAAATATACATCATCAGGTACATCATATAGCCAGTTTGCAATAATCCAAATATGAAGTAATTATTTTGAAGTCACTCGCAGAGTTACTTATGCTACAGAGGAAATTCCTGAGGAATATATTGAATTGATAGAAAATAGAAGTAATTTAGCTTTACCTATGTTGTTATATTAATGTAAGTATTGGTAGTAATTTGAATACATATTTAAATGATTAATGATTCATTAAGATAAACATTAAATGCCAGAGAGCTTGATTACTGTTAGGCATGATTAATTATGAAATGAAGCCAACCTAAAATGGATAGGTAAAAACCTATATGCTATAGTAGGTCATCCTTGATACTCTTCTATCCGGACCCCAATATTCGTAGTGGGGTGCTGTATGATTCATTCTCAAATAGCCCAAAACAACCTGAAATGCACGAAAATAAACAAACTAAAAATACCTGTGAATTCACTGAAATACCAAGTGAAAGCGGAAAATTCAAACCTTCCCGCTTCTCCGTTGCGCCGATGCTGGATTGGACAGATCGTCATTGTCGATACTTCCATCGCCTGCTAAGTAAAGAAGCTTTGCTTTACACTGAAATGGTCACTACAGGTGCGATTATTCACGGTAAAGGAAATTATCTGGCTTATAACGAACAGGAGCACCCATTGGCATTGCAATTGGGCGGTAGTGAGCCTCAGGCATTGGCGCAGTGTGCCAAGATCGCACAGGAGCGTGGTTATGATGAAATCAATTTGAATGTTGGTTGTCCGTCTGATCGTGTACAAAATGGTCGTTTTGGTGCCTGTCTGATGGGGGACGCTACATTGGTTGCGGATTGCGTCAAAGCAATGCAGGATGTGGTGGATATCCCAGTAACAGTAAAAACTCGTATCGGTATTGATGAACAGGATAGTTACGCGTTTCTGTGCGATTTTATTGATATTGTTGTGCAAAACAGTGCCTGTGATAATTTTGTCATCCATGCGCGCAAGGCGTGGTTATCTGGTTTGAGTCCTAAAGAAAACCGCGAAATTCCACCGCTGGATTATCCTCGAGTCTATCAACTGAAAAAGGATTTTCCACAACTGACGCTTTCCATTAATGGTGGGATTAAGACCTTGGAAGAAGCGAAACAACATTTGCAATATGTTGATGGTGTGATGGTTGGGCGGGAAGCCTATCAGAATCCATCGATTCTGGCGCATGTGGATCGTGAATTATTTGACGAAAACGCTCAGGTAACGAATACGGTAGATGTGATTAAAGCTCTTTATCCCTATATAGAGCAGGAATTGTCAAACGGTACTTATTTAGGCCACATTACCCGCCATATTCTGGGCATTTTTCAGGGTATTCCCGGCGCGCGCCAATGGCGTCGTCATCTGAGCGAAAACGCACATAAACCTGGTTCGGATATTATGGTTGTTGAAAAAGCACTGGGAATGGTAACAGAGCGGATGTGATCCGCTCAGGTGTTTTAGAAATTACGGGATTAATAAGCTGGAACCGTGAGTTGCGCGGCTTTCAAGTATTTGGTGTGCCCTGACTGCCTCGATCAGTGGAAATTTTTGGTTTTCTGGCACATCGACTTTGATTTTTCCATTGGCAATGAAGTCAAATAATGTTTTGCTCGCTTCTGCTAACTCTTCCCGTGTAGTTATATAGCCGTTAATAGAAGGGCGGGTAAGGAATAGCGAACCTTTCTGGTTGAGAAGCCCGACATTTACACCCGTTACTGCCCCCGAAGCGTTTCCGAAACTGACCATCAACCCCCTTGGTGCCAGCGAATCAAGTGAATCCAGCCATGTAGCCTGACCGACGGAATCATAAACGACATCAACTTTTTGTCCGTTGGTAAGTTCCAAAACACGTTCCACAATATTTTCACGATTATAATTGATGGTCTGCCACGCGCCTGCGTTTTGAGCAAGGCGAGCTTTTTCATCTGAACCAACGGTGCCAATCAATTTTGCACCTAATGCTTTTGCCCACTGGCAGGCAATCAACCCAACCCCACCGGCTGCAGCATGGAACAGAAAAGTTTCACCTTCAAGAATCTTATATGTCTGATAGAAAAGGTAATAAACGGTCAACCCTTTCAAAAGGGAAGCGGCAGCCTGTTCAAATGAAATAGTATCAGGAAGGATAGTTAACTTGCTGGTAGGTACATTGTGTACTTCACTATATGCACCCAGACCAGATTGAGCATAAGCTACACGATCCCCGATTTTGATGTATGACACCTTCGAGCCAACTTTTGTGACAATTCCGGCAGCTTCAGTACCTAACCCACTGGGAAGGTTTGCTGTTGGGTAAAGCCCACTGCGAACATAAGTATCGATATAATTAATTCCGATGGCTTTATTTTCGACTTGGACTTCATCAGGCGCAGGGTCAACAGGGGAAAATTCACTATATTTGAGTACTTCTGGGCCGCCGGTGGCGGAAAATATGATGTGTTTTGCCATGGTTGCTCTCTTATCATTCTGGAAATATTGGGAACAGCCTCGCACGTTTGCAAAGAAATCGCTGCAAACAGCGTAAATGTATCTGAAATCATTGCAGACTATATATAATTACTCAAGGTTGTTTTCATGGCGTATACTGATGCGCTATTTCGTTCTTGTTTAGTGGATTGATGTACTACATGGCTGGAAGAAAACCAACTAACAACAGTATGGCTGAACCAAAAGATCGCCAAGTGGAAGGGCTGAAACTTCCACCACACTCTTTGGAAGCAGAGCAATCCGTGTTGGGCGGTTTGATGCTGGATAATGAACGTTGGGATAACGTATCCGAGCGTGTCACCAGCAATGATTTTTTCAGCCGCCCACATCGGCGCATTTTTTCTGAAATGCAGCGTTTGCTTGAAACAGGCAAACCTATTGACTTGATTACATTATCAGAATCTCTGGAGTTGAATGGGGAGCTGGATAATGTCGGTGGTTTTGGCTATTTGGCAGAATTGTCAAAAAATACGCCAAGTGCCGCAAATATTAATGCTTATGCAGATATTGTCCGTGAACGTGCTGTCGTTCGCGATATGATTGCGGTTGCTAATGAAATCGCCGATGCAGGATATGACCCACAAGGCCGAACCAGTGAAGAATTGTTGGATCTGGCTGAATCTCGTGTATTCCAGATAGCAGAAACCCGGGCAAGTAAAGATGAAGGCCCGAAAGGCATTGAACAAATCCTTGAAGAAACCGTTGAACGCATTGAGCAGCTTTATCAGCGCCCACATGATGGCGTAACGGGAGTTTCCACGGGCTATCAGGATCTGGATAAGAAAACGGCGGGTCTGCAAAAATCAGACCTGATCATCGTTGCTGCACGTCCTTCGATGGGTAAAACAACCTTTGCGATGAACTTGTGTGAAAACGCAGCGATGATGCAGGATAAACCGGTTTTGATTTTTAGTCTGGAGATGCCCGGTAATCAGATCATGATGCGTATGCTAGCGTCGCTTTCCCGTGTAGATCAGACGCGTATTCGAACGGGTCAGCTTGATGATGAGGACTGGGCCCGAATTTCCAGCACTATGGGTATTTTGCTGGAAAAACGCAATATGTATATTGATGATTCATCCGGCCTGACTCCTACTGAAGTACGCTCCCGAGCAAGAAGAGTTTTCCGTGAACATGGCGGGCTTAGCATGATTATGATTGACTACCTGCAATTAATGCGAGTGCCGTCCCTCTCCGATAACCGAACACTGGAAATTGCAGAAATATCCCGCTCCCTCAAAGCATTGGCGAAAGAATTACAGGTGCCGGTTGTAGCCCTTTCTCAGCTTAACCGTAGTCTGGAGCAGCGCGCTGATAAGCGTCCGGTCAACTCTGACCTGCGTGAATCAGGCTCTATCGAGCAGGATGCTGACTTAATCATGTTTATCTATCGTGACGAGGTGTATCACGATAACAGCGAACTGAAAGGTGTAGCGGAAATTATCCTTGGTAAGCAGCGTAACGGCCCAATCGGTACGGTAAGGCTGACATTCAACGGTCAATGGTCGCGATTTGATAACTATGCTGGGCCAAGCTATAGCGATGAATAACCCAGTTTAAAAATAAGCCTATTTATTCAAACTAATTGATTGGAAGAAAGTATAAAAAAGGGGAAAAAATGAAAGCGGCAACTGCTGTTATCGACCGCCGCGCTCTGCGACACAATCTGCAACAGGTTCGGGTGAAAGCTCCGGGCAGTAAAATCATTGCAGTTGTGAAAGCAAACGCCTATGGACATGGTTTATTGGAAACTGCGTATACGATGGAAAGCGCAGATTGTTTTGGTGTTGCACGAATAGGGGAAGCTCTGGCTTTGCGTAGTGGTGGGGTTATCAAACCCATTCTGCTACTGGAAGGTTTTTTGGGAGCATCTGACTTACCTATTTTGGTTGTCAATCATATTGAAACCGTCGTGCACAGTATCGAACAGCTGGAAGCTCTGGAACAAGCCGATTTACCTCACCCAATTAAAGTATGGATGAAATTGGATACGGGTATGCACCGTCTTGGCGTTCGTATTGATGAAGCAGAAGATTTTTACCAACGTTTGAGCTGTTGCCGTAATATTGAACAGCCTGTGAATATTATTAGCCATTTTAGTCAGGCAGATGAACCTCTGGTGGATACCACTTATCAGCAAATTGAGCAATTTAAGTTATTTGTTGCAGATAAAGCGGGTGAAAAATCCATTTCAGCATCCGGCGGAATTCTGTTGTGGCCACAGGCTCATCTGGACTGGGTTCGCCCCGGCATTATGATGTATGGCGCATCACCGATGGCGGATAAGACCGCGGATGATTTCAGCTTAATGCCTGCAATGACATTGAAATCCAGTTTAATCGCTGTACGTAAACACAAAGCAGGTGAAGCGGTAGGTTACGGCGGCACTTGGGTCAGTGAACGTGATACCTATTTAGGCGTTGTAGCTATCGGATATGGTGATGGTTATCCCCGTAGTGCATTATCGGGCACACCGGTATTTATTAATGGACGTAAAGTCTCCCTTGTGGGACGGGTATCCATGGATATGATCACGGTAGATTTAGGACCGGACTGTCAGGATAAAGTAGGTGATGATGTTATTCTCTGGGGGAAAGTCCTGCCAGTGGAAAAAGTCGCTGAATATACAGGGATTAGTGCCTATGAACTCATCACAAAATTAACTTCACGCGTTGCGATGGAATATCTGGACGAATAGTCGGGTTCAGTTATATTGTCTGTTACCGTGTCTTTAATATCATTTAGGTAATAGAGGTATAACATAGTGTTCCAGAATGTTGATGCTTACGCAGGTGATCCTATTCTTTCGTTATCGGAAGCGTTTAAAAAAGATCCCCGTCCAGAAAAGGTTAACTTGAGCATTGGGCTTTATTACGATGAGCAGGGTATAACTCCCCAATTGCAGGCTGTTGCAACCGCAGAAGAACAAATAAGTGCTCTGCCACAGTCTGCTTCTCTTTATCTTCCAATGGAAGGTTTAATGGCTTACCGGCTGGCAGTTCAGGAATTATTATTCGGTAAAGATCATTTAATGTTGCAGCAAAATCGTATTGCAACGATCCAGACAGTCGGCGGGTCAGGGGCACTGAAAGTCGGTGCTGACTTTTTACATCGTTATTTCCCTGATTCTGAAGTGTGGTGCAGTGACCCTACATGGGAAAACCATGCTTCAATATTCTCTGGGGCAGGGATAAAAGTAAATTATTACCCTTACTTTGATGATAAAACCAAAGGGGTAAAATTTGATGAAATGCTGGCAACGTTCCGGCAATTACCAGCAAAAAGTATTATCCTGATGCACCCTTGTTGTCATAACCCAACGGGTTCTGATCTGACTAATGACCAGTGGGATCAGGTCATTCAGGTAGTTAAAGAGCAAAAGTTAATCCCATTTCTTGATATTGCTTATCAGGGGTTTGCTGAAGGCATTGAAGAAGATGTTTATGCAATTAGGGGGATGGCGAGTGCTGAACTACCTTGCTTTGTCAGCAATTCATTCTCAAAAATATTTTCCTTATATGGCGAGCGCGTTGGCGGCTTATCGGTTATTTGCGACGATGAAGAAACGAAAGAATGTGTCTTGGGGCAGCTAAAAGCCTGCGTACGTCGTATCTATTCCAGTCCGCCTAATTTTGGCGGTCAGGTTGTGGCGAGAGTATTAGCTGATCCATTACTGAGGGAACAGTGGCTGAGAGAAGTTGAACAGATGCGTTTGCGTATTCGGGAAATGCGCACTGTGCTGGTATCTGCATTGAAAGAAGCATTACCGGAGAAAAATTTTGATCACTTGCTTAAACAGCGTGGGATGTTCAGTTATACCGGATTTAGCACTGAACAGGTTGTTCGTCTGCGTGAAGAATTTGCTGTTTATCTGATTGAATCCGGCCGGGTTTGTATGGCGGGTGTGAATCATCATAATGTACAACGTGTTGTTGAAGCATTTGTGGCGGTGAGTCGTTAAGCTATATCTAATAGGTATCGAGTTGCACTGTAGCTAATTAGAGAGGCAACTTTAAATACGATATGTATAGTCCCTTGTTCTGGTATTGAATAAGGGACTTTTCCTGATGTGATAGATATCACTAATTAAAATGATAATAATAGATTTTTATCTGTTATTTTATGATTATAAATTAATTATTGTGTTAATTTATAATCACTTTCTATATAGTAGCGGCATTGTGATATTTTTCACTCACTCCTATTTAATATATTTGAATATTATATCTGGTCTTTTAATTTAAAATATTCATCTGCCGGGAATAAAGAAAATGTAATGCTAACTCTTGAACTCTTTCAGTAAAGATTGAGATAAATATTAATCTGTAAAAGCGTAATTCGCTTTTATTGGGATAATTTAAAAGAACTAAAGCATTATGGATATGCAATCAAGAAAGTACGGTAGAACATTTCATTATCCGTTTTCTCCGGGTACAACCAGCGATGATCGTATTAATCATGACTGGTGGCAGGATATACACAATATTACTCATCTTATTCACACCGAAAAGTTAGATGGTGAAAATAACTGTTTGAATCAGCACGGTGTCTTTGCTCGTTCTCATGCTGCTCCAACGCAATCGGCATGGACACAACAAATCCGTCAGCGTTGGCAATTAATGAAGGGCGATCTCGGTAATATTGAGATTTTTGGCGAGAACCTGTATGCGATTCATTCTATTGAGTATCGGCATCTCGAAGAATATTTCTTTGTTTTTGCTGTGCGTATGAAAGATATGTGGCTGAGTTGGGAAGAAGTAAAGTTTTACGCTGATTTATTTGATTTTCCCACTATCCCGGAAATTGTTATTCCTGACACACGGAACGAATCTGCATTTATTGACAATATTATTCAAACAGCAAAACAAGACAGTTATTTCTCTTCATGGGATACAAAAACAAAACGGCCTTGCTCAATGGAAGGGATCGTCAGCCGTAATGCAGGTGAATATTCAGTTACTGATTTTTCACATAATGTTTTTAAATATGTACGTAAAAATCATGTGAAAACCGATATTCACTGGAAGCGACACTGGCAACGGGCACCTCTCTACTTTGAATATATGAATGGAGAGAGATAATGAACTGGTTATTCAGTGAAAATAAAACATGGCATTATTTATCTGACAAATTCTCTTTTATCGCAGATATGAGTGGCGTTCAGCAGGATCCTATTCACCATGCCGAAGGTGATGTTGCCACTCATACACAAATGGTATTGTCTGCGCTGGTGCAATTACCTGAGTATCAGGCACTGGAGAAAGAAGAGCAGGAAATTCTCTGGGCGTCGGCTTTATTGCATGATGTGGAAAAGCGAAGTACTATGCGGATAGATTTAGATGGGCGAATTATTTCCCCCGGCCATGCCCGTAAAGGTGAATTAACTGTCAGGCAGATTTTGTTCCAGCAAGTAGCGACACCATTTGCGATACGTGAACAAGTTGCTGCTTTGGTTCGTTTTCATGGCTTGCCATTATGGCTGATGGAGAAACCTGAGCCACAGAAAGCCCTACTGGCAGCGTCACTTCGTGTTGATACTTACCTATTAGCTTTGTTGGCAAAAGCGGATGTTTTAGGCCGAGAATGCCATGATGTGCAGGAGCTGCTGGAGCGTATAGAACTATTTGAACTTTATTGTCGTGAGCAGAATTGTTGGCGTAATGCACGGCAATTTCCTTCGTCAGAAGCCCGTTTTCATTATTTTTCTACAGAAAGTGAACAGCCGGATTACCAGCCTTACGATAATTATGGTAGTCAGGTCATTCTATTATGTGGATTGCCGGGCATGGGAAAGGATCATTTTATCAGACAATATTATCCAGACAGAGCTGTCATTAGTCTGGATGCAATTCGCCGTCAGCACCAAATAAGTCCAGAAGATAAAAATGCTACTGGTTGGGTTGTGCAACAGGCGAAAAAACAGGCCAGAGAAAAATTGCGTAACCAGCAGGACTTTATCTGGAATGCGACTAATCTAACAGTGCAAATACGTCAGCAGCTCATCAAGTTATTTGTCAGTTACAACGCGAGAGTTAAGATTGTTTATATCGAACAGGGGAATAAACAGTGGCGGCAGCAAAATAACCATCGCCAATATGTCGTACCGGATAAAGTGATGGACAGAATGCTTTCCAAGCTGGAAGTGCCTACTCCTGAAGAAGCACATGAAGTTTGTTATTTTATCAATGGATTATCAATATCGGGATAAGTTGTTGCTGAGTTCCCTTTGGTAGAATAGGAGAAGGCTAAGTGTATCAGCCTTCTTTTTTCTATAACGATAACAATGAAAAACAGTTATTTCTGTAATAACTGATAAAATGTTGGGTTATCATCACATTGCCCGCTACCGCATTCCAGAATGGTAGAAACCAGATTCGCGGCGATTAAAATAGCGAATAATCCCATAGCAAGTTTGCCGAGTATATGCGGTGAAGATTTTACCGGATCATGATTACCTGCTTTCAAAGGCATAATGACAGCAATAGCGATAATAGTAAGAATGGACATAACCGCTGCCCAAGTATAGAAGTGCAACCCAAGGAAAGTGGAACCATACCCTGTATCTCCCGGCAGGATATGCAAAGAAACCTGACGCATGGCAACAAAGCCAGTTACGATACAGCCTATTAGAGAGAAGCTGTAGTGAGCGTTTTTGACACCGAAATAAATATTAAATAGAAAGCCAAAGCCGATCATAATGATGCCTGCACGTTGTAACAGGCATAATGGGCAAGGAAGTTCAAAACGTGCCAGCTGATAATAAAAAGCGACAATTAAAATGACACAGATGCCAAACAAACCAAGAATATTCAAGGTAATAGCTGGATTTAGGTTGCGAGATGCTGACATAGAATTACTCATTACGGCCTCCGGTTAAAAAGAAAGATTCAGTGCATCAGTAGCATGATATTTAAACCAAAATACCGTGATGATTAATAAGGCAAACCAAAGTGCATAAGTGAGTTTTTTCTTGCCAGCTACGACAGTGATAATAATAACTAGCGCAATCAAAAATGGTAAAAACATATACATATTTAATCTCCATTATAAGTTCATAGAATATGTTATATCATTATGGAATAATTGCACATCTAATATGATTACTCATATCTGTTAAATGCAATGATGAAGTCAATGTAAGAATAGTTCACTGATATAATTAAGTTTATTTTTATTCTAAATACATAGATGAAGGTATATGAGGTGTTAGAAAATATTAACTTAAAAAAAACCTCCCACAGAAGAGAGGTTTTTTATTGATTGTCACCTTGAGTGTAACATTAATTATTATTAAGTATTCCTTTCAGGAAACGTGCAGTATGGGAGTTTTTACACTTCGCGACTTCTTCTGGCGTTCCTGCTACTAATATTTCACCACCACCGCTGCCGCCTTCCGGGCCAAGGTCGACAATCCAGTCCGAAGTTTTAATCACATCCAGATTATGTTCGATAACAACAATGGTATTTCCCTGATCCCGCAGTTGATGCAGGACAGCCAGTAACTGTTGAATATCGGCAAAATGTAACCCGGTTGTTGGTTCATCAAGAATATAGAGTGTCTGGCCTGTGCCCCGTTTGGATAGTTCGCGTGCTAATTTAACTCGCTGGGCTTCACCACCTGAAAGGGTAGTAGCGGATTGCCCAAGCCGAATATAGGAGAGACCGACATCTATCAGTGTTTGTAATTTGCGGGCAAGGGCTGGGACTGCATCGAAAAACTCGCGTGCTTCTTCGATAGTCATATTCAGCACTTCATTAATATTTTTGCCCTTGTATTTAATTTCCAGAGTTTCACGGTTATAGCGCTTCCCTTTACAATGATCACAGGGAACATAAATATCAGGCAGGAAATGCATTTCAACTTTAATGACCCCGTCACCCTGACAGGCCTCACAGCGCCCACCTTTGACATTGAAACTAAAACGCCCTGGAGTATAGCCGCGAGTACGGGATTCGGGCACACCGGCAAACAATTCTCTTACTGGGGTAAATACCCCGGTATAAGTGGCCGGGTTCGAGCGTGGTGTTCTACCGATAGGGCTTTGGTCAATATCAATGACTTTGTCGAAATGTTCCAGACCCTGAATATCCACATAAGGCGCTGGATTGATGTTGGTAGCACCGTTTAACTGGCGTTGCGCAATTGGGAATAACGTATCGTTGATCAATGTCGACTTACCGGAACCTGAAACCCCAGTAACACATGTGAACAAGCCAACAGGCAAGTTTAATGTCACTTTTTTCAGATTATTGCCTTTTGCGCCAATCAATTTCAGCATTTTGTCAGGATCAGCAACGATACGCTGTTCCGGGATGGCAATTTTACGCTCACCACTCAGGAATTTTCCTGTGAGAGATTCCTTACTTGCCATAATGTTATAGATAGAGCCTTCAGCAACAACCTCACCGCCATGTACACCCGCTCCCGGCCCGATATCAATAATATGATCGGCGGCACGGATGGCATCTTCATCATGCTCAACGACAATAACGGTATTACCCAGATTACGCAGGTGCAGCAACGTCTCCAGTAAGCGCTCATTATCACGCTGGTGGAGGCCAATCGAAGGTTCATCCAGCACATACATCACACCAACCAGACCGGCACCAATCTGGCTTGCCAGACGGATACGCTGAGCTTCACCACCGGAAAGAGTTTCAGCTGAGCGGGAAAGAGTCAGATAATTCAGGCCAACATTGACCAGAAATTTCAGGCGATCACCGATCTCCTTCAGCACTTTCTCGGCAATCTTTGCGCGCTGGCCACTTAATTTGATGTTCTGGAAAAACTCCATCGCATGGCCGATGCTGAAATCAGAGATCTGGGGCAAGGTCGTATTCTCAATAAAGACAAAACGCGCTTCTTTGCGTAGCCGGGTGCCTTCACACGAAATACAGGAGCGATTGCTGATATATTTGGCTAACTCTTCTCGTACAGCAGAAGATTCGGTTTCTTTATAGCGGCGCTCCATATTGTGCAGAACACCTTCAAACGGGTGCTTGCGGACAGTGATATCACCACGATCATTGGTATATCTGAACTCGATGGTTTCTTTGCCTGAGCCATATAAAACGGCCTTTTTAATGGAAGCACTTAATTCATCAAACGGCGTTTCTATATCAAATTTGTAATGGTCTGCCAGAGATTTCAGCATCTGAAAGTAATAAAAATTACGACGATCCCATCCACGGATTGCTCCACCGGCGAGGGAAATACCGCCATTTTGTACAACACGATCAGGATCGAAGAATTGCTGGACACCTAAACCATCACAAGTCGAACAGGCTCCGGCAGGGTTGTTGAAAGAAAACAGGCGTGGTTCCAGTTCGCTCATGCTGTAGCCACACATTGGGCAGGCGAAATTGGCGGAGAAAATAAGCTCTTCGGCCTTCTCATCATCCATATTGGCAACAGCCGCTGTACCGCCGGAAAGCTCTAATGCTGTCTCGAACGATTCAGCCAGACGCTGAACTAAATCAGGGCGTACTTTAAAACGGTCGATGACGACTTCAATCGTGTGTTTTTTCTGTAATTCCAGTTTGGGAGGATCGGAAAGGTCACACACTTCACCATCAATACGGGCACGGATATAACCTTGTGCTGCAAGATTATCCAACAGCTTAGAATGTTCCCCTTTACGCTCTTTAACCACAGGGGCAAGTAACATCAGGCGTTGCCCTTCCGGCAGCATCAGCACATTATCTACCATCTGACTGATTGTTTGTGCAGCCAGCGGAATATCATGTTCAGGACAGCGAGGCTCACCGACACGAGCAAACAGCAGGCGAAGATAATCGTGAATTTCGGTAATTGTGCCGACAGTTGAACGCGGGTTATGGGAAGTTGATTTCTGTTCAATGGAAATGGCAGGAGACAGGCCTTCAATGTGGTCGACATCCGGTTTTTCCATCAGTGATAAAAACTGGCGGGCATATGCAGAGAGAGACTCTACATAGCGACGCTGACCTTCCGCATACAGTGTATCGAAAGCCAGAGAAGACTTACCGGAGCCAGACAACCCTGTGATGACTATCAGCTTGTCACGGGGGATTACCAGATTGATATTCTTGAGATTATGGGTGCGGGCGCCCCGAACTTCGATGTTATCCATTTACCATTACCCAGATTATATTGATCGTGCTCAACAAATAAACGCGGTATTATTGCACAAACCCTGCTGAATGGATATACAGTATTTAACAGGATTTATGCGTAACTATTACAGTGTATATCAAGCAATTTCGATTGCTATATAGGCCGTTTTGAGGGGACAAGTAATGGTCAAAAAAATTCTCAATGGTATATACCCTTTTAATTTCAGTCAGATAAGAGATAGCAAAGGGATGAACAAAGGCATCGAATGTGACTGAGGGAAGTGAGCGCAACCAATCTAATTCAAGAAGTTGCTTGAAAGATAAGTGGAATAAAGTACGATGCGCTTCGCAAAGAATTAAGATAACGGGTTTTTATTTAAAGTTAAGCCTCGCATGATAAACTACGTTGCTTATAATTACAGAAGTCCGTTTTTAGCAAAAAATCATTTCATCAGGAGTATTCCCAATGGCCAGCAGAGGCGTAAACAAAGTTATTTTAGTGGGTAATTTGGGGCAGGATCCGGAAGTTCGCTATATGCCGAACGGCGGTGCGGTTGCCAACATTACTCTGGCCACGTCCGAGAGCTGGCGTGATAAGCAAACCGGTGAGATGAGAGAGAAGACCGAATGGCACCGTGTGGTCATGTTCGGCAAACTGGCAGAAGTAGCCGGTGAATATCTGCGTAAAGGTTCTCAGGTTTACATCGAAGGTGCGTTGCAGACCCGCAAATGGCAGGATCAAAGTGGTCAGGATCGTTACACCACTGAAGTCGTGGTTAACCCAATCGGCGGCACAATGCAGATGTTAGGTGGCCGTGGTGGCGCATCACAGGATGCTCCGGCACAAGGCGGCTGGGGTCAACCACAACAGCCACAGGCATCTCAGCAGTTCAGTGGTAGTGCGCAATCATCTCGTCCGGCACAGTCTCCGGCTCCGCAGAGCAATGAGCCACCAATGGATTTTGATGATGATATCCCGTTCTAAGGGATACCATAGAACACTTCTATAAAGAAGAGTATTTAACACCCCGTTTTTACGGGGTTTTTTATCGTAATTTAGAAAATATATTTATTTTTTGGATTGACTAGGGTTAGCTTTTTTCAAGTTCAGTTTGTATTAATATCACCATCCAGTAATACGATGCCATGTTTCCTGTTCCGACGAACCTTGCTTCAGAACCTGATATTGTAAGTGCATGGAGGCGGTTGCACAGGCATGGTTAGGCAGGATACGTAACCTCATACCTACAGGGAAATCTTCTGTTTTCATGCTTGATTCGGAAGGTAATACAATGATGCCATGTTCCTGATTCGTCATCGAGACACATAAATCAGGGTAAGGGTGTCCATCCAGATTGCAAACCTGCCCATAACCATAATCTATCGGGCCTTCAGCAGTACCGCGATCTCTGGACATTGCCATCCAGCCGGCATCAATCAGAATCCAGCCTTTTTCTTTATTGCGACCGATAATGGTTGTCACAACAGACATAGCAATATCATCTAACGTACAGACTCCCACGTTTTTCATGACCAAATCAAAAGTAGAAAAAACGCCAGCCCTTACTTCAGTAATACCAGTCAAATCTTCGACATAGTGTGCAGTTGGTGTAGAACCTACACTCAAAATCGGACAGGCAATACCCGCTTCTCTGATGCGTCTGGCGGCTTGCCTAACGGCATCGCATTCTGTCTTAGCTGCAGCCTTGAGTTGCTCCCCCGTCCGGCATGAGTAAGACCCTCCTGCATGAGTCAGCAGGCCTGTCAGAGTGGCACCATTGCCGTCAACCATCTTTGCCAGTTTAATGAGTTCATCACTATCCGGCTGGAGCCCGCCCCGATGGTCGTCACAGTCAATTTCAATAAATACGGAAAAGATCACATTATGGGCTTTTGCATATTCCGCTACCGCTAAGGCTTGTTCTGGCGTATCAAGCAGGATGTGAATATTGATCCCTTTATTAAGAAGATTTGCCACACGATCCAGCTTATGGGGTGCAATACCTACAGCGTACAAAATATTGGTGTAACCAGCTTTAACAAAACCTTCAGCTTCTGCCAGCGTGGAAACAGTAGCAGGAGATGAAGAGTCTTTCAGTAGATATTGTGCGGCTTCGGGAGAGCGTAGGGTTTTCAGGTGTGGGCGTATTTGACTGCCAAGAAGCCCAATACGGTTATAGAGCCGGTCAATATTGCGGATAAAACGTGATTCATCAATTAAAAGGAAAGGAGTTTCAAGTTTACTTAACCAAGTTGGATTTGACATAGCATATCCCCTTTTATAATTTTCAACTAATCAGGTAGAACATATTTTTATAATATTATAAGAAATAAAATCTTGCACAAATTATATTCACAAACTATCAGATAATGATATCGACTATTCTGGTTATTACTCGTTATTCTCTTTTATGTCAGTATGTGACTTCAATGTCAGTGATGATTTTAAGAAAAGAAAAAACTAAATAAAATATTTCATAAGTATTTCTAGATATATTAAATACTGAACCATTCAGAGTCTATACATTTTACGGGATGTTCCTATGTTATTTAGGAGGCAAGTTTGGAAAGTATATCTGTTAGTACAAACGGTTCAATCATCGAAAATTCAATTATGTTTGGTCAATTTGGCTGGCCTGAATATGAGCCTGATATGACACTTAATGGTAATTTCATTTCGCCAGAATTACGAGAGTTATTACTTAATAAGTGTTCCGTTTCAAAATCATTACCGACTGAACAATGGTGGAAAGAGAAACGAAAAAAAGATTTACCTTTACATATATTAGTCAGAGATTATCTCAATCATCCTTCTATTCAGTTTAATTCAAAAACTATTTTTTCATCCAGTACTGAAACGTTGGAAAAGATTAAAATCAGTATTAATGAAAATGGAAAAGTTGATATTCTTCTTCCTGTTTTCTGCGTTATAAGTAACTGGCAAAAAAGACATGATATAACGTCCATGACGATGGCGGAAGAGGTCTCTTTACTACATCTGGCGAAGATTTCCTCATATCTTGAAGAAAATACTGGAGTCAGCATACGTTTCAACATTCTTTCAGATGCTACATTTTATGCCGGGATTTTTGGTGATCCTATGGATGCGGCGGAAAAATATATTCAGGATCTGAAGGAGTTTACCCGAGTAAGAAAAATTGACGAAATAGTCAATGTTATTGATATATCCGATATCGTTGGGTTACTTCAGGATGATTATGATCGGGCTTTATCTGAACAAATAAAAATTTTCACATTGAATCCGTCTCTAGGAATTAGCCATGAAGAAGCCATTCGTTTTAATGCGAGTGTTGGAAGTACTGTGAATATTTCAGATCTCTCTTTAACATATAATCAAAAAAAATCGATATTTTGTGATTCCATTTTTCCTGATCAGGCTATAAAGCGTGAGATCATGAATAGAGTTCACTCAGCTTTTATTCATTACAGAGCTATGAAAGAATCAATGGCGAGTATTCAATGGGAAAAAATATTATTTCCTAATGCCATACGAGCTACTATTCACCATAAAACAATACCTGTAATCGGGGTAAGGATATATCCCGGTTATAAGAGTTACTCACCTTATCTTCCTTATCATGGTATTGCAGTTATTGAAAACAGAAATAATATTTTCAGAATGAAAATTGAACAAGAAATTCACCAGCATGATAAACGAGTAAGAATTGTTAATAGCAAAGGTGTGAGTGATTTTTATATAGATTCTGATATATTAGAGAATATATCAGACTTACTCTATGAATAGAGCCTTAGTAAAATTACAGTAATATTGTGATATTGCTATTTGATATATAAATATTGTTACCTTTAAGATTTGAGTAATAATTCAATATCGATTTATGTCCTTCATCTTAAGTTATGCACTGCTATAGCCGGAAAGATGAAGGGCATATCTGCTTGTATCTCCTATAGAGGCTCATCCATGCGTAATTTCAGCTTAATTATTTTGGGGAATATCGCATTAGAAAGTTCAATGCCATTACTTTTTGCCGTTGGCGGGCTGGCCGGTCTGTATCTTGCTCCGCTTTCTTGGTTGGCAACATTGCCGATTGCGGTACAAATGGCTGCTGGTACTGTCTGTTCCATTCCATTTTCAAACTTAATGGCGCGCTACAGCCGTAGAGCCGGATTTATTCTGTCTGGTATCACAATGATATTGGGTGGATTGATTTCAGCGATTGCTATTTATTTAGATAGTTTTATTCTTTTGCTCGGAGGGCATTTTTTGATTGGTATTTCTATGGTTGGTGTTAATTTCCTGCGGTATGCTGCTGCTGAAAGTGTTCCCAAAAACCGAGCTGCAACAGCAAGTTCTATATTGCTGGCTTCAGGAATAATTGGTGTCATTATTGGTAGCGAACTCTACGGACAAGGAAATAATCTGAGGTTTGAACTTCCATTTGTCGGAATATATTTGATTATCTCTGCTATTGGCGGGTGTGCCGCTTTGGCTTTTAGCCAACTTAATGGAGGGTTTAGGTATTCAATTTATCAAATAGATTCTGATGTTAGTAAAACATCAGGATTTGCGTTCATTATTTCCAATCCCTCTTTATTTTTTGGAATTGTGGCAATGGTGCTGGGCCATGCAATTATGATTATAGTGATGTCAGCTGCCTCAATTGCTTCTGCCGGCTATGGGTTGGGAAATTCAGAAACCGGTATGTTAATTGGTGCTCATCTTGTCGCAATGTTCGCTCCCGGTATGATCACCGGTATGCTGATATCAAAAATGGGAGCAAATCGCATTATTTTGTTAGGAGCGATCCTGAATCTGGCTGGGTTCCTGACAGGACTCATCAGTGAAACAAATATGATAATTCTTGGAGCTCCTCTCATTTTTGCTGGTTTAGGGTGGAACTTTATGTTTCTTGGGGGAACACATATCATCAACGGAATGTCTGATGGTATGGATAAAGTGCGTGTTCAAGGGGCAAGTGAAACTTTATTGGCCTTAGTATCAATGGTATTTGCGCTTGCATCTGGAGGGATCTACGAGTTACTTGGTTGGGTGGGGCTGATTTTTGTTGTGGCAATAATGACACTGCTGACTATAGCATTACTTTTTATTCATGCATATTTGATGCCGAATATCGTTGATAAATCTGTTTGATTTTTTATGCGGACATCGTTTTCTCACATTTATATTAAGCTGATGAGTTAATTTTGCTGAACATATGCGAACCAGAACGCATTTTTTATACTTTACGTCTGATTTATTTGCTTTTACTGGAAGAGTCTTTATATTCTTTGTTCACCGAATAACCAGAAGGTATCATTACTTTCCCTGATAAGAAAAGGAGGTTTCTGATGTTTGTGCAGCGTTTCTTTAACGCTCGCTTATTTGGCGACAGAAGCTTGCTCAAGAGTTTGTGGCATACGCTGCGATAATCTCAGTTTGAGCGAAAAATTTTGATTACTGCTCTAAAGCAGTAAATTGATAGTTCAGATTATCTTCACTCAAGCTCGAAGAATTATTGTCAGCACCTGACAACGGTGTTTTACACCCAAAATTCTTGAGTTTATCTATGAGTACTTATTTATTTGCACAATCACTTTCTATTGCTTTTTCTTCGTCTTCTTTATTTGAGGACGTGACATTTACACTGAATAAAGGTGACAAGATAGGGCTTATTGGCCATAACGGCTGTGGTAAAAGCACCCTGATGAAATTACTTAGCGGTAATCTGGAAGATTACGGCGGTCAGATGACGGTTGCGAATCAGTGTGTACTGGCCTATGTCGAACAGCATCTCCCTTTATCTCTGCATGATGCGACGTTGATCGAAGCCATTGCCGAAAAAATTAAGGTTGATGAAATTTGGCGGGCTGAACTTCTGTTATCTGAACTGGGTTTTTCCCAACAGGATTGGCAGACACCTATCGGGAATCTCAGTGGCGGCCAGCATATGCGTTTGTTGCTTGGGCGTGCGGTGATCCAACAACCTGATTTACTGTTACTGGATGAGCCGAGTAACCATCTGGATTTAACCTCCCTTTTATGGCTGGAATCTTTTCTGATTCAGTGGAAAGGATCGTTTGTTGTGGTGTCACATGACCAAACGTTGTTGGATAAGGTGACGAATACGACTTGGATAATGCGGGATAAAACCCTGCATCATTTTGGGATGGCTTGTTCGCAGGCAAGGCAGGCTCTGCTAGAGCGTGATCAGGCTGATCTACAACGTCATGCCAGCGAGCAAAAAGAGATAGATAGGCTGGAACAAAGTGCTGAACGGCTGGCGGTATGGGGAAAAGTTTATGACAACCCTGATCTTTCCCGTAAAGCGAAGACAATGCAAGCACGTAAGCAGCGCCTTGCTGAGCAGCAAACCAAACTGACACAGGGTACACCATGGAGGCTGACTCTACAGGGAGATTCATTACCGGCTAACCGGTTACTGAATATCGAACAAATGGCTGTCATGCCTTTAGGAACTGATGTTGTTCTGTTTAATGTGTTGTCAAAGCAGATTAAAAGTGGCGACAGAGTAGCTATTCTGGGTAATAACGGAAGTGGAAAATCTACTTTATTAAAAACCTTGCATCAGGAGTATCTGGAAAAAACATTGCAGAATGTGGATTACCATCCACAATGTCGGCTTGGTTACTACGATCAATCGCTGGAGCAGATTCAGGATGATGACACACTGAGCGATGCGCTACTTCGTTTTGCACCAACCATTGATGATCAGCGTAAACGGGCACTTATCAGTGCAGGTTTTGAATATAAACGACATCAACAGAAGGTCGCATCACTGAGTGGTGGTGAACGAGCCCGCTTATTATTCGTGGGGTTGACACTGGCACGTTATCACCTGTTGCTGCTTGATGAACCGACTAACCATCTTGATTTGGAAGGCAAAGAAGAACTCTTTGACACTCTGAAAGAGTACAAAGGTGGGGCCTTGATTGTCAGTCATGACAGAAGTCTTATCGAACAAAGCTGTAATCGTTTTTGGCTGATTAACGATGGTGAATTAGCCGAATATCACAATGTTGAAGAGATCTATACTTTGCTTGAACGCGGGAATAGTCCATTTAAACCTCAACAGCAGTGTATTGATCGTAAACAACAAAAAACAACAGCATCGGGTTGGAATGAAGAAGTTTTGTTGCAACGTCTGATTGAGCTGGAGCGGCTTTTGCAGGAAGATTTAAACAGAAAATCGAAACACCAAAAGCCAGCTTTACAGGAAAAGTGGCGGCAGGAGATTGAAGTTATAAACAGACAACTTTAATTGGCTGTATCTGACCGTCATTAATTTTGCTCTGATGGCGGTCAGATTATTTCAAACAAATTCTAAGCATCCAGAATACGTAATATCAAAACTATTACAGAAATTCGCTGAATTCATCGGCATTCGGTAGCTTTATAGTCTGTTTGAAACCCGCCAGTTTCACTTCCTGACGTGAGAGTTCGATATCTGAAGGCTGTAGCACTGAGTTACCGAAATTATAAATCACAGATTCTTCACCGCGGCAAATGGCCTGATCCTGCTGTTCACTAATTTCTTTCACTGGCTGATTAATATTGTGATAACTATTGATAGCTGCATTGCCATGCTTTTTCGCCAACATCTGCATTGTCTGTTGTGGGGATAAAACAACCGCACTGGCATTATTACCGCCAAAACCTTTTGAGTTAATAATTGTGGCACGCATATCATTGCCCTGTTCACCAGCAAACTTGTCCTGCATTAAGATATTCAGGTTGGAAGCGTGTACATCTTCAGCAATATGGTCGATTGTCTTAATACCGGGTATCCAGCCATATCGCCAAACCCCCAGTGTGTTAGCTAACTGATCACCGGCAGAAGCAGAGAAAGAGTGCCCGACATATGATTTAATAGCGGTAACATCCCAATGGCTGAGTCCAAAAACTTTCGCGACTTCATTGAGAATATGGCTTTCAGTCACTCTATTTTGGGGAGTTCCTGTACCATGTGCTTGAACGTAAGAGTGCTGTAATTTTCCGTCCAGAATGCTATTAGTCAGAGACGCTGCTTTCATCATCGTAATATAGTTACCCACTCCCGGAGAAGAGATGGATTTCTTATTCGCATCGGCATTTACGAAAACATCAGGTACAGAACCAAGGATATTGGCACCACATTGCAGAGCAAGTTCATCACTCATCAGTAGTACGAACTGTGATGCCTCAGAAAGTGTCAGTCCGACATTAGTTGAGAATGGGCGGCAGGCACGACGGTTGTTAACCGTATCGGTTCTATCCAGTTTACATAACTGATGGTCTTCTGCCATAGCACCCATAGCACTGAACCCTTCCAGAACTTCAGGAACAACAGGGGCTTCGGCACATCCAACTAAACAAATTTTGGCTTTCCCCTGCCTGATATCATTAACACCCTGTTTAAGGTTATACAGAAAACTGGCGCAGGCACCGATATTGGCAGATGTGCTTCCTATACTATTGATAATATAACTGTTAATAAAAGCGGCTGGCATATCGGGTAAGGAAAGCGGCAACATTTTGGAACTGGCACGCAACCCATTCAGCCGATTACCGATTAATCCTGATAGTGAAAACTGATCCACCTGACCTACAGCACAGCTGGCATAAACAGAGATTTGATCGGGGTCTACCAATGCGGATATTTCAGACCATGACATCCCGATTGAGTTAAGTAAGTCTGAGGCTCCATATACAGTAAGACGCAAGCCGCGTGGGTGGTGGTGGGCATGATATAAATCTCCCATTTCAAACCCTTCTGGTATTTGCCCGGCGCTGGATACAGAGAGTGAGGTATAAGCTGGCTGTAATAGCTGAACTGAGTGTTTATCAGAAGTAGTAATTATTTTATTAACTGGTACGTTATGTGGATCAAAAAGTGTTATTTTTCTAATGAGAGTGCCATTTTTCGCCTGTTCAATCTGGGAGGCTGTGACAGATCCAGTATCGCTAATAATCCCCATTCGATGGCATAAATCACTCCATGTGTCTTTCATTACTGTGTCATTAAGGCTGTCGTATACAATACGTTTATATCCGTGGAATCCAGAACTTCGTCCTGCCGCATTGATACCACCTAAACCAACAATTACAGGTAATTTACTCATTGTGAACTCCGAAAGGTTTTCTTTGCAGTTTAGCAATTGGTGTAAATTAATACTCTGATATATTGGTCATTAAAACTGAGAATATTGCCATTCGGCTTTATTGAAACTAAATATTAAATATTATATCCCCGTTATTTTTTAAGTTTTAGCTTTGTTGGCAGTATCCCGAAACTCCGTAAGGAATAGGTAAGAAGGGTACATGATGTCCGGAGACTGGGTATGAAAATAGCGTTTGTCTTATATGATAGAGCATTACAAAGCGGAATTACGTTTGCATCAGATATGCTGAATAGTGCCAGTAGCCTGAGAAGCCATACTGCGCAAAAAAAGCAGCCACTTTGTATGTCTGTTGTGGGAAGTGAGCAGAAAAAGCATCAACAGACACCGCAAATTATGTTACATACCCACCATACCTTTTCAGACCCCGTTGATTTTGATTTGGTTTTTTTGCCACCGATGTGGGGAAACCCATTTCCTGCAATGGGAAATAGAGAGGATATTTTTGCATGGTTACGCCGGCAAAAAGATAATAATGCAGTTATTGTTGCAACTGGCACAGGCGTATTCTGGCTGGCACAGGCGGGTTTACTGAACGGAAAAACAGCAACAACTCATTGGTCATTTTATGACAAGCTTATTTGTGGTTTCCCGGATGTTAAGGTTAATCGTAAAGCTGGCATTACTTATAATGATAATATTTATTGTGTCAGAAGTATTAATTCTCAAACGGAGTTGCTGGTTTACCTTATTTCGCAGTTCTTTGGTCTGAAAATTGCCAGAGTGATTGAGAAACACTTCATGCACGAAGTCTCTGACTTTCAGTCTGAGCCCTTCTTTCAGATGGGGGGGAATACACAATTTGATGAGATGGTATCAATAGCTCAGAGTTATATTCAGAAAAATATAACTTCATCAATCACCATTAAGGAAATTGCCAACTATGTTGGGGTTTCTGAGAGAACGCTGACACGTAATTTCATGGCGCAGATTGGCGTTTCTCCGCATAAATACATGCTTAATTACCGTTTATCGACGGCAAAACAGTTGTTGAAAGACAATAACCTGAATTTATTGAATGTGGCACAATTAGTCGGATTCAGGGATCCCCATTATTTCAGTAAAGTGTTTGAGAAACATTTTGAATTGACGCCTGTAGCTTACCGTAACTTGGTAAAAGCAAAGGCGTTCCGTGCCGACTAGCTGCAAGACTGCTTTAGGCATTACATTATCTCAAAATGCCTTATTTTTTAGGCCAAGCCCCTGTAGACCGATTGCATTGAGTTCTGCGGAAGTAAAACGGTTCTTCCAGTTTTTTTCATAATGCTCCGGAGCAAAATCTGCCGGAGATATACCTTCGTCAAGTGCTGTTGCGACATGATGAGCATAGGCCAGATTTTTATCACATAACGGCGCCGCGGGAATATACATCACATTTCCCCAGCCCTGTTGATTTTCGACAGGGGCGACGGAGTGAATCAGGTCACAATGCCACCAGACTGAGTCACCGGCCTGTAGTGCCGGAATATTGCATAATCCTCGAATGAGATGAGGATGCCATTGCTCTGAGATAGGAAGCGCTTTACCGGGAACCACATCACACAACTCATCTTCGGGAACATCATTCAGCAGTGGGCGCAACAGGATATAGGCTATTGCTTCGGGAACAGGGACAACATGCAAAAGCCCCTGACCGGGCAATATGTCAGACAATGCCGTCCAACCCTGAAATGTTCTGAAAACAGAGCATCTTGTTTTATGATCGAATTCATTTACATCGGGGCGATAGGCGGCATCCCAGGGATCATATTCTGCAAATCGGTTAGTAAAAATATTTTGGAATACGTTTTGATAAGCAGGCAGTAACCAGCGTTCTAAAGAGCCAGAATCGATATGAGCTCCCAGCCCTTTGGAATTAGTACCCGGAGGCTTGTGACGAATACGGTCAGGATAAATCATACTGACATTAGGATTAAACCAACTCACTCCGGTTGATTCAAATTTCCACAGATGATTCAGGAAAGATTGTGCCAGCGCCATTCTTTCACTTTGTCTGGCCTGCATCTGTGCCTGCGACCAGTAAATAGGATAAATTTCCGGACGGGATGTTTTAAGAGTGCCGAAGTAATTATCTTTTGGCCCTTGATAAAGACGATCAAATTCGTTGATATCAAGGTAATCAAGCATTGATTTATCCCACTCTATCGCCTGAGAGCGTGGAAAATTTTGCCTGATGACTAAACAGCCACGGCGCTTGATTTTCTGGATGGCTTCTTCTGATACTTTACCTTCAGCTAAATCATGCCAGTGTAGCTCAGGCCAGGCACTGCCGAGATTTTTTTCATCTTTTTTAGCTTCGGCCAACTCTTTTTCTATCTTGTCACATACCTGCAAAAATAACGCTTCCACATCCCCGATTTGCTTGCGCAGAATTGGTTTCATCTGGCGAATTTTTTCACGGTAATTATCAGGAACGCTGGTGGGATTTGAAAAGGTATTCATAGCAGCCTCCTTAGTATAAAAATCAATCTAACCTCGATCCATAATATAGCAATCAGGTTTTAGGGGCTGTGGGGCTGTGGATGTTTTGTGAGGGGAATTGGAACGGCATGATGATCTGGTATCCTTGTTTTCGCCAAAAAACCGTTACCTTGAGAACATCATGCCAAGA
>NZ_NJAJ01000046.1 GCF_002632825.1 Xenorhabdus stockiae
TGAAGCCTTAGAAGAGGCCGGAATGTTGGTTAAAGCGGAGAAAGATCGCTTTATCAGCAAAACCATCTCAGTGAATGGCACTCAGGGACGGTTTGTGGTGCTGATTTTCAGGGACGAGGATTAACCTCACGTAAGAGAAAAAAACATTGGGATAACGGGATATTGGGATAAGACAGATTTATTTTAATATATATCAGTTAGTTATAGATATTTCACTTATCCCGTATTATCCCGCACTATCCCGTAACATCAGGTAATTACAAATAAAGTGATATCGTGGCAATGGAAGTTATCCCGAAAAAGATTTTTCTCTGGCAGGTTATAATTTATTGAATTTTAAATAATTTAAATTAGTGACGTGATGTTACGGGATAGGCTGGGATAACATGGGATAGAGTAACGCAATGAAATATATAATAAATAGGTCATTTACCCCGTTATCCCGTGAAAATTGGTGTAGTTATATAAAGAGAATCGGCAATAACGGTTATTTTTTTCAGCTCTCCGAGCTACCGGGTTAATGTATTAGCCCGGTAGCTCGGAGATGACAAGCGCAGCGCGTCAGTGTCAATCTGAACGGTCAAAATGCTTGTTGCCAATTAGTTGAGTGTAAGAATAATATTCTTGCACTCATCTGAGATTACGTTATCACCTGCCTATAATGGTAAGTAACTACCGTGCCTTGGCGATCTCCATAGTAATCATATATCGTTCTTCATCAGGATGCCTCTTGTCGTTAAAACATCCCAGATTCACCATAATCTGATATTGATCGCCAGCTCGCCAATAGGTTGTTTCAGAGCATTTTAAACTGCGAAGTTTAGTCTGCAATTCTGGTGTATTATCCAGAGGTGGAAACGTCCTATCATAAACAGATACCCAACCAGCTTTACTCCATTGATCCTGTAAATCCAGCACAATCTTGATCGCATCATTGAAGAGTAACGGCTCAGTTTGTGGAGATATGCGTACACTTTCGATTATTCCATTATTATACTTAACAACAAAAAATCGGGCAGTCGGTGTCACAAATCCATATTTCTGGTCGGTAAAACGCAAACGCGCATCCGTTTTTGGAATATTGTACCAAATTTTACCAGGAAGGTCGGAATCAATAGCGGCACTGGAACGTTGCCGCATATCCTCATAAGGTTCACCTATCTTAAGGGCTATCTCAGGTTCACGAGAATAAAATACTTGGTATATATAGATAACTACCAGTCCTAGGATGGCGAATAATATGAAGATTACACCACAATGCCGCCAGTTTATGCGCTGTAAGATATTCATTTTACACCTCCCCCTGCCGCAATATCTTTTAGAGATTCTTCGATCAAATATCTCTTATTACCACGTAGTAACTCATCAAAGCGATCTGCTGCTTTAAGAACAAAAGGCATACGTTCATTTGTATTGGCAAGATTAGCTATAGAACTATCGCTAAATTCTATAGTTCTATTATTATCAATACGTTGACACTGACTGGCCAACGTTAACTCGACAGGTTGTGCCACATTATCAGGCAGCAAATCTGTAACATAGGATAATTGGTTACCCCACAAGAACACTACTAATTGTTCGTCACTGTACATTGTGGTTTGCAATATATTGATTTGTTCGTGGTAAGCGAGATGCAAAACTCCTTGAGCAATATCTCCTGCTTCTATCGCCTCAAATGCGAGTAAAATATCGTCATAGGGAAGGCCAAACTTCAAATTATTTTGGCCTATTGGCCACAAGATTGGGAATTGGCTATTACCGTAAATCTTTTGTCGTACATTTATGCAAGTTTTGAGATCTTTCAACCCACGTTGCTTGTAGAAAGCATGAAGTGGATATACATCCAGAAATAGCGTCGTGTTTCCTAACGCCATCATTTCATACACATAGTTAAATGAATACTGTGCCAGACCCGAAATTAGCTGAAGACCCGGCACATTGGAAAATATTGATAATTTATTATTTCTACTGGCTTCTCTAGCTTCTTCTATGGCACGAGGAAAATCTTCAACTGCTATTTCGCCTTGAGCTTTTAACTTTGGATGAAGAAAGTAAAATGGGTTATCCATTGTGTTTTCTAATTCTTTTGCGCTTTGACGTACACGTCTATTGGCATCTTGATGAGATTGGTTCTTTTTGGCCATCTCAGAGGCATGCAACAACCCACACCCCACTTGCTTAGATGCGAAAGCGGCGAGAGCAGCCCATTGGAAACGGTTATCCTCCAACCATATTTTAGCATACGCCTGATTTATACGCTTATTACGTTCTATAGGATCTGCAATTAACTTGCCTCCGGGCGCAACAATATCTTCGGCCTCTTTTTGATACCTGCGCCAAACACATTCACAGGTGAGTACGGGTACATCAATAACTTTAATTTGTTTTCCGTCTTTTTCTTCGAAATGACAGTCACACGCGGCCACTGATTGGGTGCTTTTGTACAACGCCATGTCATCGTATTTATGTTTTTTAAAGACTTCAGTCATTTACATCTTCCTGATTAAGATAGGGTTAATATCATTCCGTTACTAAATTATTTATATCCGTCATTCGACTCATTCCTATTTTTAATGAGGCGCGTCAACTAAACCGACTGAGAAGGATTTATTTTGACGGTGAACGGTGTGCTGGTTAAACCTTTTTCAAAATTTATCCCATCACTATCACTCGTGCCCGAATGCACCATTTTGTTATTTGTCAGTGTGTAAGGCACATTAGGTATCGGCTCATGGGTGTAGTCTCTGACAAGTTTAATGTATAAATCATCTTTAAGTATTGCTTGGCAATTATGACCATAAATCGAGTTCTCATTACTCATTGTTCTCTCTCCTGTTCTTTTTCTTGTTCCATCGCCAGCAGATAATCCCGGCTGGATACTTTTTCAATATGTTGTCCGGCTTCGAGTTTTTGCCGCAACCACTGTTCAATCCGGGGTTCCAAACTGCCTTCAGGCTTATCCAGTAGTTTCGCCATCTGGCCGTGATTTTCCCATAAATCACAATACAGTGAGCTGGTTAACACTTTCAGTCCGTAGGGAGAACGTAGCCAGACTGCCAGCAAGTGCTCACCCAATGTAAACGGGATTTCACTGTTACCTTCGTTACACGCGTCGGGACGGCAAAACCGCATCAGTTGTGGACTGTCTATCATCAGTTCGGTGACAGGCAACAGCATCAGTGACCAGTCGCTAGGCGTAAAGGCAGGCATCAGTGCGCCCAATATCCGCGCATCCATCATGCGGAACAGTACCGGTTCGCCATTCATCATGACCCATTGCCGCTGCTGCCAGTGGTTAAGCTGTTCCTGCCACGGTGTCTGGCTGCGATAAGCCCAACCCCAACTGTTATCACTGAGTGCATGGTTATCCAGCACGGCTCCTATCTGAACTAACTGATTAGCCTTTGGTTGCACCAACCACGGACTCTGTTTCAACATATTGCGCATCGGGGTGCCGCTATACAGCGGAAATGCCTGTTCAACCCAGTCATGGCGGTAAAATGGCTCTATCGGATTCGGTTTAGCCAGTGAATTGAGAATGAAGAAGACAGGCGCTTTACTGGGTTCATTCAGCCAGACTTGCCAGCTTATTGCAGATTCTGTGTTCTCCATGGTGGTAACTCTTTCCATTGTGTTTACTCTTTAACAGGTTTAATGACTAAACTGGCATCCTGTTGCGCCAGTTCTGCACACGCGGGTTGCACCGGAAATTCAGTGACCGGGAGTGCTTCCGCCATCGGGAGCTGCCCCACTTGTGCCAGTGGTGCCACGCCTTCCGGTAATTGCAGTGAAACCCCGCGACCACTGCCGCCTGAACCCTGCCCAACATTAATCATTGAAGATAAAATGCCGCCCGGCGTGACTTTCAGAAAACTACCGCCCACTTTCAGCGTGATTTCTGCCGCCGCTTCCAGCACGACTTTGCCGCCACTTTTCAGGTGAATTTCCTGCCCGCTGTCAATGACGGTCGCATCGCCGGTCTGAATATGCTGGCTACCGGCAATTCGATGAGAAACATCGCCTTCGGTGGTGATTTTGCGCGAACCGGCGACCTGATGATGGTCATCGGCACGGATATCGTGGTAACGGTTGTTATCGATGCGGCTCTTCTGGTCATGTTTGATATGCCAGTAAGCATCGTTTTCGATGTGCGCGGTCAAATCCTTCTGGCCGTGGAGATAGATTTCCTCACTGTCTTTCGCATCCTCAAAACGCAGTTCATTGAATCCTTTACCTTTGTGGGTCTTGGTCTTAAAGGTAGTGCGGGTTTTCTGCGCCGGTAAATCCAGTGGCGGGCGGTTCAGGCCGTTATAAACACAGCCGGTGACAATCGGACGGTCAATATCACCATTGAGATAGGAGATAATCACCTCCTGCCCGATACGCGGTATCGCCATAAAGCCAAAGCCGTTACCGTTCCAGCCCTGAGCCACACGAACCCAGCACGAAGCGCTATCATCCGGCTGGTCGTAGCGGTTCCAGTGAAAATGCACTTTAATCGCACCGTCTTTATTGACAAAAATTTCTTCCCCTTTCGGGCCGACCACAATGGCGGTTTCATCTCCATCGGCCAGCGGTTTATAGTGGAAAGGCGGGCGCCAGTCGGCAAGGCCGTCGATAAAACTGAAATGATTACTGAGTGTGGTGCCTTCACCACCACTGTCGCCCAGTGCCTGCGGGCAACGTCCGTGATGGCTGATGCCAACCACCTGCCAGCGCACATTCAGCGGCTTATGGGGGTGATTTTTTATCTCAAAGATTTTGCCCGGCATCAGTTTGATGCAGTTACTGCTGCCGCTGCCGGTCTGTTTCTGGTTGTCCAGTGCTTCCTGCCGGTATTTTAAAAACGGGATAGCCGCCGCATCTTTCTGAAAACGCCCGTAACTTTCAAACACGGCATAGGGGGTCTGGCTGCCGAAATCACGGAAACCTTCGCTGCTGTGCATATGGGAGAGGTGATAACGCGGCTCTGCCGGGTTGAAATCTTTATGCAGGCTGCGCTGCGGACTCATACCGACACCCAACCGTACCTGATAAATCGTATCGGTTCCGTAGGCGGTTTCCGGCTGGGGCTGGTATTGCAGCGGCAGCCCGGCGGTCATACCGAGGTGACTGTCACTGAAGAACGCCGTTTCATCCTCAAACCAGAAGCTGATGCCTTCTTCCGCCGCCAGACGACTGAAAAACGCATAATCGGATTCACGTTTCTGGGTCACGTATTCCCGGTCCTGATGGGCATCGTAGAGCTTAGAATCGGCCTGTACCCGGTGTTTTTTCAGCAGACTGGTTAAAATCGCGGGGACATTCTGCCGATGGTAAATCCGGCTGTCCTGATTGAGCGTCAGACGCCAGCAGGCCGGTCGCACGGTCAGGGTATAGAGTGTTTTTTTACCATCTGTACCTGCCCAGTCCGCATGGGAGATGATGCCGGTGACTTTACGTTGCAACCTGTCCCCGTTAAACACCTGCAACACCGCTTCCTGCATCAATAGTGAGGCCAAATCAATGTCAGCCTGTGGCCTGAATGGGTTTGCGTTACCGGCTCTGACCAGCGTCAGGTTCAGGGTAAAGAGTTCTGATAATCCCTCTTGTAGAGAGAATTCTCCCACAGCAAAGGTGTCTGCCGGCACACCGGCAACGTGGCAGACAAAGCGTAATCCACTTTTCATATTGATTCTTTCCTTATGGTTTCTGTCATGTGTTCCTTAATCCATTACATTTCCGGACGTAGTCCATCGACATGCCAGAACTGCCACAGTGCCTTGTGACTGTCCGACGTGAAAATCTCCAGCATGACAAAAGCAGATTGGGTGATAAAACAGGCCAGCGCCTGATTGATTAACCGGCAGAAACAGTACATCTCCCCCGGATTACGGTAGCAGTCGGGATTCAGCGTCAGCGCGAGTAAATGCCCGCGAACAGAACGCCCCAGCCGCATCCGGTCGCTCAGGCGCTCTTCCACCTGCACAATACCGTCAATGTGCTGACGGAACTAGCGGCTCAGGGGGCGATGCGTGTCGGCATATGGGTCAAACAACCGGAGAAACTGTTTCAGGCTGTCGGTGGCAAACAGCATCATTGGCGGGCTGGAAAGGCAGGACAGCAGCGGCCAGCCGCTCTTTTCCTGTAACAGCGGCGGGTAATCGGTCATGACCGGCGTGATATTGTGGATGCTGAGATGAGACGGTGCGCCTTCCTGCGTCACGCTAATCGTGCCTTGCTTCAATGCCGGTGCCTGTTCATGGTAGCCGGTGAAAGAACACAAAACCGTAATAGCAGGTAAGTCGTTGGCCGGTTTGCCCGTCAAATCAAAAAAGTGAAGCCGGTGCTGAATTCTGCCGAGAAAATCGGGTTCGGTCTGGAGCTGGTAATAAAACGTGTCGGGTTGCTCATTTTCATCCCGAAAACGCCCGGCCGGAGTAAACTGTTCAATCGGCAGCCAGTGATACGGTGTTCCGCGTTGCTCACTGTCACCGGGCTGTTCCACAACCTCAATATCACCCAGCCGGAACAATCTTACCGATTCTCCCAACGGCAGAGGATAACGGTGATTACCGGCTTCCAGCTCAATGGGCAGGCTTACCCGATTTTCCAGATGAATGGCCGGTACACAGCCCAATAAAAATGCCTCATCGACATCCGCCAACGGCAATTCGCCCTCGAAACGAAAAATCAGCTCAAACGTGCCGTCTGCATTCAGGGGCACGGTGGTACAACTTCTGCTGATATCCAGCGTGACAAAGTTATACAGTGGGGACAGGGCATAATACTCCACCAACGGTTGCAGACCAGAGTACGTATTTTGGGGCACAGGCAGCACCGGACTATCAAGCAGATCATGCCAGCCATAAGGAAAACCGCGCAGTTTTCGCTGCTCGCCCTGCGTGTTCAGACTGACCTCACAGAGATGTTGATCCAGCCACAGACTGAGCTGGGCGGCCTTTTCGGTGTCCGTGCCGAGGAAAAAAGTTAATGCACCACTTTGCCAGACCGGGGAGGTCGTGCCGGTCTGGCACAGGGTCAGCATAATTTCACTGTGAGTGCCGGTTTTTTTCACCGTGCGTTGTTGTACGACCAGAGGTTCAATATGCAGCGGACGGCGGGTTTTAAACGTCATTAACTGCCCGTTGTGGTGAGCCGAAACGGCGGTATTCACCGGAATATCTGTGCTGCCCTGATGTTCGCCATCGGTGGGATAAAACTGGAGTATCGTGGTGGGTGGGATGGGACATAACGCTAACGACCAGATACGGGACAAAATACCGTGCGTGATTTCGGGAAGTTCGTCCTCCAGTTTAGCCCGAACACTGGCAATCAACAGGGCAAAGGCTTCAAAAAGACGCGTAATATCGGGATCATGGGAGGCAATCAGAAAATCGGCCAGATGCGGTGAGTCTTTCGCCACACGTTGCGCCAGTTCCCGCAGATAGGCACGTTCTCTCAGGTACAGTGATTCCTTGTTGTTGTTCATTATGCTTACTTTTTTATGTTAGATTTTTTTATCCGGCAGGTTAATTTATTGCACATACTCATCAATAAAATTAATTAACCAATTAGATGGAATTTTCACCTGATTTTGGCAGAATATGGTGAAATTAGTGGAATAGGCACGGAAATATAGAAAAAATAAGGTTAATACGAACTGCCACGATTTGACTCGCCTCTGGCTAAACGTTAATATCTCTTCTACAAAAACGATCCATCGCCTGTCAGGATCGCCTTCGGGTGGCGAAATAAAACTCCTGTAGCCTGAAAGGGAGAGCAAGCATTGCGGTACATCTGCACACTTTTGGAAGCAGATATCGTCAGACACCGAACCCATCGTCTGGCGGTGAAAGTCTCTTAAACTGAAAAAGACCTCAAAAAGGTGTTTATATATAGTCTCCCAAGTGCGTTGAACGTTGAGCCATGCACTTCTTTCATATCAGCATCAAACCTCATTTTCACTTAACTTTTGCATAGTGAGATCCAGTGACGTCCTGAACTCATATCACACCCCACGTGCAGAATGATTTTCACTTTTGATTCAACGTATTAACTGCTCATATTTGAAATATTCAGCAGACAACTTTTTACCCCTAAACAATTAACTCATTGCTCCCGTTTGACACCGAACCTTGCGGCGTTTTGCTATGCCTGTTGGCATTTCAACGCTTGCACGATTTTTGCTGACCGTTTGCGGATTTAAGGCGTCACTTTTTGCCGGTTTACCGCTGAAAGTGACGCCGCAGCCAAAGAACACCACAACCCTGACAGGCTCACGCCTGCTTCACCCCGCAGTGAATCTGACACTGCATTTTTAGATTGAAAAAGGAGAACTTGACGATATCGAGGCTGGCTTTTTTGCCAGTGGGGATGACCTGCTCATGCAGGCGGCAGTACCGCGTACTCAACCGATACCCCGCAATACCTCAACCTGCGTTCACTCTGGCGCACAGATATTCGTCAAGGGCAAAACCGGTGCTTTCTGTTTTGCCGCACTGACGCGCGCCAGAGATCGTAGATTGTCGGATATAAGTGGAGAAAAACGGATGAGTCGATTGATGAAGGAATTAAAATTTTTTGCACGACAAGGCGGCGGCAGTCATAAAACCTGTCATGATCGCATTCGGATTGCCGGGCGTTTGGGTGCGTTGTTATTGAGCCTGAATATTCAGGTGAAAAGCCTTAAGAGTTTGAAAGCCAAACATGTAGAGCAGTACGTTGATATCCGTTTATCTCAGGGGATTGCCAAACGAACAGTACAAAATGAAATGTCCGCGTTGCGTAATATCTTCCGCATGGCAGGCAGGGAAAAATTGGAAACTTCGCCGCGCTTGAGTAATCAGGCATTAGGATTAAGCGGCACCAGCCGCGCTGGAACTAAGCAGGCGATCCCTGATACTACGTTTCAGGTTGTTTATCAGAAGGCACTTGAACGTGATGCCGGATTTGCCGCCACACTGAAACTTGCCCGATTGCTGGGGTTACGTTCTCAGGAAGCAGTACAATGCAGTGCATCATTGAAAAGCTGGCGAAAACAATTAGAACAGCCAGAGCCGAAACTGCATGTTGTTTTCGGTACAAAAGGCGGCCGACCAAGGCAAACCCGTGTATTGGATGTTGCAGCAGTAAAAGAAGCTGTCGAGCAGGCCATGGCTATTGCAGAGCAACGTGGCGGCAGATTGATTGATAAACCGGATCTCAAACAGGCCATGAATTACTGGCGGACACATACCACAAAGATTGGTTTAACAGGCCGCTATTCTCCTCATAGTCTGCGCTATGCGTGGGCGCAAGATGCGCTTAATTTTTACCAACAGAAGGGTTTTAGCCGTCAGGAAGCAAGAGCACTGGTATCAATGGATTTAGGGCACGGTGATGGTCGCGGGCGTTACGTTGAACGGGTTTATAGTCGTTCAACTTAGCCGTTCGGTTATTGAGTTAGATAAAACAATCAGTTAAAGTATTCCCGCCATTAGCAAAATCTAGTGGTAAGGTTTCGCAGCCTTAAAGACACTCCACTGGTAGGATGTTTCTACCAGTGTGCCTGTTATCGCCTTTTCAATGGGGATTCAGGCGGGGGAGACTTCGGTCTCGCCGGACGAGTGTCCCGGTACTGCGAACCCTGTCTGAATCACCACCATCAATATTAATTAATGGAAGGGGTAGCAGGAATGAATAACAACATTAGAACTGACTGGCATCAGGCCGATATCATCGCAGCATTACGTAAACGTGGAACAACCTTAGCGGCTGTTTCTCGTGAAGCGGGGCTCAGTTCATCAACATTGGCAAATACATTCAGCAGACCGTGGCCTAAAGGTGAATGGATTATCGCAAATTACCTTGGCATCCATCCCTCAGAGATCTGGCCTAGTCGTTATTTCGATTCTTATACTGGAGAATTATTAGAAAGAAAAGCCCGCTCTAAGCCACAGGAATAACCGACTTTAATTTGTGATCGACTTCGTGAAAATGATAATTTTTAATATGAAGCCCTGAGTGTGGAATGGCAGCCCAATTTGACCATTTTTAATCCTCACGGCTTTTTTGCTTTAATCCAGTAAAAACCACGCTGTTTACATATTGCACTTATTACATTAATCCAGTCCTATTTCTTGTAAACCAGCCAAATGGCTAAATCTGTCATGATTGCTGAAATAATGTGAGTAAAGAGCGCGGAGTTTCATAGGATATCTTTGAACCTGAATATATTTTTGTGACTACTGTTTTTCAGAAAAATATATTACTTACCTGTATTTAATCAGTTCCACAATGCTATTTAGCACCTAAAAAAACAAACATCCCCACCGCAAGCGACGGGAAATTAAACCCTGATAGATTAAATCATAATTTATTTTCCATATTATGGATTATTCGAGACATATTGTTTTAATTAATATTAAAAAATTTAAGTTAACTCATGTTAGCCCTAACCATTTAAAAATAAAAACATTAACCACATTGAGTATAGACATGATTTAAAATTAATTAAATACATATAATTATTTATTTTACATGGATTATTTTAACATTATATCGCCATTTTAAACCGCATGCACCTTACTGATTGCGGAGGCATATTAATTATGATAAATATATTTAATATCCTATTTTCACCATATATTTTCTGCATTTAAATTCTATTTAATTGTATTGCAACCAAATTTAAAAGTGATTTTATTAACTTCTCGGGGGTATGATTGAATAATAATATTATGTATAAATATCAAGATTATCTGTGTATACATCATTTATTTGAAGAACAGGTTGCATTCAATCCAGAAGCAACTGCCCTATGCTTTGAAAATGTAGCACTCAGCTATGGTGAACTGAATGTTAAGGCTAATCGACTCGCGCACCAACTGATGGATTTGGGTGTAGGGCCTGACCAGTTAGTGGCGATTTGTGTAGAGCGTTCTCCAGCGATGGTTGTGGGTCTTTTGGCGATCCTGAAAGCGGGTGGCGCTTATGTGCCTCTCGACCCCGTTTATTCAAGTGAGAGATTGGCTTACATCCTTGCAGATACAGTTCCGACTCTGGTGTTAGCCGATGTGACAGGCCAACAGGTACTGGGTGAGGTGTTACAAGCTTATACTGTACTCGACCCCAATGAGATACGGTTAAAAAATGGGGTGGAAGCTGATATTAATCCCAAAATCCCCAGCCTCACTCCCAGTAACCTTGCCTATGTTATCTATACTTCCGGTTCAACCGGGCAACCGAAAGGAGTTATGGTTGAACATGCGCAGATTGTGCGTTTATTCGACACAACACACTCAGCTTATCATTTTAAATCAAGTGATGTCTGGTGCCTGTTCCATTCTTTCGCTTTTGACTTTTCAGTCTGGGAATTGTGGGGAGCACTTCGTTATGGCGGCAGATTAATCTTGGTCTCTCATCCGGTAACCCGGTCTCCGCAAGCATTTTACCAGTTGATTTGTGAGCAAGGTGTGACCATCCTGAACCAGACACCGAGCGCTTTTAACGCTTTAATGGAATATGTGAAGCCGTCATCAGATCAATTGCGTTACATCATCTTTGGAGGAGAAGCGTTACAACTATCAACCTTGCGTGACTGGTATGCAGTACATGATGAATTTATGCCACAACTGGTCAATATGTATGGGATAACGGAAATCACTGTTCATGCAACCTATTGTCCCCTCTCTTCATCAAGTATTCAACAAGCCGAAAGTTTAATCGGCAAGCGTTTACCTGATTTACACCTCTACCTTCTGGACATACATGGCCAGCCTGTCCCGATGGGAACTGTTGGTGAAATATATATCGGAGGGGCTGGTGTTGCACGTGGATATCTGAACCGTCCCGAGTTGACAGCGGAGCGCTTTCTGCCAGACCCTTTTGCTGGTACCCCTGATGCCCGGATGTATAAATCTGGAGATCTGGCTCGCTACCTTCCAGATGGAAACCTGGTATTTTTCGGCCGCAATGACGAGCAAGTTAAAATTCGCGGTTTTCGTATTGAACCGGGCGAAATTGCAGCCCGATTAACAGAGCATCAATCTGTCCGCGAAGCGGTTGTGGTGGCGCAAGGTTCAGATATTGATAAGCGATTGGTTGCTTATATAGTAACTCATGAACATCAACAAGAGAGAGATATCAAGCGGGAACTTAACCAAGTTGACGAGTGGCAAACAATCTATAACTTAGAATATAGCGGGTCACAAGATATACATATACCTTTCGGTGAAGACTTCTGCGGCTGGATTAGCAGCTATAATGGTCAACCACTTCCATTGGATCAAATGCAGGAATGGCGTGCTGAAACGGTTGCTCGTATCCTTAGTCTCAAACCTAAACATATGCTTGAGATAGGCGTGGGTAGCGGCTTACTATTATCCCAAATTGCGCTGCATTGCCAAACTTATTGGGGAACAGATTTATCGAATGAAGTTATCGATAAACTCCAGAAGCAGATTGCTGAACTACCTGAATTTTGCGAACATGTTACTTTACTTTGTCAACCAGCCCATCAAGTCGAAGGATTACCAACCGATTATTTTGATACAATTGTGTTAAATTCAGTAGCACAGTATTTTCCAAGTGCCGACTATTTTATCGAGATGATACGGCATTCTTTGGACTTACTAGCCCCAGGGGGTGTTATTTTCTTGGGTGATATCCGTAGTCTACCACTATTACGCAGCTTTGCTACCGCAATTCAACTCGCTAAAAATAATAATATTTCAAATATTGATTTATTAAATTGGGAAATTGAACGTCACCTTAGAGCAGAAAAAGAATTACTTTTTGATCCTTCCTTTTTTGTTGCATTACAAAAGATGTTCAACGATATAGCTGGTGTTGATATTCGGCTTAAGCGGGGAATGTTTTCGAATGAAATGAATCGTTATCGTTACGATGTTTTACTCAGAAAAAAACCTTCCACAGTAATTTCCCTTGCTAAACTTTCTGAGTTGCGCTGGATAGATGAGATCAACAATCTTGATAGCTTAAAGGCATATTTAATTGCACACAATGTCAGAAGATTGCGCATTTGCAATATCCCTAATGCTCACTTGATTGATGAGGTTATCGCTCTGAATAAACTTCATCAAAATAAGTCTTATGCAGCAGTAACTGAAATACTTCCACCAGACAGAAGTCCTCCACACCCTGAAGATTTCCATATTCTTGGTGTTAATTTGGGTTATCAGGTGATCGCTACATGGTCAGGAAAAGGTAACCCCGGTGAAATAGATATTCTATTTCTAGAACAAGAATGCGATACCTTAACGGATACTTATCGTTCTCCAAACATTGTTGAAGATATATTCCAGTTAACTAATACACCAATACACCAAGACGACTCACGTCATTTAGTGATGGAACTGAAAATAAAGCTTTCTAGTCAATTACCTGATTATATGGTTCCATCAGCGTTTGTGAGGATGAATAGTTTACCTCTGACACCCAATGGCAAACTTGATCTGAGAGCTTTACCTATTCCACAAGATGGTGCTTTTGTACAAACGGTTTACGAAGCGCCTAAGGGGGACATCGAGGTACTTTTGGCTGGGATCTGGTCGGAGTTACTTGGAGTCGAAAAAATCGGACGCTATGACAATTTTTTTGCACTTGGCGGCCATTCGCTCATGGCTGTGCGACTGGCTAGTCGCATTGTATCTATTGGGGCAGAATTACCACTTACTATTTTATTCTCATCCCTAACTCTCAAAGACCTTGCTTTGGTAATTGGAGCCCATTGTAACACCAGTGCACTAGCACAGACGTCAATTTACGCAATTTCCCGTGATGAACCTTTACCGCTATCTTTTTCCCAACAGCGGCTATGGTTTCTTGCACAGCTTAATGAAGAAATTAGCAAAGCCTATCACATTCCATTGGCAGTACGATTGCGAGGTCAATTGAATATAGCTGCCTTGCAGCAGGCACTTGATACCCTGTGGGGCCGCCATGAAACATTACGTTCTGTATTTGTCAATATAGAAGATGAGCCAAAAGTACGTTTATTAGCCGCCAACCAAGGACTGCCATTACGTCAACTTGGCCAGTATGATGACTCGAATAAAGGAACTGATACACTGACTGATCTTGCCAGATTTTGTGCTGATGAAGCGTTAGCCCCTTTCAATCTTGCCTCTGGACCACTAATTCGTGCTTGTTTAATTCAAGTCGGCACAGCAAAATCAACGAATTCATCTGCCGATGAGTATGTCTTCATGCTCACACAACATCATATAGTGTCAGATGGCTGGTCACTTGGCGTGCTTTTGCCTGAATTAAGTGTGTTATATACAGCTTACAACAGCCATAAAGACAATCCTTTGCCTCCGCTGACGATTCAATATCCAGATTATGCAGCCTGGCAGCGACAATGGTTGTCTAGTGAACGGTTAGAAAAACAATCTGCTTATTGGAAACAAACACTTTCCGGTGTTCCTACTCTACTAAACTTACCGACAGACAGAACTCGACCTGAGCAACAGTCCTTTATGGGAGCTTTTATACCGATCGAACTGAACGTCGAATTGACAAGGGCTCTCAAGCGCTTAGGGCAACAACATGGTGTGACGTTATTCACGATACTGTTGTCTGCTTGGGCGGTGGTGCTATCACGCTTGTCGGGACAGGAAGATATCGTTATCGGGGCGCCAAGTGCTAATCGACGTCATCGCGAGATTGAACCGTTAGTGGGCTTCTTTGTCAATACGTTGGCGTTACACGTTGACCTCAGCAACACCCCGAGTGTGGCCGAGTTGCTTGCCAGGGTATGTGATAGGGTAATTAAAGCTCAAGATCATCAGGATTTGCCGTTTGAGCAAGTAGTAGAAATTGTGCAACCAGCCAGACGATTGAGCCATACTCCTCTATTCCAAGTTGTATTTGCCTGGCAGAACTATGAGGCAGGTAAGTGGATCTTACCCGGCATTGAAGTTAGTTCTGCTGATTTTGCATATAATAGGGTCAAATTTGATCTGGAGCTGAATTTATCTGAAGTTGATGATCAGATTATTGGTACCCTCGGTTATGCAAGTGAGTTGTTCGAAGCGGCTACTATCGAACGCCAAGTGGGATATTTAAAAGCAGTTCTAACTGAGATGGTCAAGGATACCAGCCAAGATGTGACACTAATCGACTTTCTTGATGAGTCCGAGAGATCATTACTGCTTCGAGATTGGAATAAAACCAATGTTTCTTATCTGGATCATCTGTGTATACATCATTTATTTGAAGAGCAGGTTGCATTCAATCCAGAAGCAACTGCCCTATGCTTTGAAAATGTAGCACTCAGCTATGGTGAACTGAATGTTAAGGCTAATCGACTCGCGCACCAACTGATGGATTTGGGTGTAGGGCCTGACCAGTTAGTGGCGATTTGTGTAGAGCGTTCTCCAGCGATGGTTGTGGGTCTTTTGGCGATCCTGAAAGCGGGTGGCGCTTATGTGCCTCTCGACCCCGTTTATTCAAGTGAGAGATTGGCTTACATCCTTGCAGATACAGCTCCGACTCTGGTGTTAGCCGATGTGACAGGCCAACAGGTACTGGGTGAGGTGTTACAAGCTTATACTGTACTCGACCCCAATGAGATACGGTTAAAAAATGGGGTGGAAGCTGATATTAATCCCAAAATCCCCAGCCTCACTCCCAGTAACCTTGCCTATGTTATCTATACTTCAGGTTCAACCGGGCAACCGAAAGGAGTTATGGTTGAACATGCGCAAATTGTGCGTTTGTTCGACACAACACACTCAGCTTATCATTTTAAATCAAGTGATGTCTGGTGCCTGTTCCATTCTTTCGCTTTTGACTTTTCAGTCTGGGAATTGTGGGGAGCACTTCGTTATGGCGGCAGATTAATCTTGGTCTCTCATCCGGTAACCCGGTCTCCACAAGCATTTTACCAGTTGATTTGTGAGCAAGGTGTGACCATCCTGAACCAGACACCGAGCGCTTTTAACGCTTTAATGGAATATGTGAAGCCGTCATCAGATCAATTGCGTTACATCATCTTTGGAGGAGAAGCGTTACAACTATCAACCTTGCGTGACTGGTATGCAGTACATGATGAATTTATGCCACAACTGGTCAATATGTATGGGATAACGGAAATCACTGTTCATGCAACCTATTGTCCCCTCTCTTCATCAAGTATTCAACAAGCCGAAAGTTTAATCGGCAAGCGTTTACCTGATTTACACCTCTACCTTCTGGACATACATGGCCAGCCTGTCCCGATGGGAACTGTTGGTGAAATATATATCGGAGGGGCTGGTGTTGCACGTGGATATCTGAACCGTCCCGAGTTGACAGCGGAGCGCTTTCTGCCAGACCCTTTTGCTGGTATCTCTGATGCCCGGATGTATAAATCTGGAGATCTGGCTCGCTACCTTCCAAATGGAAACCTGGTATTTTTCGGCCGCAATGACGAGCAAGTTAAAATTCGCGGTTTTCGTATTGAACCGGGCGAAATTGCAGCCCGATTAACAGAGCATCAATCTGTCCGCGAAGCGGTTGTGGTGGCCCAAGGTTCAGATATTGATAAGCGATTGGTTGCTTATATAGTCGTTCAGCCTGAAGTTTCAGTAAGTATTGCAACAAATACATCACTTTCTGGAAAATTACATGATTATCTGAGTGAGCGTTTACCCGATTACATGGTACCGTCTGCCTTTGTCAGGATGGAGAAATTACCTCTAACATCCAATGGCAAACTTGATCGGGGAATGTTACCTAACCCTGAGAACGAAGCCTTTGTCCATGCGACCTATGAAGCACCGCTAGGCAAAATTGAGATTACCTTAGCGACAATTTGGTCTGAATTGCTCGAGATTGAGCAAATTGGCAGACATGACAACTTTTTTGCTCTTGGTGGGCATTCGCTCATGGCTGTGCGATTGATGGAACGATTGCGCGGTATCGGCTTCAGTCTTGCCGTACGCGATTTATTCCAAACCCCAGTATTATCAGTTTTAGCTCGTACAGTCGGTCAGCACCAAGAAGTGGCAGTACCTCCAAATTTAATTAAGTTGGACACGATCCAGATTACCCCTGAGCTGCTGCCGTTGATTGAGCTTAGTCAAATAGAAATTGATCGGATTGTGTCACAGGTTCCCGGTGGTGTGACCAATATTCAGGATATCTATGCACTTTCTCCTTTACAAGACGGTATCCTATTCCACCATTTATTGGCCAAAGAAGGTGATCCCTATCTGTTAGTTGCACAGATGGCCTTCACTGATCATAAAGCTTTGGAGCGTTATCTTAATGCAGTACAACGAGTTGTTGATCGCCATGACATTTTGCGTACTGCCTTTGTTTGGGAGCAACTATCAAAACCTGTACAAGTTGTCTGGCGACAAGCTCCACTTTCAGTCACAAAACTTATTCTCGATCCTGCGGATGGGCCTATTATTGAACAGCTTTCCCAACGCTTTGACCCATGCCAATATCGTATTGACCTTACGCGCGCGCCAATACTACGTTTTGTTGTTGCTCATGATCCTGTCGAGAACAAATTTATTCTGCTACAGCTGCGCCATCATTTAATTGATGACGCATCTTCATTGCAGTTTTTTTACAGAGAAGTACAAGCTTTCCTTGCTGACCAAGGTGAAGCTCTTCCATCGCCAGAACCTTTCCGTAATTTAATTGGTCAAGCATATCTAGGAACGAGCAAGGAAACACATGAATGTTTCTTTAAATCAATGTTGGGAGAAGTAGAAGAACCGACACATCCATTTGGGCTAGTGGAAGTCCACCAGAATGGTGCGGAGGTGGAAGAATCCTTTCGGATGATATCGGCCAAACTGAATGATCAGCTGCGGACACAAGCGAAGCTGTTGAATGTGAGTCTGGCAAGCTTGTGTCATGTTGCTTTTGCTCAAGTTTTGGCCCGAATTAGTAATCGGGAACAAGTTGTATTTGGTACGGTCCTTTTTGGACGGATGCAAGCGGGCCATGGAGCAGATAAAACAATGGGACTATTCATTAATACGTTACCAATCAGGCTTGATATAGGTAACATTGGAACTGAGGATAGTGTCCGGCAGGCTCAAGCTCGACTGGCTGATTTACTTTCTCATGAGCATGCTTCACTGGCATTGGCACAAAGATGTAGCGGCGTTACTCCAGGCACCCCCTTGTTCAGTGCATTGTTCAATTATAGACACAATGACCTGCTGATTCAGAAGAATATTGGCCAAATTACAGAGCAAATGACAGATATTGAGTTCTTGGGCGAACAAGAACGAACAAATTACCCATTCACATTGTCAGTGGAAGATTTTGGCCAAGCGCTGGGCTTGACTGTGCAAGTGCTAAAGCCGCTCGATCCTGAACGTGTATGTAGTTATATGGAACGGGTACTGGAAAGCTTGGCGGATACTTTAAAGCAATCCCCCGGACGATCAGTCCAACAGCTTGATATTATGCCTGAGTCTGAACGTACATTACTGTTCAAAACGTGGAACACGACGAATATACCTTATTCAGATCATCTATGTATTCATCATTTATTTGAAGAACAAGTTACATACTGTCCTACGGCAACAGCCCTTATCTTTGAAGATACAGAACTCAGCTATGGCAAACTTAATGCTAAAGCTAATCAGCTGGCAAATTGGCTAATCGATTTAGGAGTAGCCCCCGAGCAATTGGTGGCAATCTGTGTGGAGCGTTCTCCGGTGATGGTTATCTGTCTTCTGGCAATCCTGAAGGCAGGAGGAGCTTATGTGCCACTCGATCCAAGTTATCCAAGTGAAAGGCTGACTTATATACTTACTAATACAGCTCCAGTCATGGTATTGGCCGATACGGTGGGGAACCAAGTGTTAGGCAAAGCGTTACGGCCTTACACCGTGCTCGATCCCAACGATATATGGCTAGAAAATTGGATGGAAGCTGATATTAACCCCAAAATCTCCAGTCTCACTCCTAATAACCTCGCCTATATTATCTATACTTCAGGCTCCACTGGGCAACCGAAAGGGGTTATGGTTGAACATCGGAGCTTAGTAGCCTCTACACTAGCAAGAACCCATATTTATAAGCCGGAATCCAATGTTAAGTTTTTATTATTATCATCTATAGCATTTGATAGCTCTGTCGCAGGTATCTTTGGAACTTTAACAACCGGTGGTACCTTATGTTTACCAAGTAGTAACACTGTGGCTGACCCCAAGATTATTAGTGATCTTTTGATCAAACACAAAGTTACATCAGTGCTACTGGTACCTTCTCTGGCTCAACTGGTACTACCTCAATTATCCCTACAGAGATATAGCCAATTGCGCCAAGTGATCGTGGCCGGAGAGTTGTGTCCTGCAAAATTAATCAATGAGTCGATTTTAACTTTTCCCTCTGTTGAATTTTTCAATGAATATGGACCGACTGAGGCAACAGTCTGGGCATCAGTCTATCGTTGTAAGCCGGATGAGAGTAGTCCTGTTCCAATAGGTCGACCGATTTCAAACACGCGCATTTATCTTTTGGATACACATGGTCAGCCTGTTCCGATAGGAGCTGTTGGTGAAATATATATTGGAGGAGCTGGTGTTGCGCGTGGATACCTGAATCGTCCCGAGTTGACTGCAAAGCATTTTCTGCCTGACCCCTTTGCTGATACCTCTGATGCACGGATGTATAAATCTGGAGATTTGGCCCGTTATCTTCCAGATGGAAATCTAATGTTCCTCGGCCGCAATGACGAACAGATTAAAATGCGCGGCTTTCGTATTGAACCCAGTGAGATTGTGGCCAGATTGGTTGAGCATTGTTCTATCCAGGAAGCGGTCGTGGTGGCACAAGGTTCAGATGCTGACAAACGATTGATTGCCTATATAGTCACTCAACCTGAAGTTTCAGCGAGTGACGCAAAAAATACATCACTTGCACGAAAATTACGTGATTATCTGAGCCAGAGTTTACCTGATTACATGATACCATCTGCCTTTGTGCGGATAGAAAGCTTACCTTTAACGCCAAACGGAAAGCTTGATCAACGAGCACTACCTGTTCTAGGAATCGAGGTCCTCGCCCATGAAGTCTATGAGGTCCCACAAGGTGAAATTGAGATCACTTTGGCAGCCCTTTGGTCTGAGTTGCTCGGAGTAGAACAGGTTGGTAGGCATGACAGTTTCTTCGCTCTCGGTGGTCACTCACTCAACGCCTTACAATTGATGCAAAAAATTAGAAACTACGGTTTTAATTGTTCTCTGAACGAAATTTTTGAATACCCACTATTAGCTAACTTTGCTTGCCAAATCACACAAACTCCTTTGCTTCAGCCTTATAAAGGGGCATTGCCAGTGCGTATCGGTGGAGCAGAACCACCTATCTTTTTTGTTCCTTCGGGATTAGGTGACTTTTCGTATGTTATTTCTTTAGCACAATATATTCGAGTTAATTGCCCAATTTATATACTGCCGTGGTCATCTATTGATGAATCATACTCCTCTACTATGGAGGTTATGGCTGAAAGAATGTTCCCCCTTATCCAAGCGATTCAGCCTCAAGGGCCTTATCGAATCGCAGGATATTCATCAGGAGGAATTCTCGCCTATGCCATCGTACACGCGCTCATATGCAAAAATGAAGATGTTGAATTTTTAGGTTTTATCGATGTTCCCGCTCCACATAAATTACAGCATAACAACCTAAATATTAACCAATATTTTGCTGAGCACGTTAGAGTAGCGACTCTCGAAACGGAGCGTCATAAATTCGATGAATTAAGTAAATATATTGAAAGTACTGAGATTGGTGAATTGATAGAAAAAGCAATTAAATTGGGTTGTTATCATTCAGATGGGGATATCTTACTCGAAGTAACCAAATGGCAGGCAATTTATCATTTTTCACAAATTGCGGGGAATTATGAACCAATTCCTTTACCAGTTTCTCTTCATCATTTCTATGCAAGTAATCACGAAAACCTAAACTTACCACAAACTGATGTAGTGGGAGGATGGAAAGAGGCGCTGCCCAATATAATTATGCATTTTGTTTCCATTCCGGGTGGACATGTGACTATGATGGCTGATGCTGACAACCGAAAATATCTGGCTGAAGCATTCAATTTAGCACTGTTGCAAAAAAATAGTAGTGATCAGTAAGTTTATACGAATTTTTCACTGATTCTGGTAAAAATCGCCAGAGTATTTGCTTCTAAATCGGTACTGAATTACACAACATTGGAGCCACCATGGCTAATTCCTATCGTGACCTTTTGACAACTTCTGGTGTAATGGGATTAGTGATCGCGAGTTTTATTGTGCGCTTGCCACAAGCAATGGTCGGCATCGGTATTATTACCATGTTGGCACAACAAAGTGGCCTTTATTGGCTGGCGGGCACTGTCGCAGGAATATTTACATTAGCGAACGCGCTAATTGGTCCACAAATATCTAAACTGGTTGATAAGCAGGGGCAGAGGCGAGTTCTTCCCTTTGTTACAGCCTTCAGCATTATTATGCTGTTAGCACTGGTAATTGCTGCCCATATGAGAGTTTCGGCACTAGTGCTTTTGATTCTTGCTGTATTGGCAGGCACTATGCCTAACATGCCTGCCATGATAAGAGCTCGATGGACATGGCTTTTCCGAGGAAAACCACAATTACATACAGCCTTTTCTTTAGATACTGTTTTAACAGAATTGGCATTTATTATCGGCCCTCCATTGGCTATTGGTTTGAGTACAAGTGCCTTCGCAGAAGCCGGAATTCTTACTGCTATCTTGCTACTAGTAATTGGTGTGATTGCATTCCTTCTACAACGCCAGACGGAGCCGAAGGTAGTAGTTGTGACGAACCGCAGGAAAGGAGAAAACTCAACATTGCGTATCCTTGGCCTTCGTATTATCGTTCTGGCGCTTTTGACAATGGGGATAATTGGTGGATCAATTGATGTTGCCGTCGTTGCTTTCGCCAACGCACAAGGTTGGCCAACAGCGGCTAGTTTCATCCTTGCGACCTACGCACTTGGCTCAATGATCGCTGGTTTGATCTTCGGTGCATTGAAGATTACGTTACCCATTGAAAAGCAGTTCTTGTTGGGGGTACTGATAACGGCAGGAACCGCGATATTACCGATCCTCTCACCAAACGTCTATATTATGGCAGGAATGATCTTTGTGGCAGGTATGTCTTTCGCACCAACAATGGTTATCGTCATGAACCTCGGCACAATCATCACGCCACAGTCCAAAATCACGGAAGGACTAACGTGGATGACAACAGGCATTAGCATCGGCGTAGCACTAGGGGGAGCACTTGCGGGCCTGATAATCGATACCTATGGCTCGCGGGCAGGGTTCAGCATAGCTATTATGTCGGGACTTTCAATGGTACTGGTGGTTATTTTAGGCCTTCAAACACTTCGTACTGCGTTCACAACATCGCTGAATGAACATGATAACTAACTAAAATATTTATCTTTAATTTATGACTTACCTCTAAAAATGACAAATTTTTATACAAACTCCTGAGAGTGAAATAGCAGCTTAATTTGAGGAATTAGGAAGCGGAAAATTCTGGGGGCATTAATAGGGGCATAAGATCAATATATAAAAATAAATTAAATATATTCAATTAGTTATATTAATTCACTAGTCCCGCCCTGGCACCAAATTAAAAACCACTGATAAAACAGTGAGTTCGGGAATAAAAAAGGCCACCGCAAGGTGGCTTTTTTCTTTGATACAAATCACATTCCTAATATTATCCTAATATCCATTCCTAATATTTTGGCAGCAAAATTGGCAGCAGTGGTTTTTTCTTCTCGCTCGCAGATTGACAAAAAACAGTCGAAATTTATTTTTGATTGAATAGTCAACGTTGAAAACATAACAACGATATTGATGTTTTGAGTTGTAGGTATAATTTTAAATAACGCAGAGATTTGATTGATGGACTAAGAAAAATTAGAACTGGCATACATTCCTGCCTTGATCTTACTCCTTGTACATGCTCAGAATAAAAAAGGGGCACCTTTGACCAGAGAGGAAGTCGAAGATATTCGTGATAATGGTACATGTATAGTTTGCCCTGTTTCGGTAAACCAAGCTATGGATGAAAAAAGAGGCTGCTCGGATATTAACCCGGATTATGCGTGGGAAGAGTGGCAAGAATACTTGAAGAAAACATAGGATGAGTGAGGATTTATGGGCTTTAACGTACACATAACCCGCGTTGATCTGAATGATTATTACGCTGACCCTGACCGATATTCTGACGAAGCAGCCAATATTTCCATGCAAGAATGGATTGATTATATTAATCAGGATGACGAGATGAAACTAGAGGGTTATGCTGATGCACCTTTGTCTAATACTACAGCCGTAATTGGTCTGTAAGCACAGGATTATCACGACGACGATAATGACATTGTTGTGCGCGGTACTGATGTCGCCGCCGCCAGTCTGACCAAGATAAAATCTGTTCGACGGTTTCTCTTGTTTTTTTCATCAGTTTTGACAGTAAATTACGCAATTCCGACACACTCAGGGCTATCAGTCCCGCCGGCGGTTTTTTTCTCCTGTATCCGCAAAACAGCCAGGACCGCATGGGCCAATAACAACAGCGTAATATGCCGGTGCCAACTCTGCCACTGCCGCACTTCGTAATGATCCAGCCCACATTCCCCTTTGGTTTCTTCAAAGCCACTTTCAATTTCCCAGCGGTGCCACTGTATTGACGCTGTACCCCAGCAGAGTGGGTGCCTTTTTTGACAAAACCGGTTTCATCGATGATGAGGATGCCTTGCTCATCACCGAGATGTTCAGTCACATAGTCGTGTAAGATATCGCGGGCTGCCCCCGCATCCCAGTGGGCACGCTCCAGAAAATATGGAATGCCATCAGGCGAGTGTTCGCCCAGCCATTCACCCAGTTGCCAGCTATTTTACGTTCCACATCACTGAGCAGTCCGCGAAGGTAAGCCAGACGAGAATGCACGACCTGTAGCTCCTGTTCCCAGAGATTGACAGGTGAGGTCATAGAACACCTCCCTTGGGGTTAGGCAGAAGAGTGTTATCATGATACAATACGGATCACGGTTAGTACTAAAAACCTTAAAAACAAATATTTTCCACTTCTTTATACTTCGAAGTCTAAAAGAGCCAAAAACTGTTGCTAACCACCTCTACGAGAAGTGGTTATTAGTTATAAATAAAAATTTTTTGTATTAGGGTCTGTTGACGTTTTGTGTTCATCATTTATTCTGACCACATGGGTAGCCAGACGATGATAAAGGCCAGTGCCACCATACTGGCATAATTCCGTGC
>NZ_NJAJ01000047.1 GCF_002632825.1 Xenorhabdus stockiae
TAATAAACCCACTCCGTGCGGGTCCCGTCCGGGGCAATCTGCAGGGTGGGGTTGCCGGCCGCATCAAACTCCGTCCGGGTCACCTCCTCCCGTTGGCCGTTGCCGGCAATAAAGCGAACCGTGGCCGATTTGGGCAGCTGAAACTGGGGCGGCTGTTGCGCAAACTCCGCCCCGATTTGGGCGTAATACTCCGTTTCATGCTGACGTATGCAGTTGTTCTGCTGTACCGTTTCTGAAACCAGCAAATGGTAATTATTGTAGCGCCGGGTAATCTCCCGGACCGCCTGCCCGTTGTCCCAGCGTTCGATGGAGCCGTACTGATAATCGGACAGCACCCCGTAGAGGTAATCCTGATTGCGGCTCCAGTCGCCCCCGGTTCCGCTGCCGAGAAAGTTATTCTTTGTATAGGTATACGTGTGGACACTGGCGTTCTCCAGACCGGATGACTGGCTGTAGCGGGTCACATACGGCAAGGCGGCCGCCGGCCCCTTAGCCGGAAAATGGTGGCCGTCCTGTGTATACGTCACCGCCTCCAGCAAACCGGTCGGGGCCGTCACCCGGTTTAAAAACTGGCAGTGCAGGTCATAGCCCAGTGACCAGATCAACGTCTGCCCGGCCGTCAGGTTCGTGATGGTACTCACCCGGCCGTTATGCAGCGCCACTTCAATTTCATACCTTTCCGACATGCCGGGCCAGACGGTCAGCCGGGTCGCCACCCCCGGTATTGTCCTGACGGTCAACAGCGCCCGGTGTTTTTTATCCAGATCGTAAATCCCCGTCAGGTGGGGCACGGCACCGGCGGTATAATCCCACGCCAGCTGCAGGCTGTACCCCAGCGGATTCAGGATCTTCACCGGGACTTTCAGGTTAAAGGCATTTTTGGGCCCGGAGAGGATCTCCACCTGGCCGGATTTATGGATCACCTGATACGTATCCTCATCGACGTTTTTTTCAAACCGCACCACATCCTGTTTGTATTGGAGTAAAGTGACGTTTTTATCCGTTTCATCCACTTGATAGCGCTCGCCGGTGGAGAGCTGCAGCATTTTTGTCTCACTGTCGTAGTGGGTCAGCCCGAGGGAAAAACCGATGCCAAAACCGATATCCGCTGAATTCAGCGGGCTGTATGCCAGCGCCAGCGTCAACTCCGGCCCCAGTTGGTTATTGCCGATAAGGTGCGCTACCGGCATCACATAATTAAACAGGCCCGTGCGCGGATCGACACGGCCTGCGGCCGTGCTCTGAAAATTCGAGGCCTGAGAAAAAAAGTCTGTGCTCATATTAAGTAACCTTATTTAATTTTTTATATTTTTAATATTCAGAATTTCAATATTGTTATATCCCGATGTTAAATAGCCATTTTTAATAATTATTAAAATCACAAGAAGTTTATATACGATGTATTTAGTTAAATATTTTAAACAATAAAATTGCCAAAGTTAAATCCACAAAAAATTGACAAAGCACCCATCAACTCATTAAATTCACATAATTAACGTTAGTATAAAATCAAATAATTTCCATAATATTAAAACCAAATGAGAAATAAAAAACTCAAAGAGAATTCATTTATATATTAAAAATATCTTATTCCCTTGTTATTAAAAATACATTTAGAAAATACAAATAAGTCACCCATGAAATATTAATATGTAATTAAAATGTTTTTTAAATTTTTCTCTTCAATACCCTACCCTTTTCAGAATACTAGCTATACTCAAAATATACTTTCAATTCTTAAAGTCATTAGTTGTAATTTCAAATAAATTAAGTAGAACAAACATTGCAAACATAATTTAATTTTTATTATAGACAGTTAAAAATTCTCCATAGGCACAAAACTCATTTTTTATTTTTTCTTGAACGAGGAAACCAAAATGAAACCACAACAAAAAAATAACAATCCAAGTGAAGAAATAAAGAACTTAATGGAATTTAGCATAGAATTATCCTCTGGCCATCAAAATGACACTATATATGCCAATGGCAATATGCAAGCAGGTGTTAGAATCAATATCAAAGCAAATTCCGCAGGTGGACACATTATTCATCTATCTGATGAACAACTAAATAGCATCGAATTAATTAACTACGTGACCAGTGAAAAATTAGTGGGGAAATGGTCATATAGCTCTGTTGAAAATGATTATAATCATACGTTTCGCCCTCCTTACTCTACTCCTGATGATAAAGACTTTTCTTCATCATATAAAAGTATAAAAGATGATAAATTAGATAATGATCCTGACATTCAAAAAAAATCATATTGGATTACAACAACAGAAGTTGCCCCAATCAAAATAGCAGCACAAATTACACTTGATGGAATAACATATGCAACGAATCAAGGTTATTTTGATTCATCCGCCGATATTAATGGCTACAGCCCCATTGTTTACCATGCCAGAAATCTTATGATACCACCGTCTGAAAAAACCAATTCTGGTATATACGACGTTACTGTAATTACAAAAGAGTATGACACTGAAATTGAGCGGCATACAGAGCATTATAATTGGGAACAATACAATTATTATGTCAGACCCAAACCAGACGTTGGCGGATTTAAGGTGAAGAGTGTTGAGATTGCTGACACCTATAATGATACCGAAGTTAATGATAATGATTACCACGGTTTCACTCACCGTACAGAATCTCAAAATCTCCATCTCTGCTTTTTATGGGGCACAGAAAAAATAGAAAAGAGAAAGGCAGGGAATCAAACTAGAGAAAAAAAATATAGTCGACCCGACTTCTATGACTCAAAAACTTATATAGCCACTCCGGAAGTCGAGATCCTGACGACACCAAACAACGATACCATTTCTATAAGTAGGCTATACTTTCAGTCACCAGAAGAGGGTTTCTGGGAAGATTTTTCCAATAACAAACCCAAATTTAAATTTATTGATGAGTATGGTAATCAATCTAATCAAATAAAAATCGAAATGGAAGATTATCAGAGCTTTTATCTAGAGGATTGGAAATATTAATCTACTTTTTCTTAAAGTTAGAAAAATATTATAAAATCTTGGATTCCTCTAAGAAGTGTGATTTCTAAGAAAGTCGGTCAGTTACTATAGTAGACACCTTTCTCACTAAAGGCGAGTACGCTATGATTTATATATAACTGACAGAAATAGAAAAATATCAGACTATTAGTTTAAAAGAAACCGATTTTACACAACGCTTTATTTCTATATTAGTAAGGTGCCGGATCTAAAGGTTAACTTGGTGGCAAACCGTTTAAATAATCGTTCTCGTAAAGTACGTGATTACAAAACACTGAATGATTTATTTTAAATAATTTCAAGCATTGCACTATGATAATTTAATAATTAATTTTACAAAATATAATTTTATACAAACCCAACATTTGATTTTTAATTAAAACACCTTTCACCCCTATAAATAGACGTTATTTTATAATTAAAAAAACAAAGCAACAAAAATAAATATCAAAAACAAGAGTCTACTTAAAAAATATTATTACATGAAAAATTTAATTTTTATTTTCAGGAGGAAACGAAATGACAAACTCACATAAATACAATAGCATCACAAAAAACAAAATAACTGACTTGCCAATTTTTGAAATCCACTTAATTGTAGGTGGCGAACAAGCAAATATATATGCCAACGGGAATATGCAAGCAGGTGTTTATATTAGAATACAAGCAAAGGATGAAGAGGGCAATATAACTCCCTTATCTAAAGAACAATTGAATTTGATTAAACTAATTAACTACAATGACGATAAAGAACTACCAAAATGGTGGTCATACAGTGATATTGAAAATCATTACAACCATACATTTCCTTCAGGGAATGTGATGACTAAAAAAGAGAAAGAATTTAATTTATCATATAGAGAAACAATATCCCATACGTTAAATGAAGATTCTATATATAATCAAAAAAAAACGTATTGGGTTACAACAACAAAAGTTGACCAAATCAGAATAGCAGCAAAAATTACAATTGATGGAAAAACATATTCAACAGATAAAAGTCGTTTTATAAATTACAATTCAAATGATAAAAGATGCGTTGCTATTATTAGTCATCAGTCCATAATTTATCATGCCGATAATCTTATAATACCACCGCCTGAAAAAACCAACACAGGTCTATACGATGCTACTGTAATTACAAAAGAGTATGACACTGAAATTGAGCGGCATACGGAGCATTATAATTGGGAACAATACAATTATTATGTCAGACCTAAACCAGAAGTTGGCGGATTTAAGGTGAAGAGTGTTGAGATTGCTGACACCTATAATGATACCGAAGTCAATGATAATGATTACCACGGTTTCACTCACCGTACAGAATCTCAAAATCTCCATCTCTGCTTTTTATGGGGCACAGAAAAAATAGAAAAGAGAAAGGCAGGGAATCAAACTAGAGAAAAAAAATATAGCCGACCCGATTTCTATGACTCAAAAACTTATATAGCCACTCCGGAAGTCGAGATCCTGACGACACCAAACAACGATACCATTTCTATAAGTAGGCTATACTTTCAGTCACCAGCAGAGGATTTTTGGGAAAATTTTTCCAATAACAAACCCAAATTTAAATTTATTGATGAGTATGGTAATCAATCTCATCAAATAGAAATCGAAATGGAAGATTATCAGAATTTTTATCTGAAAGATTGGAAACCATAGTCATGTTTTGGCATGAAGTGTATATCACACAACCTGTGGCCTGAAATAAAGCAGGTCACAGGTTTTTAATTAAGTAGACTTTCCAGTTGATTCTTTGCTGAGTTTATTCAGCCGGATGTAAATCCACCCATAATAACTGGCTATCAGTGACTAACGGCTTAATCGCACCTTCGCGTATATCATCAGGCAACCACCATGCACCTTGCCCAAAAGCCAGCTGCACATTGTTTGTGCCCGTTATTTCCCAACGCCCTTTCAGGACATAAAGCACACCGCTGTGAGATGTTGGTAATTTGCGCTCATCAGTCACAAAAGAAATTTCAGAAACCCACTCAGAATTACGGGTCATGATATTGAAACACTGAACAGAACCATCCAATAGTTCAGCATTACCCGGAGTATTACCGGAAAAATGGAAGGGAGCTATTTTTTGTACCAGTTCATGCTCAAGGAACCCTGGACTGGTTAAACGAAGCCCCTTACCTTTTAATAATACAATTGAACGATCAATCCCCGGGAAGTGCCCCAATACCCCATTTTTATGGATAGATGTGAAGCAGGCACGCCAGGCAAAATCATCAGCATTCGGCCAACAAACAATATCTCTTACTTCCCCGATGCCCCCAACCCATTGCTCTCTTGGTAACTCTGTATAATCGAAACACTTCATTCTCATGCTCCTATTTTTCCACTGCTTTTATATTTTATTTACACCTAAAGAGGCAATTTATGTCGAATTGTAAACTTCTCAAAGAATTTTATATGTCGCAATAGAAAAACAGTTAAAATGTGACTGATTACCCGTATTCCTTTAACAACATACGGCACAAACTTCCTAATGTTTTCATAGCAGCAGCCTGAGTTTCGTTCCATGCAAACGAAGTATTCAGACGGAAAGCATGATCAAACTGAGAACTGGTAGAAAACATACTGCCGGGCGCAATACTGATATTTTTGGCCAGCGCCAGCTGATACAGCCGCCTGGCATTGAAAGGCGGTTCAAATTCCAGCCAGATAAAATACCCGCCCCGTGTACTATTCACTTTGACGGAATCGGGAAAATATTCACTCACCGCCCGTAGCATCTGAATCTGCCTTTGCTCCAGTTGACGCCGTAGCCGTCGTATATGGTTATCATATCCTCCCTGAGACAAGTATTCAGCAATCGCCAGTTGAGTCGGTATACTGGCTGAAACAGTACTTGTCATCTGGAGTTGCTGAATTTTCAGGGCATGTTTTCCTGCCGCTACCCAGCCAACCCGGTATCCGGGAGCAAGACATTTTGAAAAAGATGAACAATGCATGAAATTATTTTCTTTATCCCATGCCTTGACCGGCATTGGCGAGTTCTGATCAAAATAGAGTTCGCCATAAACATCATCTTCAATTAGAACAATTTCATTTTCATTCAGAATTTCCACCAGCCGTTGTTTGTTTTCTGCCGGCATACTGACGCAAAGCGGGTTCTGGAAGCGGGACATCAACCAACAGGCTTTTATCGGGTATTTTCCTGCCACTTCTTCCAGTACATCTAAATCAATCCCGGTTTTCGGATCCGTTTTGATGGCAATTGCTTTCAGGCGCAAACGTTCAATGGCCTGTAGCGCACCATAAAAAGCCGGTGATTCAATCACTACCCAGTCGCCGGGAGAAGTGACAGACTGAAGGCTGAAACTTAAAGATTCCATTGCGCCTGCAGTGATCACAATTTCATCAGGAGAAACATGCATACCCTGTGAAGCATAACGACGGGAAATATTGCGGCGCAACTGTTCATTTCCCGGAGGTAAGTTCACCAGTGAACTATGGGGGGCAAAACGACGGGCGACAGATGCTAATGTCTTGGCTAATTTGGGCTCCACCAGCAAGGATGGGTCGGGAAAGGCAGAGCCAAAAGGTATGATTCTGGGGTCTTTACATGCCTGTAAAACATCAAAAATTGAGGCGCTTATCTCTACATTTTCGCTCAAATTCAGCCTTTTTCCCCCTTTTGCAGCGGCAAACGGCTTTATCCGGGGAGCGACATAATAGCCTGACTGTGGGCGTGCTACTATCCAGCCCTGACTTTCCAGTAATTGATAGGCCTGCAATACTGTCATCAGACTCAATCCTGACGATTTTACCGATTCCCGTAAGGAGGGTAGCCTATCCCCCACCAGCCAGATATTATCTTCTATCTGTTGGCGGATTGTCACTGCCAGTTGCTCGTAGCGTGTCATATACCGGGTCTTCCTTAGAGTGTTATAGGTCATTAACAGAGCATTACCACTATTATACACTTCGTCTTTCAAGTTGCCTCTTTGTTGGCGACGCTCGCTCACCCCGGTTACATAGTTATACTCAATTCTTGCAACAGCTCTTTCAACAACGGGATGTTGCCTATACCAATAGTCCGTGCTCATTTTTCTCAGGGATTATTTTCATGTCAGAAAACAGTTTTCAGGATAACAATGATCCAAAACCCGGTACGCAGGTATTCAGTCTAAGCTGCTTCAGAAGCATATAGGCTGTCGCTACAGAAGCTGAAATTACAGGTAAGTCCATACGGGCTTCGATTACAGGCACTGAGGCCAGTGAAGGCATTTGTACACAAGCAGAAGCAACAATCACATCCACATTGCTGTTCAGCCTTTTTGTTATTTCCGCGGGTGCCAGCGGATCCTGACGCCCGACCGCCAGATTATTCGCAATTTCCAGCGAAATACTGTCAATGACTTCAATGCCTTCATTTTCGATGTAGTCGATAACCAACTGTGTTAACGGTTTCATATAGGGAGTCAGTATTGAGACCCGTTTTGCCCCTAAAGCATGAAGCCCATCCACCAATGCACCGGCACTTGTGATTACCGGTGCCGGATATCCGTTTTCTGATGTCCTCAAATGTAAGCGTTTTTCAGAAATCCGGTGGTATCCTTTGCCCATACTCATGATTGCCACCAGACAGGCATATCCCAACACATCCACTGAAGCATCCGACAGTTCCAGTGCGCAGCGATCACTGTCTGCATCCATTGCCGCCAGTTCATCTTTGCTGACTGTTTTCATTCTCATACGACTGGAATGGAAGGTAAAATGCTCAGGCGCTACCGTTTCACGGGCACGTAAAATCGCCGGGATCTCTGTTTCCATCGTGGTATTTGAGGAGGGTACAATCAGCCCTACCCGAAAACGACGCTGCTCACTCATGGAATATCCTCCCGCATAGGATTAACCCCATCAACAACTGGATTAAAATCAGTCTGTTCAGGTTCATCAGTAAATCTGACTGCATTCATGGCTCGTCGGCTGACGGCCAGATCGAAAATATCAAAACGATTATAATGCCCTGTAATATCATGCATTTGTCGAGGCTGAATACAACGATTCAAGTCAATTTCCGCATAAACAATCCCTCCTTTATCAATCAGAGGAGAGCCAATCACACGCCCATCCGGTCCGATAATTCCCGTAAACGCGCTATTACGACGGGCCAGCAGATGTTTTGCTTCAGGGTGGTTGGCAGTCATAGCCTGCACAATTTCCGGCGATATAGTGGAACAGGAAACAATAGTAAAAACTTTGCCTTCAAAGCAATGCGCGGCGGCCCGTAAACGAATGGCTTCTGCCATATCATAATCCGGCAGAGCGACAGGCAGGGAAATGTAACTGGCGACATGCACCAGCTCCCCCTGTGATAGCAAAGTAAAACGCGCCAGTGGGTTGGTATTCTCACCACAGGCCAGCACGCCCAATGGGCCAACACTGGTGTTATGTACGGTTAATGAAGAAGCATCACCATTCGCCCATGTCAGTTTTTCTGCCCATGTCGGTACCAGTTTACGATGCCGTCCCAAAATCTTTCCTTCGTCTGAAATGGTCACCAGAGTGTTATAAATTGTCGCAACACCATTGGGATTGCGTTCATTGATGCCAACAACAACATTGATGTGATGACGAGCTGCGGCCTGTGCCACTTTGAGGATCTCAGCACCCGGTACTTCAATGGCCGATTTGCACAGCTTTTCAAACCACGGACTACCTTGCACAGGGTTCATGATCCAGTTCCAGTAGGGATAACCGGCAATAAAAACTTCAGGAAAAGCCACCAGACTGGCTCCGTTATTCGCTGCCTCATGAATCAGCCGGCAAACGAGATCAACCGTGGCTTCCGTATCCAGAAAGATGGGAGCAGCCTGTATCGCAGCTGCCTTGAATTTAGGAAGAGTCAGCATGTCAGATTCCTGTATGAGGTTTATACGGCGATGACGGGATGACGCAAGTCCCCGATTTTCTCAAGATGAGCTTCAATAACATCCCCCGGCCATAACCACTCTTGCGGGTTACGCCCTGCCCCTACGCCTGACGGTGTTCCCGTGGCAATAATGTCGCCCGGCTCCAGCACAATACCTTTACTGATATCAGCGATCAGGGCATCGACCTTGAATAACATATGGCGGGTATTGGAATCCTGTTTGGTTACCCCGTTAACTTTCAGGCTCAATGCGAGATCATGCGGGTCGGGGATTTCATCGGCCGTCACAATACAGGGGCCAAAAGGAGCATAAGTATCCTGCCCCTTAGAATAGATCCACTGCCCGGCACGACGGCAGTCACGAGCACTCATATCAATAATCAGGCTATAACCGAAAACATATTTCAGGGCATCAGCTTCCGATACGCCTTTGGCCCGTGTTCCGATGATAACGGCTAATTCCACTTCCCAATCCAGTTGCCGGGTAATTTCACTGTTATGCTCGATGGCATCCCCCGGCCCAATCACCGTAGAAGGAGGTTTGGAGAAGATAACCGGTTCTTTGGGCAGATCTTTTGCCGTATCCAGCGAACGGCTGGATTCTTCAACATGCTCAACATAATTCAGGCCAATGCCGAAAATGTTTTTACGCGGACGGGGAATAGGAGCAAGAATTTTGACATTTTCCAGTGGCCGGATGACACCAACCGGCCATAATCCGTCAAATGAATTCAGCAACATTGCAGTGCTACTGATGGCGAGTGGCCCCAGTTCAATAAAATCCAGCATATTATCCGGTAATGAGCTGCCACTATGAGCCGCCAGTTTTGCCAGATCAACGACATTATTATTAACTATCGCCCCCAATCGAGCCTCAGCCGTTATCTCGGTACGATAAGTAATTAAACGCATTTTATTCTCCCACTCGCTGATGCCCGTGATTCTCATTCAGGGCTTCTTCATAATACAGCTGTAATGCCTGCATCACCGGCAAGTCGCTGAAACAAAACAGGCAGGCATCTTCGGTTTGTGATGCATTTGCATGCTCATGATATTTCCATGAAGGTACACAAAAGATATCCCGCTCCTGCCAGTCGAATCTCTGACCATCAATAATAGAATATCCCGTTCCTTTGGCGACCTGATAGATGAAACTGCCGGTATGCCGATGAGCCTTACCAATAAATCCGGGGCGCAACAGCTGCATACTGGCTCCCAGAGTCGGCATAACATGCCCGCCAGTCAGAGGATTGGTGTAGTACATCAAGATGTCATCAAACGGTGATCCCCGTGATATGCTGGCATAACGTTGCAGAGCGGCGTAAGTTGGCTTCCATTGATATCTGAGTAATGGGGAATAGGGTTTATCCCAGCCCACATTTTGTGGGCGCAAAGCAGGAGCGCCCCACAGCGCCACCGAGGAATCCACCGGTTCAGTCACAGCCTGACGCAGATCAGGGTGAACCTTATAAAACCCGGCTTCCAGAGTATTCACCAAAGGCATATCGAGCCCATCCTGCCAGATACACGGAGAACCATCAGGCTCAACCCCGTGCTCATGCCAGGTTCCATTGGGTGTCAGCACAAAATCATTCGCTTCCAGCAACATTTTCTGACCATCAACAATCGTATAGGCACCACTTCCTTCCATGATAAAACGCAGAGCCGAAGAAGAATGAACATGGGCCGAAGCAGACTCTCCCGGTTGCATAGTCTGAAGCCCGGAATAAAGTAAACCAACAGCAGGCCCTTCACCGGATTTACCGGGGTTCTCCAGATAGACGACCCGACGACCGGCTTTTTCCGGAGTCACTAGTTCAGCGGATTTAAGGACATGTTCACGTAAGTCACGATAACGCCAGAGTACCGGAACGGAAGTGGATTGAGGTTGCCACGGCTCTATTTTGTTGGCGATTGTCCAGAGTGCCCCGGTGTGATATTTTGCCAGCTCTTTGTAATATGCCAGCAATTCAGGGCTATCGGCGACATTGGCGCGCCCGAGTATATCTTCTCTGTACTGATCGTGGCTTTCTTGCCTATTCTGCTCATATTCCTGCACATTTTCTTGTTGAGACATTAGGTATCTCCTATACAGATAAATAGCTATCATTTGAAAGTCGGTCTGAGCTTCAGAGGATACTTTTCTGGGCAAGCTGGCGTTCCAGCTGCTCTTTTCCGTAAAGGTACGGTTCCGGCCAATTAATGTCTGTCCATCCATATCTGGCACATTCATGCAGCAACCATGCGGCATCGGATAAAAATGGGCGGGATAAGGCACACAGATCTGCCCGCCCGGAAGCGATAATGCTGTTAATCTGATCGGCATCGGTAATCGCCCCCACGGCAATAACGGGCACATTACCTTCATTACGGATACGATCAGCCATCGGCGTCTGATACATCCGTCCGTAAACGGGTTGTTGTTCAGCGGAAACTTCCCCGGTTGAACAGTCCACCATATCAGCACCCTCCTCATAGAGAGTACGAGCGATGATGACAGCTTCATCAACGGTAGTGCCTCCCTTTATCCAGTCAGTGGCAGAAATACGTACGGATATCGGCAAATCAGCCGGCCAGACACGACGAACAGCGCGCAAAACCGCTAATGGGAAACGCAGTCTGTTTTTCAGCGAACCCCCATATTCATCGTCACGCAGATTGGTGACAGGCGAAATAAAACTGGAAAGCAGATAACCGTGAGCTGCCTGAATTTCCAGCCAGTCAAAACCAGCGGTGATAGCACGGTGAGTTGCTTCAACAAATTGCGAAATAATTTCACTCATTTGTTTCTGAGTCACCGCAGTCGGCACCTGTGAAATGCCATGCAAATAAGGCATGGATGAAGCAGAAACCAGCGGCCAGTTTCCTTCCGGCAAAGGATGATTAACCTGTTCCCAGCCCCGTTGAGTAGAGCCTCGCCTTCCTGAGTGCCCCAGTTGAATGCCTATCCGTGCATCCGTATTCTGATGGATAAAATCGGTGATAGTTTTCCATCCCTGCACTTGTTGCTCATTCCACAAACCGGGGCAGGCTGGCGTTACCCGCGCCTGTGGCGAAATCGCAGTCATTTCGGCAATGACTAAACCTGCGCCTCCCAAAGCTCTGCTGCCAAGATGAATCTGATGGAATGTTCCCGGAATACCCTCTACCGCCTTGTACAGCAGTGTTGGCGAAACCACGACTCTGTTTTTCAGCCTAATCCCCCGAATCTGATAAGGCGTCAGTATGGGCGGGATCAGCGGGGAAGATTGGTCAGGCTGCCGATTAAACCAATATTCATAGTTTTCCAGCCACGATTTATCCCGCAACCTCAGATTTTCATGGGAAATACGCTGCGAGCGAGTGAGTAAAGAATAGGCAAACTGCTCTGGCGGAAAATCTTCATAACGGGCCACATTTTCAAACCATTCGGTGGAATTACGCGCCGCATTCTGGATTTTCAGCACTTCCACGCTGCGTACTTTCTGGTAATGAGCCAGCCCTGCCGATAAATTCCCCTTATTGGCTTTCAGGCTGTTGGCGAGTTCAATGGCATCCTCCAATGCCAGTTTGGTACCGGAACCAATGGAAAAATGCGCGGTATGGGCCGCATCACCCATCAATACAATCGGTACATTTTTACCATTATCACCTTCTGGTTTGATCCAGTGTACCCAGTGATTACAGAGGATCCGGGGAAAACGTATCCAAATTGCAGCCCCGCGTAAATGGGTAGCATTGGAGATCAGGCCATGTCCATCCAGCCATTGGGCAAAGATATTTTCACAATACGCAATGCCCTCCTCCTGCGACATTTTGTCAATCCCTGCTGCCAGCCACGTATCTTCCGTTGTTTCAACAATGAATGTGGATAGCCCTTCCTGAAACTGGTAAGCATGAGCCTGAAACCAGCCATGTTCTGTTTCAGCAAACAGAAAGGTAAAAGCATCAAATACCCGATGGGTTCCCAGCCAGACAAACCGACAATGGCGCTGTTCAATATCAGGCCAGAAATTTTCAGCATGACGGTTACGGATTTGGCTGTTGATCCCATCGGATGCAATCAGCAAATCAGCATGGTATTGGCAGGATACTACTTGCTCATCCTGAACCTGCGTCTCAAATACCAGCTCTACTCCCAATTCCTGACAGCGATCCTGAAGAATATTCAGTAATTTTTTACGGCCAATCCCAATAAAGCCATGACCACCGCTGCGGTTTACGGTTCCTTTGAAGTGGATATCGATATTTTCCCAGCGGCTGAATGCTGCACTAATAGATTTCGCAGAGACCGGATCAGCCTTACTCAGGTTTTCCAGTGTGGCATCTGAAAATACGACTCCCCAACCAAAAGTATCATAGGGGCGATTGCGCTCAATCACGACAACACGGTTATCAGGATTTTGTAACTTCATCAGCAAACCGAAATATAAACCCGCTGGCCCGCCGCCAATACACACGATGTTCATATTTTTTTTGTTCATGCTGGTTCTCCTGTCACACCTCTTAGGGGCACGGGTTATTGGGTGAATGATTGGTTAGATAATTAATGGCTGGTTAATTAATGGATAATAAAATTCATCGGGTATGGGTATTGCCTGATGCGTATCGAGTGAGGTCGTGACATAAGTCTGAATCGCACTCATTCTTAATTCGCCTTCCTGACTGAAACAGCGCTGGCGTAGCTTAAGTGATTTTTTACCAATCTCTTCAACATTCAGTTCCAGCCAGACTTTATCGCCCATTCTACTGATCGCCTTAAACTCCGCTTCCAGATGTACTGTGGGTAAGCCAAAACGGTGCTTAGCAATGTAAGCGGCATATCCTTCTGGCGTTAGCTCATCGAACCAATCTTCCAGCAAGTTGTTGAACATCACAAAATATTGGGGATAAAAAACAATTCCCGCCGGATCACATTCAGAAAACCGAATTTTGTGAGACTGTACAAATTTATGCAGGCTCATTACTGACTCCTCCTCCGTTCTTTTTCAGGATGTTAGCTTCAAGATACTGCTGATATTCATGCAATTGACGGCCATCCTCATCGGCCAGTGCGGCTTCACGTAATTGTCTCAGATTGTGTGCCGACAGCTTTTTCCGATGGCAATCGACAAAGTTCATCAAAGTCTGAAAATTTTTCAGGCCACGGGAGTGCGTATCACCATATCCCTTCAGCAATTGCTGACACTTCACAACTTCTACAGCCAGTACCGGATCATGTTTTGCTGCTGCCACGATGCGTCGTAGCCAGTTGTCAATTCCTGTTGTTTCACGTTGAAAACGCAGGGTACAGCGGCGTATCCGACGTAAACCCGCCAGCATGTAAAGCAGTAAATATCCCCATATTGAGCTGGTCTTAATGACGTAACCGCGACTGAACAGCGTTGTCAGTATCCGGTTTATAGTGTGAGGACGGGATAACCAGCGGCCAAAACCGGCCGGTAAGGTGTCGCAGATTTCTTCTGTTCTGGGGTGCAGAAACTCATTAATTTCGACGAGTTGATACCTGTTTGCCCGTACATCCTGATGAACCCGTTTGAAACGGCTGGCACGGGTTTTCAGATCCGCCACCCGGATGATGTCTTCGTAAGTCATCCAGAGTGCCAGATGACGGGCCGCTTCACGCAGTAACTGTTGGTTACTCTGTCCAACCTGACTGACCAAATGTTGCAGCCGGTCAAGATATAAACTGGCATATTCCGGATCCTGATAATCTATCAACCGCCTGACAGCTTTGAGCGTGATTTTATGGATACAGGACGGTAGATTTTCCTCAATACGCGATAAAAGCGCGTTCACATCATTATGATTAATGGGCTTGTTATTAATGGAATGGCCATTGTTCGAACTGCTATGTTTAACAAAAATGTCATGTCTGGCATCGTTTTTATGTGCCGAATCACTGTGCCCGGAAGGAGGATTACAGCCAGCAGATTGCCCACCGGAAAGGGCTGCCTGTGTCCGGCTCAGTCCCAGACCAAATGCCTGTAAACTGGGCTTTATCCCGACTCCGCCCCTGATAATCGCCTGCTCAAACTGAATACTGCTGAATGGCAGGATACCTGTGCCACAGAGTGCTCCAAACAGGACAGAACTCATGACGCTGCCACACTTTTCCGCCATCTGTGCCATATCAAAATGGATAAAGCAGCGGGCGGCCTGCTGTGACTGTCGGATTAACCGACGGCTATCCACCCGTCCATCACCCATTGCTGATTTTTCTTGCATAGTGAAAGCCCGATGCGTTGAGGCGATCAGCGTTGTACGATCCGGAGTCACAAAACCGCGCTGAACTGCACGTCCGGCTTCCATTAATTCAGAGGCCAGCACAATATCCACATCACCGGCTGTCGGCATTAATGCCAGTACCGGAGCCGGTGCATCGGGATCGTCAGCGCCGGGGAACAGTTCAACGTAATATATTGTGGCTCCCGTCCGTTGCGCGACACCGGGTACTGAGGTCGTCTGTGCAAAGTAGCCGTATGCTTCGGCCAGACTGACAATCCAGTCAGCCAGCACACCACCTCCCTCACCTCCCATTGCCAGAATAGCAATTTTGATTGGCTGGGTTTTCATTTTCATCATCAACGAATTCATGGATGGTGATACCAACATGGTTTCCCCCTCAGGGATGACAGCGACAGTTTGTTAAACCTTATCTTGTTCACGACGCCTTATATCCCGGCGTTGCAGATAATGGATGAAACGTTTGCGAATACGGTACAGCAGCCGCTCCCAACGGGAGGGATTAGTCACAATTCTGGCCTTGAAAAAAGAGGGACATAGCACCGCTGCATGGGAAATTTCTCCGCACAGCCCACATCCCACACAACTGTTCAATACAGTGACTACAGGATCAGTACGTAACGGATCAGGGTTTGTCTTAATGGAAAGGGAAGGACAGCCGGACAAGCGAATACAGGAGTGATCGCCTGTGCAGGTATCAGGGTCAACGCCAAAACGCTCATGTACCACTCTCTGCCCTGCTGCCAGCATTACTTTGTTTTCTTTTTTTATCCGGCGCTGTTTATTCAGCATACATTCACTTTGCGCAACCACGACTTTCGGGCCCTGTTCTTTGGTTGTCAGAGCCTCCCTTAAAGTTTTGATCATGCGTTTGAGATCATAGGTACGCCTGATTGTGCGTATCCATTTCACCCCGACCCCTTTAACGGCTTTTTCGATGCCATGCCCCGTGCTACGACTGGTATTAAAGGCTGTTGAAGATGGAATATCCTGCCCGCCAGTAGCAGAGGTATAGCTGTTATCCACAATGATGGTCAGGTTATCGCTGCGGTTAAAAACACTATTGGCAATACCGCTCGTCAAACCGTTATGCCAGAACCCGCCATCCCCCATCACGGAAATTGCCCGTTTATCTGAGGCTGATGCATTCAGTGCTGAAGTGCTGGCTGTGCCTAATCCATACCCCATTGTGGTATTGCCCAGATTAAATGGCGGCAGAATAGCAAACAGATGGCAGCCAATATCCGCACTAATATGATGCTGCCCTAATTCCCGTTCTAACAGTTTCATCGCAGTAAAAATCGGGCGCTCCGGGCAACCGGTACAAAAACCGGGAGGGCGGGCATGAACCGCATTGCCTGATATTTCATTTCTCACAGCCGTGCCTTCCGTTTCTCCATCCGGTAAAGTCACTGATGGAATTTGTACCTGACAGGCAGCAGCCGGCACTTTGGCCTCAATCCGGTCATAACGCTCCAGAAAAGCACGAATTCCTGCCAATACTGTGGCTGTATCATATTCTCCCGCCATTGGCAGTAGATCCTTACCGTGTAACCGAACCGAAATATCGTGCTGATGCAGGATACTGGCGATATTCTGTTCGACAAAATTAGGTTGCCCCTCTTCCAGTACCAGAATTGCCCGTTTACCGTGACAAAAACGTGTAAACTCCTCATCAATTAATGGGTAAGCTACATTCATCACATACAGTGGAATAAAACTTTCACCAAATACATCCGCCAGCCCCAGTAAATTCAACGCTCGGATCACGGTGTTATAAGACCCTCCCTGTAAGGCAATGCCTATATCATCCGCACCCTCAGCAAAGAACTCATTCAACGCATGCTGCTGAATAAAGCGCACGGCGGCAGGCCAGCGTTCCTGAGTTTTCTCTTTTTCATGTAAAAAACTAGAAGGAGGTAGAACAATCCGGTTGAGATCACGGGTCGGGTTTTCCAGAGCATCTTCAACCCTGAACATCGGTAACTGATTATCAGCACAGACAAACTTGCCATGTACATGGCAGGCACGAATACGCATCTGCAACATAACCGGTGTATGGCTGGCTTCCGACAACTCAAAACCCATCTTCACCGCTTGCACAATCGATGGCAGATTAGGGCGTGGATCAAGCAACCAAATCTGTGATTTCATTGCAAATGCGTGGCTGCGTTCCTGCATAATTGAGGAACCCTCACCATAATCTTCACCCACTATGATCAAGGCGCCCCCTAAAACACCACCTGATGCCAGATTTGCCAGTGCATCAGAGGCAACATTTGTGCCTACTGTTGCCTTGAATGTCACAGCACCACGTAATGGATAGTTAACTGAGGCAGACAATGTGGCAGCGGCAGTGGCTTCACTGGCGCTGTTTTCAAAACGAATACCATATTCAGCGAGGATATCCTGTGCGTCAGCCAGAACATCCATCAAATGAGAAATGGGTGCTCCCTGATAACCAGCAACATAGGCAACACCTGATTCCAGCAGCGCTTTTGTGACAGCGAGTATGCCTTCTCCGCTGAAAACTTCGCCCTGCTTCAATCTTAATTTTTCCACTTCCTTAACGAAGGATCGTTCTGCCATGTCCACCTCGCATTTTATGCAAATTTTTTAATGTCACTGGGTTTCGAATTACATCGCGGCAACAGGGGAATAACTTCCCGGTAGATAGCTGTATATTTATAAAAACGGTAATTGGGGGTGACTTAAGTGAAACCAATAAATAAGTTCAGGCAACTAGAAAGACGGGTATATGTAGTAGGAGTATGGAGAATATGAATTAATGATCAATACATGAACTATCATGCAATGGTTATTTATGCAGTAGCCGGATAGGTCATGCAAAGAATGGATATACGCTTCATCTTTCAATTTTCAATCACGAAATACAGTCACTACTATGGCCGCCGTATTGGTGTATCAACTCCCACAATATTGTCCATCGGGACTGTAATGGAGAATTTGATGTCATTGTTGCCCGCATGCAAGGTGACGAATGTTCCCATCTCCGCGACCTGATCGATACTACCGCCGGTAGCCGTTGATTCAGGTGTATCGGGATGGCGATGGTAAGCCAATTCCCGAATAGTTAACCCACGACAATCCAACACTGTGACTGTCGGAGTGTTTTTATGTAACGATATATCCATATTTGATCTTTTTTATGCCAATTACCTGATAATTGATGTGTGAATATCGCTTTGAAATTAGTCTACCACGTCCCCCCGATTTAGGAGGAAGTGGCAAAACCTTCTGCTATGTCATTAGTTTTTACTTAACTGAATTTTTATTATTTTCTGACTTTATGCGTGTTGCGTCATTAAATTGTGATTATGCCGTTCAATTGTTCGCATAAATCCTTCCGTTGCGCTATGTTTACTCCCTATGTAGTCTGCACTGATTATTCCCGCATGCGGCAGTCTATTAATACCATTGGCCAAAGTATTCTTGACTCTGGATAGATAGCTTTTTACTCCTAAAGTCAATTGCTTACGGGCAGGGGAAGCAACAGGAATATTTGTCTGTATAACATTAAGTTTATTTTCTGGCGCTGAGTCTGCGTGAAACTGGCTGAGGAATTGAACCGTGCCGTTTACGTTTGCACGATTAGCCCACTTTGTGTGAACTTGTTCTTTGTAAGACCACAACTCTGATTCAGTTCTGGCATTGCCATGAACCATGATCCCGATATTTTTTCCTTGGCTGAGTAAGTCAACCGTTGCGTTTCCCAAACTCCGTGTATCTTCATGATTAATAAGATGATCATCATAATTTTGAATTACACCCCCTAAAAACATATCTGACACCGCTTTCTTCTTTCCTTTGAATACAAATTTCATTAGATAAAAATTATTTTTATCACCTGCTGCGTAATCTAACAATTCCCTGACATCAGATGTGGCATTGCCTCCCGCGATACTAGGGCCATGAAAAAAGCTAAATGAACCATTTTTATTCTGCGCTACACGAATATCAAAATATCTGGCTCCCGCTTCTGCTTGCTTTTTCAGACTCAAGTTTTGAGTTTTAAATGCACGGGTAAATAATGCACCTAATGAAGATGCTCCATTTCTTGCTCTACTGTAGGCGTAAGTTCCTGCATCATGGCTACCCAACATAGCTATCTGAGATAACTTTGTATTGGCAGGTAATTTGCTATGGTTTATGGAGTTACATCCTGTTGGATCAGATAGTCCAATCGGATTATTTCTTACCATCCTGAACAAATTCAGGCCATCCACCGTTCCCGCGGGGTCTGCTGAGAGCCAGCGACCCGCCCACGGCTGATAATACCGGTATCCGTAGTAGTACAACCCCGTTGCATCCCGTTCTTTACCTGAGTACCGGCGGATTTTGTAATCCGCCTCTGTCTGGTTGCGGGTCGCCCAGACTGCTGTGCCTCCATACGGATAGTATTCTTCCTGACTGATCACGTTACCACTGCTGTCTACTTCCAAACCGCTGCTGCCAATAAGGTTATCGTAGTTGTAGCGAACCTGATCATTAATGTTGATTTCTGACGGTTTTCCTTTCTCCCAGTGCAGTACTCGCACTTGTGATCGACCCGCATTTCTCACGGTAATAACATGCAGTTTCTCTTTTTCCGTTTTACCATGTGTCGTCGTGCGCAGTTCAAGCCCCGGCAGATATATCACTCGCTGCTTCTGCGTGATCGCTTCCATCTGCTGTGTGTTAACCTTCAGAACACGCTGGCTACCCGCATCATAGCGATAGTTTTCGCTATCATTTTTCCCACCCTTACGGGTGACCAGCATCACTTTCTGTAGCTCACCACGCGGTGTCCACACCAGATGCTGACCCGGCTGCATTTGTTTTTGATGCCCACTACCATCAAATAATGCATCAACTTCGCTAATCTCTTTTGTCAGTGTATTGAGTACGCTCCGGTTACTGCGGTTTGAGACGGTAAAATTGGTGGTATAACAGTTGTTGCTGGCTGGTGCACAATGGCGTATCTGTGTCAGATTGCCACCCCGATCATAGTGGTAATGGCGGGTATAATTGGTATAGGCGTTATCTGAAGCTAAGGGGATACTATCAGGGCGTTTTGTTCCCTGTGCGGCCGTTCCTGCCATTTCGCATCCCGTTGCCGAGACCAACTGATACAGACTGTCATAAGTGTAGGTATTTTCCGGCACCACTTCTTGATTTCGCCAGTACCGTGTTGCTTCCGCATCATTCTTGATGCTCAGCACATTTCCGACAGGATCATATGTATAACGCAGATCTTGCAAGACCTTAGCCCCGATAGTATGCCCAGTCGGACGCTCTGTTTTTATTCCTATCAGGCGCTGCGTTTCCGGTTCATAAGTATATGTAGTCACCACCCCGTTACCGTGTTCTTCGCTCAGCTTCTGGCCGGCAGCAGAGTAAGTCAGTGACTTCACAATAACCTGTTCCTTAGCCTGCCCCTTTTTCTTCTTCAGCGTTAGCCAGCTACCTTTCAGCAGACCAACCACATTGTAGGCCACACGCTGGCAATTACCTGCTGCGTCTGTGGTAGTCAGCTCTGCGCCTGTGGCATCCACTGTGGTCAGCGTGTTGTAAGACTTTTCTTCCAGTAGGGTGTTCCAGACAGAAGCTTTTTCTCCCTGCCAGTTAACAGTCGTTTCAGCTTTGTCTGCATCTTGCCGCAAACGGCGGCTGACAGAAAGCGGAGCACCACACAGGGCAATGCTATTCATCTGCACCAAACCTGCCGTGTCATAATGACTGATACACTGACCAACCAGATTCAGATTTTTTTTATCCTGACTATTGTCTGCATACACGAATCTCTCCGTAAACTGAATCTCCTTACTGGAGACCTGTTCAGTGATGCCCAGCAAACGCCCCGGTAGAGCGCTGCCTTCATACAACCAGGAGCGAGTGATGGCCCGGCTTTTGTCATCCCCGCCCTCTTTATTTGTTTCGATGCCGGTTACGGCTAAAAACGGCCTCCCGGCGGCATCATTAAGGGTCACCGAGATACCAGCATCAGCGCTCTGGGTACGCAGCACATTGCCGGCCAGATCAGTCAGATATGTAAAATTCACCCGTCCGGTGTCATTCAGGCGCGGGTCGGCGCTCTGCGTCAAAGCACCCCGTGCATCATAGTGATGGTGAGTGATACGTGTATCTACCACCGTCGGTGTGTAGGGATGGCGGTGATACGCGATTTCGCGCACAGTCTGCCCGCGATTATCCCGAACCGTAACCATAGGGGTTTTACTGAACAGCGATGTGCTCATGATTGGCTCCTTATTGTTGAGGTATTAATCCGATAAATGAGAGTTTTTACTCTCAGTATTGTTTTCGGCATTACGCATTATAAGAAATAGGCATCCCAGCTGATGTTTTTATATTCTATCAATAACACCCTAATCTCATTAATGATGATTAGGGTATATCCCATAATATCACCGCTGGAACTTTATTCAGTAGAGTACATCGAAATAAGCAATTGCATTAATTTTTAACGAATAATTAAACAAGATTGTATAGAAACATACCCTTTATTAGGATACATCCTTTGAAATTGAATTAAATAGATAATTAAAAATCAATAGTGAGAATAAAGATCTTTTATGGCGTTTATTTCATTAATAGAGATTCGTTAATAACGATGAAGACGAATATTCATTCAAAAGGCACACTAAGAGAAAGGGAATAAAAGCAAAAACATTAACAAAAATGAAATACAACTGATTAATGAACGTCTAAAAAATAACAATAAAGATCAATTGAAGATATAAAATCGTTAATTAAAAAATTAAATAATAAGTATTCTCATATTTAAAATTAGCAATCATGATATAAATTTGCATAATTCAATAATCCTTTGTTATAGTTCCTCTCTAATAAAAATTATATCTTTTGCATATTCACATCACCATTAACAGGATTTAAATACTCCTTTTTTAGTATTTAAACCCTGTCTTTCATATTGTATTTCCATTACAGAAATACGATAAGCCCCCCTATATTTAAAGGAAACAAAAATGAATAAGTTTCACGCAAAAATTCCAGAGGCTTTAAGAAATAAATGTGGATTTTATTGTTCTTCAGATATTTGTCAGCGCTCATTTGAACAATTCCGTCAGGAAGTCCGTGAACATCTCTCTTGGTCAGAAACCCGTGCTTTATATGACAATGCATTAGAAGATCAAAAAAGTCAGCGCTTGTATGAAGCCAAATTACTTTCTCGTGCCAACCCACAATTACAGAATGCCATTCATTTGGCGATGAATAATTCTGATGCTGTTCAATATAGCTATAAAAATGAATTCGGTGACCGAGCTAATCAATTTGTTGCTCCGGGTTCTGTCGCATCAATGTTTTCACCTGCGGCCTATTTGACTGAGCTTTATCGCGAAGCACGGAATTTACATGCTGAAGATTCCCCTTATCATCTGGATAAACGTCGCCCTGATTTAAAGGCGTTGGCATTAAGCCAGCAGAATATGGATAAAGAAATTTCTACTTTGTCACTGTCCAATGAAGTATTGTTGGCAGGCCTTAAGACAAAATGGAAATTAGAAAATAAATCCTCTGTAATGCAAAAAATTGCTGCTACGCAGACTACAGATATCGTTCCTTATCATGATGCTTATGAAACTGTTCGCCAAGCGATAAATTTACACGATCCTGGGCTGAAACAGCTTACTGCATCCCCAGCTGTGGCTAAATTAGTTCCACCCGCTTCTTTACTGGCAATGCAGAATACTATTTCTCCAGCCGCGTTTGAAAACCTAAAAAAGGAACTTCCTGAAAATGTTACCGAAGAGAATGCCGAAGAACTTTATAAGAGGTATTTTGGTGATATTTTACCAGAAATGGCAGTCACTCCAGACCATTTAAAAAGACTATCAATTAAGTTTAATAACAAAGAATTTAAGTTTAGTGACGAGGAAATAGAGCAATTTAAAGAAATTGAACTTGTTACCCGTTTAAACAAGGAGGTTGAACAGAAAAAACAATATATTGATAATAAACTCACTATATCTGTAAAAGATAAAAATAATTCCATCTGTCATTATGAGATTACTAGAACACACATAGCACCTGAAAAATTGTTTCCTAAAGAATATATAACATCTCTTAATTTACAGGATTATCATCAGGAAAACATCATTAAACTATTTCCTCAAGGAGGCAATTTATATAAATTGGCATGCTCGCTTAAGAAGCCAATGAATGCTTATAAACCAAGTATTGGACTATATAAAAATGAAATAGGAAATCTTGGTTCACTCAATATATATGCAATTAACTTGAAGATGCAGGAATTAAAGTTTGGAAATTATCGGTCAGCCGGGTAGCTAATTCCTGTCCTTTTTCGGGTAAGGTGACATGAAAAAAATGATGAAGGGTTTTACGGAACGTTTTGGCATCCGGGAAATAGACATTGTTTCGTACC
>NZ_NJAJ01000048.1 GCF_002632825.1 Xenorhabdus stockiae
CTAAGATCTGGCTGTCAGTAAAACGTGACTTTTTCATAAGATTTCGATCTCCTCTGCTACATTAAGCGTATGAGAAAATTCTACTTATGGACACTCCGGCTTTTAGGGGGGATTACCCCATCCAGTAGATGGGGGGATTTTTTCTACATATCGTTCTCCAATAGATGTGCCTATAGGGGGATATTCACGACCGAAAATGGAAGTGTCATATGATATCCAGAATTATGGAGGGAGTTATAGGTGTCTTAGAGCTAGCGAGACAATAATATCAGGAAATGTTGGTACAGGTAGCACAAGTGCTGATGATCAGGGGAACTGGAGTTTTGATGTAAACCTTGAACATTTAGGCTGGTACAAAGTAACAGTTTCTAGTTCTGGACAATTTTGTGGGAAACCCATTCAGGCTGAAAGCAAGTTTTGTTATCGTCGATATATGAGATAAATACTTTATCTTTTTATTGCTACGATTTGATAAAAATAGATACAGTGAATAGACATGCTATTTCAACCCTATCGAATCTGATACGATTATCATAGTTCGATAGGGTTTCTCTTTTCCATCTAAATAACGAAGTCTATTCGGTATTTAGCCCCTGCAACCGCCATCAGTGTGGTATCATTCCCGCTCTGTACGTCATATCGCCCAATATCTGATAGACAGTGCGCCTGCTTTTCATCCAACACACAGGTAAAGAACAATGACTGAAGCCATCAGTGAAATGACAAAACGCTATGATCTACATAGTCATACGACTGCTTCAGACGGAGTTTTATCACCTGAGCAGCTCGTGGACAGAGCGATTTTCATGGGTATTCATGTACTGGCAATGACGGATCACGATACAACAGCAGGTATTCCGGCAGCTTTACACCATATCCGGCAGAATCAGCTACCTCTAACGTTAATCTCCGGCGTTGAAATTTCGACGTTATGGCAAAATATGGAAATTCATATTGTTGGGTTAAATGTTGATATTAACTCCGTTGCCTTAAAAACATTTCTGTCTAATCAGGTTAATTTAAGAAAAGAGCGTGGCATTGAAATCGGGTATCGGTTAGCTAAAGCAGGTATTCCCGGCGCTTGGGAAGGTGCATCCCGGTTAGCTAATGGCGGGCAGGTCACTCGTGGTCATTTCGCCCGTTACCTGATTGAGGCGGGAATCGAGCCGACAATTCAGCGGGTGTTCAAAAAATATCTGGCGAAAGGAAAAATCGGTTATGTTCCGCCTCAATGGTGTACAATCGAGCAGGCAGTTGAAACCATTCATCAGGCCGGAGGACAGGCAGTGATTGCTCATCCCGGTAGATATGGTTTGTCAATGAAATGGCTGAAGCGCTTGATTATCTGGTTTAAACAACATGGTGGTGATGCAATGGAAGTTGCACAATGCCAACAAGCACCTAATGAAAGGCAACAACTTGGTCAACTGGCAAGAGAATATGGGCTGAAAGTATCATTAGGGTCTGATTTTCACCAGCCTTGTTCATGGATAGAACTCGGTCGTAATTTGTGGTTACCCGGTGATGTTGTACCGATATGGCACGATTGGTCACAGAGCGGAGCTGCATAGAAGTAGAGGTTATTGTTATGAGCCAGTTTTTTTATATCCACCCTGACAATCCACAGACGCGTCTTATTGACCAGAGTGTGGAAGTACTGAAAAAGGGCGGAGTTGTCATTTATCCTACTGATTCAGGTTATGCTATTGGCTGCTGTCTCGAAAACAAGGACGCAATGAACCGTATATGCCGAATTCGTCAACTGGATGGACGGCACAATTTTACGCTGGTATGTCGTGATTTATCAGAAATTGCGACTTATGCCCATGTGAGTAATCAGGCATTCCGGCTAATTAAGAATAATACACCCGGTAATTACACATTTATCCTGCAGGCGACAAAAGAAGTGCCGCGCCGTTTAATGAATGAGAAACGTAAAACGATAGGGCTGCGTGTTCCATCGAACCCTATAGCATTAGCGCTGCTGGAGGCAATGCGTGAGCCTCTGATGTCATGTAGTCTGATTTTACCCGGAAATGATTTTGCAGAATCTGATCCGGAAGAGATTAAAGATACGCTGGGTAAACAGGTTGATTTAATCATTCACGGTGGCTATCTTGGGCAGCAACCGACAACGGTCGTGGATTTAACCGAGGATTCACCAGTGGTTCTTCGCGAAGGCGAAGGCGATGTAACGCCTTTTTTATAAGATAACCACTTTATTATTTTTTTATTATACGACGCCTGTGAAGGCGACAGCAGAGGTTGCTCAATGAGCGATAAAACAGAAAAGTTACAAAAAATTCTTGCGCGTTCTGGTCATGGCTCCCGCCGTGAAATTGAAGGATATATTCAACAGGGGCGCATTAGTATTGATGGCAAGATCGCAACGTTGGGTGATCGTATTGAAGTCAAACCCGGCACAAAAATCCGCTTTGACGGTCGGATCTTAAATATCAAAGAGTCACAAAAAACAGTTTGTCGTGTTCTGGCTTACTATAAACCAGAAGGCGAGTTGTGTACCCGCCATGATCCGGAAGGCCGTCCGACAGTCTTTGACCGTTTGCCAAAAATGCAGGATGCGCGCTGGATTGCCGTTGGGCGTCTGGATATCAATACTTGTGGCCTGTTGCTGTTTACAACAGATGGCGAACTGGCAAACCGTCTGATGCACCCAAGCCGTGAAGTTGAACGTGAATATGCGGTTCGTGTTTTTGGTGAAGTAGATAACGCAAAATTGCGCCAATTGACACAAGGTGTACAGTTGGAAGATGGCCCGGCTTCATTTAAGACGATTTCGTTTAAAGGTGGGGAAGGTATTAACCAATGGTATAACGTCACTCTGACGGAAGGGCGTAACCGCGAAGTCAGACGTTTATGGGAAGCCGTTGGTGTGCAGGTCAGCCGTTTGATCCGTGTTCGTTATGGTGATATTGATCTGCCGAAAGGTTTACCTCGTGGTGGCTGGACTGAATTAGGTCTGGAGCAGACGAACTATTTGCGCCAATTGGTTGAGCTGAATGAAGAGACTGTATCCAAAGTCGCGGTTGAACGCGACCAACGCCGTCTCAAAGCCAATCAGATCCGTCGTGCAGTAAGGCGACATGCTCAGGTAGCTTCTCGCCCGGCAGGAAAACGTCCTGCAAGTAGTTCCCGCCAGAACACAGGAAGAAAAACGACACCTAAAGGCCGTTAATCTTCTCAGGCCGCTGTTTAGTGCTTATTGCGCTTTCAAACAGCGGCTCTCATCACTCAATGATTTTTACCAGCCATATTTATTTACCAATCGATGCCTCTTTGGGCTTTGATTCCTGCATCAAAGGCATGTTTTACCGGTCGCATTTCTGTTACGGTATCGGCAAATTCAAGCAACTCACGGTGACAACCTCGTCCGGTAATAATAACTGACTGGTTGGCAGGACGCTGTTTCAGTGCTGTCAGAACTTCGCTAAGTTCCAGATATCCATAACTGACCATATACGTGAGTTCATCAAGCACAATAAGCTGGATTGAAGGATCGGATAACAACCTTAAGGCATGTTGCCATACTGATTGACAGGCGTGAGTATCTGTTTCCCGATTTTGGGTTTCCCAAGTAAATCCGGTTCCCATAACATGAAACTCAACTCCGTTTTTTTCCAACAGGTTTTTCTCTCCGTTTTCCCATGTCCCTTTGATGAACTGGATGACGCAAACACGTTGGCCATGACCAATGGCACGGGTGACTGTACCGAATGCAGCCGTTGTTTTCCCTTTCCCATTGCCAGTGAACACCATAACGATACCGCGCTCTTGTTGTGCGGCAGCAATGCGGGCATCGATTTTTTCTTTCAGACGTTGCTGCCTTTTTTGGTACTGGTTGTTATCTCTTGTCATTATTCGGCTGGTCCCGCTTTGCGGCCCGGTTGTGCGTCAAAACTGATACCTGAATCATGCTGGCTGTCATCCCCCATCAAATAAAGATAAACCGGCATAATATCGGCAGGTGTTTTTAATTTGGCGGAATTTTCATCAGGGAATGCACTGGCGCGCATATTGGTACGGGTTCCACCCGGATTAATGCAATTAACCCGCAGGGACGTTCCCTGATATTCCTGTGCTAAAACCTGCATCAAACCTTCTGTGGCGAATTTGGAAACAGCGTAGACTCCCCAGCCACTTCTGCCTTCACGCCCTACACTGGAGCTGGTAAATACCAAAGAACTCCGGGGGGATTTCAATAGTAATGGGATCAGTACCTGAGTCAGCATAAATGTGGCATTGACATTCACCTGCATCACATCATGCCAAAGTTGGACGGGCTGTTCTGTGATGGGCGCGACAACCCCCAATAAACCTGCGTTATGTAATACGCCATCCAGACGGGGATAATGTTGTGCCATCTCGTCAGCAAAAGTCTGGCATTCATGAGCCGTGACAGTTAAAAGATCCATCGTATAAATAGCGGCAGGTAAGCCGCCTTCATTTTCGATTTGCTGTTTAACCGCTTCCAGTTTTGCTGTTGTGCGCCCAAGTAAAATAACCTGTGCACCATGCCGGGCATAAGTTAGTGCAGCTTCACGGCCAATACCATCACCGGCACCAGTGACTAAAATGATTTTTTGTTGCAGCAGGTCATTCTTTGGTTGGTAATCTAACATCTGACTCTCTTCTATAAACAGTTTTTAAATCTGGCGGGTAGATAGGTGTAGCACATAACGTCTTATCAGAACAAAACTTCGTGTTTTCGTCAAATTGACAAAAGTTTATCTGCTTTCTTTTTTGTGAAAATAGATAAATTATATTAATTATTTTTTCTGAAGTAGATTTGACGGAACAGAAGCAAGATAAACTGTTAGAGCACTGTTTCAGGTTTTTGGTTAAAATGAAATATATATTGTTCATCATTAATGAAGAAAGGTGGATCTGTGGAGTATGTTTCTCTATACGGACTGTTCTTGGCAAAAGTAGTGACTATCGTCCTGGCAGTCGTCGTTCTGGTAGTATTTTGTATTGGAGTTGGTGTGCGTAAGACAATGCACAAAGGCGAGTTGCGCCTGACCAATATTGGTGAAACTTATAAGGAAAAACAACGTCAGATGCAGCAGGCTCGAATGAGTGAGGCAGAGCTGAAAATCTGGCAGAAGGAGCAGAAAAAACAGCAAAAAAGTGAAGCCAAGCAGAAAAAAGCTGAGGCAAAAAGCGGCCTGAAGAGTGAACCGAAAACTAGCCTTTATGTGCTTGACTTCAAAGGCAGTATGGATGCCCATGAAGTAGATTCTCTGCGTGAAGAGATCAGCGCAGTTCTGGCTGTCGCTGATAAAAATGATGAAGTTCTGGTACGTTTGGAAAGCCCCGGTGGTGTGGTGCATGGTTATGGGCTTGCAGCATCTCAACTGGCTCGTCTGAAAAACAAAGGCATCCGACTGACAATCGCGGTAGATAAAGTGGCGGCAAGTGGCGGTTATATGATGGCATGTGTGGCTGATCGTATTATTGCTGCACCTTTTGCCATCATTGGTTCAATTGGTGTGGTCGCACAATTACCAAACATTCATCGGTTCCTGAAGAAAAATGATGTTGATATCGAATTGCATACAGCAGGCGAATATAAACGTACTCTGACCATGTTGGGAGAAAATACCGAACAGGGACGGCAGAAATTCCGGGAAGAATTGAATGAAACACATAACTTATTCAAATCGTTCATTCATGATCATCGTCCCACACTGGAAGTCGATAAAGTCGCGACAGGTGAGTATTGGTATGGCACACAGGCAAAAGAGCTTGGATTGATTGATGAAATTGGTGTCAGTGATGATTTCCTGATTTCACAAATTGAACACCGTGAAGTGATTGGAGTCGGCTATTCCCGCCGTAAGCGTGTAGTGGAACGTTTCATGGGAAGCGCAATGGAAAGTGCTGATAAATTGCTGATGCGCTGGTGGCAAAGAGGCCAGAAGCCACTGCTCTGACAGTAAATCTGGCGATACATGCAGTAAACTATAGATTAAACAATAACATATAGCTGCATTACGGCGGATAGTATGACACGGTCAGAATGACAGTCATATTATCCGTCCCATAAATTAAGAAAGTTTTTTCCTGCCTTATATTGTCTGAACTGTTTTGAGAGATAGTTTACATTGCACAAAAATCACAATTTTCCTAACCATTTCATTTGGTTTTTATAGCAGCAATTGCCGCTTGACAGGAAGTGTTCTAGTTTGCACCTATTCTGCTTTCCAGAAAAATAAGTTGTTGCGCATCGTTTTTTATCAGGTACAGTGTGGGCTTTTCGTCATGCAGATGGAAGATTTTGTTTACAACTGTTAGGCCATGTCATTGCATGGTATGCGTTTATGTATAAAATATCTCATATATTTCAAAGGGTTTGGTGTTTGAGCGAAAGTCTGGGATAAAAATTAGTTGATATCTTGCGAATCTATCGCAATATAAAAAGAGATCTATTTTATATACCGCAACATAACTTCGTAATTTTCGCCATCTGAAAAGAAGATAATTAGGTAAAGGTAACTATGGGTAAAGCTCTTGTTATAGTGGAGTCCCCGGCAAAAGCCAAAACAATCAATAAATATCTGGGAAATGACTACGTTGTGAAATCCAGCGTTGGTCATATCCGTGATTTGCCGACCAGTGGTACAACGAGTCAAAAGAGTTCGAGCTCATCTACCGATAAGAATAAAAAGAAAACTAAAAAAGATGAGAAAACAGCGCTGGTTAACCGAATGGGAGTTGACCCTTACCATGGCTGGGAAGCGAATTATCAGATCTTGCCCGGCAAAGAAAAAGTGGTAGCAGAGCTGAAAACACTGGCTGAAAAAGCACAGCATATTTATCTGGCAACGGACCTTGATCGCGAAGGGGAAGCCATTGCCTGGCATTTGCGGGAAGTCATTGGCGGAGACGATACACGTTTCAGCCGTGTTGTTTTTAATGAGATTACCAAAAACGCTATTACTCAGGCTTTTGATAAGCCGGGTGAGTTAAATCTTGATCGTGTTAATGCACAACAGGCGCGCCGTTTTATGGATCGCGTGGTTGGTTACATGGTTTCACCGTTATTGTGGAAAAAGGTTGCCAGAGGGTTGTCTGCTGGCCGTGTTCAATCTGTAGCTGTCCGTCTTGTTGTTGATCGTGAACGGGAGATTAAAGCCTTCGTTCCGGAAGAATACTGGCAGATATATGCGGATCTCATGGCTAAAGGGGGCGTTGAGCTCCATATGGAAGTTACCCATAAAGAGGGTAAACCATTTAAACCAGTTAACGCTCAACAGACTCAGGCTGCCGTCTCTTTACTTGAAAAAGCCAGTTATAAGATCACAGACCGTGAAGATCGCCCAACGTCAAGTAAGCCTAGTGCGCCGTTTATTACTTCTACGCTGCAACAGGCTGCCAGTACCCGGTTAGGCTTTGGCGTAAAGAAAACCATGATGATGGCTCAGAAATTATATGAAGCAGGTCATATTACTTATATGCGTACTGATTCTACCAATCTGAGTCAGGATGCTTTGAGCATGGTTCGCGGTTACATCAGTGATAACTTTGGTGATAAATATCTGCCTAAAGAAGCCAATATTTACAGCAGCAAAGAGAATTCGCAGGAAGCTCATGAAGCTATCCGGCCGTCTAATGTTGAGATTATGGCTGAAGCACTGAAAGATATGGAAGCTGATGCCCAGAAATTGTATCAGCTTATCTGGCGTCAGTTTATTGCCTGTCAGATGACTCCGGCAAAATACGATTCAACCACACTGACTGTTCAGGCCGGCGATTTCGAATTGCGGGCAAAAGGCCGTACCTTACGTTTTGATGGTTGGACAAAAGTTATGCCTGCCTTACGTAAAGGGGATGATGACCGTACTTTGCCTATTGTGGAAGTAGGGACGGCCCTCGATTTACAAAAACTGCTCCCAAGCCAGCATTTTACTAAGCCACCGGCGCGCTTTAGTGAGGCGTCATTGGTTAAGGAGCTGGAAAAACGGGGTATTGGCCGCCCATCTACTTATGCTTCAATCATTTCTACCATTCAGGATCGTGGTTATGTGCGGGTTGAGAATCGCCGTTTCTACGCGGAAAAAATGGGTGAAATTGTCAACGATCGCTTAGAAGAAAACTTTAACGAATTGATGAGCTATGATTTTACGGCAAGAATGGAAGATCAGCTCGATCACGTTGCAAACAATGAAGCAAACTGGAAAGGCGTATTGGATGAGTTTTTCGTCAATTTCAGTGAGCAATTGGATATCGCCAACAAAGATCCGGAAGAAGGCGGAATGCGTCCGAATCCTATGGTCATTACTTCTATTGAATGTCCGACCTGTAGTCGCCCGATGGGAATTCGTACTGCAACGACAGGTGTATTCTTAGGCTGCTCAGGTTATGCATTGTCTCCAAAAGAGCGTTGTAAGCAAACCATTAACCTGATCCCAGAGAATGAAATACTGAACATTCTTGAAGGGGATGATGCGGAAACGAACGCACTTCGTGCCCGTCGTCGCTGCTCCAAATGTGGTACAGCAATGGACAGCTATTTGATTGATACCCAGCGTAAATTGCATGTCTGCGGTAATAATCCTGCTTGTGATGGCTACGAAGTAGAGAACGGCGAGTTCCGTATCAAAGGCTATGACGGTCCTATCGTTGAATGTGATAAATGTGGCTCGGAAATGCACCTGAAAATGGGGCGTTTCGGCAAATATATGGGATGCACAAACGAAGAGTGTAAAAATACCCGTAAGATCCTGCGTAGTGGGGAAGTTGCGCCACCGAAGGAAGATCCTGTGCCATTACCTGAATTGCCGTGTGAAAAGTCAGATGCTTATTTTGTTCTGCGTGATGGGGCTGCCGGTGTATTTTTGGCCGCCAGCACGTTCCCTAAATCAAGGGAAACACGTGCACCTTTAGTTGAAGAACTCGCTCAATTTAAAGACCGTTTACCTGAGAAATTGCGTTATCTAGCGGAAGCTCCGATTCAAGACCCTGAAGGGAATAAAACGATTGTACGTTTTAGCCGTAAGACAAAACAACAATATGTTTCTTCAGAGAAAAATGGTAAAGCGACGGGTTGGACCGCATTTTTTGTTGATGGTACATGGACGGTCAAAGAAAAGTGATGATTATCATAATGGGTTGCTAGCCAATCCATTGAAATATAATCAGACAGATATTTTATTTTTGAATTAAAATATGACTTTTTTTTCTGTAAAGCCAGTTCTCAGGACTGGCTTTTTTTGTTTTTATGAAGAATTTAAACATAATATTTTTATAATACGTAATTAATAATCGTTATTGACCCTAATTATTTGTTATATATATATACAGCAAGTGTTATAGTAGTTATATGTCTACATAAATATATTCTATATGGTTATAAGAGAATAACTATTAGCAATATAGAACTGATATAAATTACAAAAAACATTCGTATATAAATTACAATTTAGGGACAGTGCTGATATGAAACTACAGCAATTACGTTATATCGTTGAAGTGGTTAATCACAACCTGAATGTCTCTTCTACGGCGGAAGGATTGTATACCTCTCAACCAGGGATCAGCAAACAGGTAAGAATGCTTGAAGATGAGCTGGGTATTCAAATATTTGCGCGCAGTGGAAAACATCTGACACACGTTACACCGGCTGGTGAGGAAATCGTCCGTATTTCACGTGAAGTCCTGTCAAAAATTGATTCGATTCGCTCAGTTGCCAGTGAACACACTTACCCTGATCGTGGGTCTTTATATATTGCGACTACACACACACAGGCAAGATATGCATTACCGCCTGTTATTAAAGGTTTTATTGAACGTTATCCTAATGTTTCCCTTCATATGCATCAGGGCTCACCAACTCAAATTGCAGAAGAGGTCTGTAAAGGGAACAGTGATTTTGCAATCGCCACCGAAGCGCTTCATCTTTATAGTGATCTCATCATGCTGCCTTGCTACCACTGGAATCGTTCGATTGTTGTCACCAAAGATCACCCATTGGCGACAAGGCAGAATGTTACCATTGAAGAGCTGGCAGAATACCCGATTGTGACCTACACCTTTGGTTTTACAGGGCGTTCTGAGCTGGATGTTGCTTTCGACCGTGCAGGGCTTAAACCTAAAATTGTATTCACCGCGACAGATGCTGATGTGATTAAGACATATGTCCGTCTGGGATTGGGAATAGGGGTTATTGCCAGTATGGCGGTAGAACCGGTTCAGGACAGTGATCTGGTTCGAATCGACATGCGTGATAAGTTCAGTTACAGCACAACTAAGATTGGTTTCCGTCGTAGCAGCTTCTTGCGTAGTTATATGTACGATTTCATCTGGCGTTTTGCTCCACATTTAACCCGTAATGTAGTGGATCAAGCGGTTGCCTTGCGATCTAATGAAGAGATTGAAGAAATGTTCAAGGATATTGAATTACCGATTATATAAAATGGTATATACACTTCGTCTTTCAAGTTGCCTCTTTGTTGGCTGCGCCCGTTCACCTCAGTCACATAGTTATCTATGTTCTTGGGGATTATCTCCCTTGCCGCCGCGACGCATCTTGAAATCCATTGTGTATAAGCGCAGTACGGGTCAGAGAAAAGCAGAGGAAAATAGCCTTGGCTATTTTTCTCTGCTTTTCTGTATCTCATGAATAAAAGCAATAAACAAACAATCTTTATAGAGTTAAAAGACTGTTTAATTATTCTCCGGTTCCGACGTTACGTATTTTCATATAATTAGCGAGTTCTTTATTGTCGGGCATTTTACTTTCCTTCAAAGCGGAAAAAACACCTCTTTGATCACCCTGATTTTTATGCTGCCCTAGTTTTTCTTTTGCATCTATTTTTGTGATGATGATTTTAAATCCGACAATTGCCTGACGTTGTTTATTGAGATATTCCTCTGGCATTAATTCCGTATTGTTCATTAACCCCGGCTCATACTTATTAACTAAATCTTCTAAAGCTGATTGAGTTTCATCGCCATTTAAAAATTTTGTGACACCGTAACAGTGAACAGCAGTGTAATTCCAGGTGGGTACGGCGTGTTCAGATTCATACCATGTAGGTGAGATATAGGCATGAGGGCCGGTAAAAACGGCCAGAACAGGCTGATTTTCTAATTCTTTCCAGTGCGGGTTGGCCTTAGATATATGGCCGTATAGCGTACCATATTCTCCTTCATCGGGATTCAATACTAAGGGAAGATGTGTTCCGGCCAAAGAGGGAGAAACCAGCAATCCAAAGCTATAAGTAGAAATAAACTTAGTAATATCTTCTCTGTCCTGCATTTGCATTTTGTGAGGCGTATACATGTCTATCACTCCGATAACAATAAATTTAACTGGTTTCAGAATAACGCTGACATATTAATATAACAATCATATATGAATATATTATTCAAACCAAAATTTATAACTTTCTATTTTTAAAATTCACCGCTAAAAAAGTTATCTGATTTTTCTATTGATGCTCGTTTGTTTTTAAGAAGAAAATTTTCAAAAGCCGATTTTATTTCTGGGTCTTCCAATGCCTGATAATCAAATAGTGACACGCAGGAAGAGTAATTAAATTCAACATTGATAGTTTCATTGGAAGCGCAATTTGATGTAACTTCTGAATTTGTTCTGTCAAAATCCAGCTTAAAAAGCTTTATTTTGGGAATATATATGACTTGATTATCGTTACCGACCGCCTCAATGATGCTTGCCAGCGTGATTGTTGAATAACGGTCATCATTTTTTTTCAGCCCGAGCCTGATCGCATCACCCTGTTTTTGCAGAAACTGTGAAAAGCTCTTCATGCCCGGGGAGTTAGTATTCACAACGATATCCATGATCAGCTGTAATAAATTGGTTGCGATAGAAAATCCCTTCATAACATGTTGATATGTTTGCTTTTCAATATTTCTGACGCTCATTAATGGCAGCTTTCCCATAATATCACCCCAGAACTGGACATCTGTTCTGTACTGTCGTCCACGGGTATCGGAGTATCTGATAATATAATCAGTCGCAATAGAAGAAAGGGCTATCTGAGTTTTTTTTATATCGTCCATCTTCTTCATAACATGCGATTTATCATTGAGTTGTGAGGCAATGACAAATTGAACTAAGCCATCAGCATCGCTGAATCGATGGTCAGAGAGAGTGAAATGATCTTCAATATTATGACAGAAAAATTGTTCAGCCTGTTTTATCTGATTCAGATAATTTTCACGCTTAATAATAATTTCGTTATCCATAATTCGCCTTCCAATAGTTAATAAACAATAATATGGTTGATGATGATATTCGGGGCGCTGAATATCAGTTCCGGCCATCAATAGAACATATCTATTTTGTGGGTGTCATCACTAAAGTTTGTCAATAAGTGAGGAATTACAGCGGGTTGGCAAAATATGTGAAAGCTGAATAACAATTATCTACTAGTATGTTATGTTTAATCATATATATCCGTCGTTTTTCAAATTGAAATTCATAGGGTGTAGCTGGTCATAAATATAAAAATGGAGGAGTTATGTCGTCTAAATTGAAAACGGACTGTGCTTCAACACTTTCCATTAGCAGTGAAACTTCTGGCAGTAAGACCTACCATTATTACAGTTTACCTCTGTTATCTGAGCAACTGGGTGAAATATCCCGCCTCCCTAAGTCCCTGAAAGTTCTGCTTGAAAACCTCCTGCGTAATATTGATGGTGATTCTGTTGTTGAAGATGACCTGAAAGCGCTGGTGGCATGGCAACAAAGCGGTCATGCTGAGCGGGAAATTGCCTATCGTCCTGCCCGTGTATTAATGCAGGATTTTACCGGTGTACCCGCTGTCGTGGATCTTGCGGCAATGAGAGAGGCTGTTTTAAGGCTTGGTGGCAATGTAGATCAGGTGAATCCTTTATCACCGGTTGATCTGGTGATTGACCACTCTGTCATGGTGGATAAATTCGGAACTGAGCAGGCGTTTGAAGAGAACGTTCAGATTGAGATGGCGCGTAACTATGAACGCTATTTATTTTTACGCTGGGGGCAAAAAGCCTTCAATCGATTCCGGGTTGTTCCTCCCGGAACAGGTATTTGCCATCAGGTTAACCTTGAATATTTAGGCAAGGCGGTTTGGTATGAAAACCGTGACGGGAGGGATTTTGCCTACCCGGATACATTGGTTGGTACCGATTCTCATACCACAATGATTAACGGTCTCGGTGTACTTGGGTGGGGCGTTGGCGGAATTGAAGCCGAAGCCGCTATGCTAGGGCAGCCAATTTCCATGCTGATCCCGGATGTGGTTGGTTTCAAACTGGCAGGAAAATTACGCGAAGGGATCACCGCAACTGATCTGGTGCTGACAGTTACACAGATGCTGCGTAAACATGGTGTGGTCGGCAAATTTGTTGAATTTTACGGCGATGGTTTGGCTGATTTGCCACTGGCAGATCGGGCGACCATTGCCAATATGTCGCCGGAATATGGCGCAACTTGTGGTTTCTTCCCTGTTGATGATATTACCCTGAGTTATATGCGGTTAACCGGACGCAGCGAAGATGAAATTACGCTGGTTGAGGCTTATAGCAAACAGCAGGGATTATGGCGTCATGCCGGAGATGAACCAATTTTCACCAGCAGTCTTGAGCTGGATATGTCTACGGTAGAAGCCAGTCTGGCAGGGCCAAAACGTCCTCAGGATAGAGTTGCGCTGGGTGGGGTTCCACATGCCTTCCAGTCCTCGATGGATCTGGATATTAATAGAAAGCAGGGGCTGCAATCATCTATCCCTGTGACAGTAGATAATCAGACGTTTTCTTTGCAGGAAGGGGCGGTAGTGATTGCAGCTATTACCTCTTGTACTAATACTTCTAACCCCAGCGTATTGATGACCGCCGGCTTACTTGCTAAAAAAGCGGTTGAGAAGGGGTTACAACGGCAACCGTGGGTTAAAACGTCACTGGCACCGGGTTCTAAAGTGGTAACAGAATATCTGAACCTGGCCGGATTCATGCCTTATCTTGAAAAGTTAGGTTTTAATTTAGTGGGATACGGCTGCACCACCTGCATTGGTAACTCAGGGCCGTTACAGGATGAGATTGAGGCTGCGATTAAACAGTCTGACTTGACAGTCGGAGCCGTACTTTCCGGCAACCGAAACTTTGAAGGGCGTATTCATCCATTGGTCAAAACTAACTGGCTGGCTTCTCCGCCACTGGTCGTGGCCTATGCCCTTTCCGGTAGTATGAAGCGCGATCTGACCAGTGAACCAATTGGGCAGGATCAGCAGGGGCGTGATGTCTATCTGAAAGATATCTGGCCGAGCAGTAAGGAAGTTGCTGAAGCGGTGGAGAAAGTCAGAACCGATATGTTCCACAAGGAATATAGTGCGGTGTTTGATGGAGATGAAAACTGGCAGGCACTGGAAGTCGAAAGTTCAGCCACTTATTCCTGGCAGCCGGATTCAACCTATATACGTCTTCCGCCTTTCTTTAGCCACATGACACAAGAACCTGAGCCGGTAACGGATATCCATCGGGCTAATATTCTGGCCATTTTGGGTGATTCAGTAACAACAGACCATATTTCTCCTGCCGGGAATATCAAGGCAGATAGCCCGGCAGGGCGATATTTACAGGAACATGGCGTTGCTCCGAAAGATTTTAACTCGTATGGTTCAAGGCGCGGAAATCACGAAGTTATGATGCGTGGAACATTTGCTAATATTCGTATTCGTAATGAAATGGTGCCCGGTATTGAAGGGGGATATACGCGCCACATCCCGTCACAAAGCCAGCTGGCTATTTATGATGCGGCTATGCGTTATCAGGAAGAGAAAAAATCGCTGGCCATTATTGCTGGTAAAGAATATGGCTCCGGTTCCAGCCGTGACTGGGCCGCGAAAGGAACCAGCTTATTGGGTGTAAGAGTGGTTATTGCGGAATCTTTTGAGCGAATTCACCGTTCCAATCTGATTGGTATGGGGGTATTACCGCTGGAGTTTCCACAAGGAATCACTCGTAAAACTCTTAACCTGACAGGGGATGAATTCATTGATATCGGCGGATTGAGTGATATCAAGCCTGGTCAGATTATTGTTGTGAAAATTACTTACCCTAATGGGGAGGTAACTCAAGTTAATGCCCATTGTCGAATTGATACCAATACAGAGCTGGCCTATTTCTATAATGGCGGCATACTGCATTATGTTATCCGCAATATGTTGAAGTAAAAATAAGCATTACTGAAATGAAAAACTGCGCCCACACCGACGCAGTTTTTATTTTCTTTTCTGTAGAAAGAAATTAGCTGGATTTGGACAGCAGATGCCCCATCAGGCGCGCTTTTGTATCAAGGTAGTAAGCGTTATTAGGGTTACGCCCTACAATAAGCGGCACACGCTCGACAATGTTAATGCCGGCTCCGACCATAATCTCCATTTTTTGCGGATTATTCGTCAGAAGACGGATAGCATGTACACCCAGTAATTTATACATGTCTGAACACAGAGTGAAATCTCGCTCATCGGCAGCGAAACCTAACTGATGGTTCGCTTCGACAGTATCAACACCTTTATCCTGCAATGCATAGGCCCGAATTTTATTCAGCAGACCAATATTGCGGCCTTCCTGGCGGTGATACAGCAGAACACCCCGACCTTCCTTGCTGATTTGTGACAGAGCAGCTTCGAGCTGAAAACCACAGTCGCACCTTAAGCTAAATAAAGCATCTCCGGTCAGGCACTCTGAATGGATACGGGATAAAACCGGCTCATCACCAGAAATGTCACCATACACAAGGGCAACATGATCGCGGCCTGTTTCTATCTCTTCAAATCCAATCATCAGAAATTCGCCCCAGGGAGTAGGCAGTTTGGCTTCAGCTACTCGTGTTAGCTGTATGTTTGTATTCATATGTTGATTTAGCTCGTTACAATGACAATATTGTGATACTCAGAACAATACCAGTTTGGAAATCAGCTAAAACTACGCAAAAATTTTCTCTGATTACAGCGCATGTACGCATCGCGAGTATAACAGAAATTATGCTTATGTCCGTAGATAAAGATATGCCGGATTTTCGGATAAAGCACAGGAGAGACTATTGCAGTTTGCAGTAATATTAACATGCTAAACTGTAAACATATTTTTGTAGACATATCCGGTGCCTTTATGCCGGTGAAAATTCATATATAGTGATACATCTAGTTATTTGTTTTATTTGGATATGCTTGTTCAACGGAAAACAGTGACGGAATTACAGGCAGCAAAGTAGAATATTGTCACAAAAAGGGTGAAATATTGGTTTAGTGCAATAAAATACTTCCTTTGCGTAGATGAGAAATGCTAATTTAGCAAGCCACTATGTCTGTTATTTGGCATATCAATCAGCAACAATCGATAACAGGAAACAATGTGAAATATTTTCTGATCTTATTACTGGCACTGGTTGTTTTTGTTATCTCAGTGACACTGGGAGCAAATAATAATCAAGTGGTAACCTTCAATTATTTGATTGCCAAAGGTGATTATTCGATATCCACTTTGCTGTCGTTTTTATTTGCCATCGGCTTTGCTCTTGGATGGGGAATTTGTGGCGGGTTTTATCTGCGCACCAACATGTCGTTAAGACGCGCAAAACGTAAAATTAAGCGCTTGGAGACCCAGTTGGAGCAGCCAGTTGAATTATCGACAAAAACTGCCTCCCAAGCCTCAGTGGTTCTGGACAAGGAATAATACTCCATGTTAGAGCTGTTGTTTCTGTTGCTTCCTATTGCTGCCGCGTATGGCTGGTATATGGGACGCAGAAGTGCTCAACAAGATAAGCAACAATCGGCAGACCGTCTGTCACGTGAATATGTTGATGGGGTTAATTTTTTACTTTCTAACCAACAGGACAAAGCAGTCGATCTGTTTCTTGATATGTTAAAAGAGGACAGTTCCGCGTTTGAAGCACATTTAACGCTGGGAAACCTGTTCCGCTCCCGTGGTGAAGTTGAAAGAGCCATCCGTATTCACCAGTCCCTTATGGAAAGTGCCTCCCTGACATTTGAACAACGTTTACTGGCTACTCAGCAGCTCGGTAGAGATTACATGGCTGCCGGGTTATATGATCGGGCAGAAAATATGTTTGTTCAGTTAATTGATGAAAAAGATTTTCGGGAGAGCGCGCTTAATTCTTTGCTGACTATCTATCAATCAACCAGTGACTGGAGCAAAGCCATTGAGGTGGCAGAAAAACTAGTCAGGCTGGGTAAACAGCAATTCCGCGAAGAAATCGCCCATTTTTATTGTGAGTTAGCTCTACAGGGAATGAGGGAAGACGGTTTCAGTGATGCTATCGGGTATTTGAATAAGGCTGCTCAGGCGAATAAAAATTGTGCCCGTGTATCGATTATGTTTGGCCGTATTTATATGGCGCAGAAAGAATATACCAAAGCAACTGAGGTGCTGAAACGAGTTCTCGAGCAGGATAAACAACTGGTTAGCGAAGTTTTGCCGATGTTGCAGGAGTGCTATAGGGAGCTTGTTCAGCCGGAAGGGTGGGAAGCTTTCATCCTGCGTTGCGTGGAAGAAAATTGCGGAGCAATTGCAGAGATCCATCTGGCCGACATTATTGAGCAAAAAGAGGGCCGTGATACAGCCCAGATTTATATTAATCGGCAGTTGGAACGTCATCCGACGATGCGCCTTTTTTATCGCCTGATGGATTACCATCTGGCTGATGCAGAAGAAGGGCGGGCCAAAGAAAGTTTGCTTCTTCTGCGTAATATGGTGGGTGAACAGATCCGAACCAAACCCGATTATCGATGCCATAAGTGTGGCTTTACTTCTCGTTCACTTTATTGGCATTGTCCTTCGTGTCGTTCGTGGGACACAATTAAACCCATTCGTGGTTTAGACGGGCAGTGACAATGTCACTTTATTGGTGGCGTTTTTTATTTATAAAATTTTTATGCGCGAAATAAAATTCATTTTAAAATTAAAGGCTAAAAAATGACATCCCATACAGGTCAAGCTTTAGGTAAGCAAGTTGAATCACCGGTTGTTGTTGCGTTGGATTATGACAATCAGGATGCAGCATTGGCATTTGTTGACAAGATTGATCCTCAATCTTGTCGTCTGAAAGTGGGCAAGGAGATGTTTACATTTAATGGCCCGCAATTTGTCCGTATGTTGCACCAGCGTGGTTTTGACGTGTTTTTGGATCTCAAATTTCATGATATTCCTAACACCACAGCAAGAGCTGTAGCCGCAGCGGCAGAATTGGGCGTTTGGATGGTCAATATTCATGCCGGCGGTGGGGAAAGAATGATGACCGCTGCTAAAGAAATTTTATTACCTTATGGTAAAGATGCTCCATTATTAATCGCCGTTACTGTCCTGACCAGCATGGATCAGTCTGATTTGTTAGGCACCGGGATTGATGTGACACCCGCTCAGCACGCTGAACGTCTGGCGAAACTGACTAAACAGTGTGGTCTGGATGGTGTGGTTTGTTCAGCTCATGAAGCACAACAACTGAAAGCAGCATGTGGTCAGGAATTCAAACTGGTTACACCGGGTATTCGTCCTGAAGGTTCAGATGCCGGGGATCAACGCCGTATTATGACACCACCACAGGCAATTCAGGCCGGTGTGGATTATATGGTGATCGGGCGTCCGATTACCCGAGCTGAAAATCCAGCATTGGCATTGCAGCAAATTAATGAATCAATCGGGATTGTTCATGGATAATAACTCACGTCTGGTTTATTCAACAGATAGCGGCCGCATTCAGGAAGAAAAAACTCCACCGGCTCGTCCTAAAGGTGATGGGATTGTGCGTATCCAACGCCAGACCAGTGGACGTAAAGGTAAAGGCGTTTGTGTTATCACAGGAATCGATGCTGATGATCAAACCATTGCTAAGCTAGCCGCGGAATTGAAGAAAAAATGTGGCTGCGGTGGTTCAGTTAAAGATGGTGAAATTGAAATTCAGGGTGATAAGCGCGATTTACTAAAACAGTTATTGGAAGCGAAAGGCATGAAAGTCAAACTGGCTGGTGGCTGATTTAGCTTTTCATCTCACTTTATCAATCTTCACAAGCTATGCAATGTAACAGACTTATGGCATAGCTTGTGTTCATGATTCCCGTTATAGAATCTTATTCAGCCTGAATTATTATACGAGCCGCTTCTGCTAAGACATCGGGGCGGGCTTTAGCATTTTTATCACCGGGTTGAGTGAAATAAGTCACCAACACCAGTGGTGCTCGGTTTCCTGACGGCCAGATTACGGCAATATCGTTGGTTGAGCCATAATCACAGCGACCGGTTTTATCCCCGACAATCCAGTCTTTCGGTACTCCGGCGCGAATACTGGCATTCCCTGTAGTATTTCCTTTCAGCCATTCCACCAGTTGCGTACGTTGATTTGTTGCGAGGAAATCACCTAAAGCTAGTTTATATAGGCTTTCTGCCATTGCTTGAGGTGTTGAAGTATCACGCTCATCACCCGGCTGAACCAGATTTAATTCCGGTTCTTTACGATCCAGCCGAAACATCATGTCACCGAGAGTTCGGGCAAATGTTGTCACCCTTTCAGGGCTACCTAACTGGTTAATGATCAGGTTCATGGCGGTATTATCACTGTATTGTAAAGTTGCTGCACTTAGCTCCGCCAGTGTCTTACCCGTTTCAATATATTTTCCAGTAATCGGACTGTATTCAACTAAATCAGACTGTTTGTAGTTCACTCTTTGCTTTAGCAAATTTTCATCTGTTTCGCTTTTTTTCAGCAGAGCAGAAACTGCCATAAATTTACTGGTGCTACATAATGGAAAACGCTCATTTGCGCGATAGCCGATGGTTGAATTGTCTGCGCTATTGATTAAGACCACGCCAAGATGCCCATTGGCACTTTGTTCCAAAGCAGTGAGCTGATTAATTATTTGCTTTTGCTGAACGTTACCGAAAGATGCCTGAGAAGGAAAAATTATCAGGGTACTCAGCAAAGGTAAGAGGGTTACAGCACCATGTATAAATTTGGGTATGAATTTAGAGATGATTTGTTGTGTAGGGAATTTCATATGAAATTAAACGATGATTTAAGTTTTGTTATGAAACTGCCGCCTATAATAGCGGCAGTGTGTTTATGTTCTGGAAATCCCCGTTTTATTGGGCATAGTCTATTATGTTGATCCTGTGTTAACTAACAGGACGCGCCACGATATTACGGGTTTCCATTCTGACTTCTTCAAGGCGCACATCGATAATATCGTTCAGGCGATAAACTGCTTCGCCTTTAATCAGGACAGAACCGGTTTCCTGACTGCATTGAAGCTCATCACGAACGGAATGCAGGAATGGCCCCGGAACGAAAGCAATTGCACCATTGTCGACCAAACGAACACGCAGGCCACCACGAGTGATATCAATAATCTCAGCAGCAAAGATTTTATCTGTGCCAGCATAAGGTTTGAGATAACGGGCATAGAGCCAGTCACCAACATCGCGTTCGGCCATACGGTTTGCGCGTCGACGTTCGGATAGCTGTAAACAGATCTCTTCAGCCGGTTTCTCTGCCTCAGTGTGTTGAATAACAGCTTTCAGCAAACGATGATTGATAATATCGCTGTACTTACGGATAGGGGACGTCCATGTGGCGTATGCGTCAAAACCTAACCCAAAGTGTGGACCCGGTTCAGTTTTAATTTCCGCAAAGGTCTGGAAGCGGCGGATACGACTATCAAGGAACTGAGTCGGTTGCTTATCCAGCTCACGGCGTAATTCACAAAATCCTTCCAGCCCAATAAGTGCTTCCGGGCAGGTTTCAATACTGTGTTCTTTGAGTACGTCAACAACCTGTTCAATCTGTGTTGGCTCAAAGCCGGTGTGAACGTTATAAATACCAAAGCCTAACTTATCGCGCAGGACTTTCGCAGCACAAAGGTTAGCTGCAATCATTGCTTCTTCAACAATGCGGTTTGCAGAACGGCGTTGTTCAGTGACAATATCAGTGACATTCCCGCCTTCATCCAGAATAAACCTGTAATCAGGGCGATCTTTAAACACCAGAGCGTGCTGTTGACGCCAGTTATTACGGCGTTCACACATCTCTTTCAACAGTGTGATTTGTTCAGTGACAGCATCTGAACTCGGTTTCCAGCCTTCCTTACCTTCCAGCCAATCAGAAATCTCGTCATAAACCAGTTTGAATTTCGATTCGACCCAAGCGGCAAAGAATTGAATATCATCACCCAATTGCCCGTCTTCCAGAATAGAAACCTGACAAACCAGAGCAGGGCGGCGGGCATTCGGACGAAGAGAACACAAATCATCAGAAAGTTCGCGGGGCAGCATTGGAATATTGAAGCCCGGCAGATAGTTGGTAAAGCTGCGTTGATAAGCGATTGTGTCAAGATCGCTGCCCGCCTTGATATAGGCTGTCGGGTCGGCAATAGCAATAGACAGTTTCAGGCTGCCATTATCATTTTTGACAATATGCAATGCGTCATCCATATCTTCAGTTGTTGCACTGTCGATTGTGACGAAATTAAGGGAGGTCAGGTCGATACGCTCAAGAGAATCATCATCCAACTGGCAATCTGCCATTGATGGTGCTTCACGTTCCAGACTGTGGCGAGTAAGAGTAACCCACCACGGAGCGAAGTGATCATCACCACGAGTAATATAGCCGGTTATTTCAGCATGAAACCCACGATCACCTTTCAATGGATGACGGCGCATTTCAGCAACTGCCCAGTCACCTTGTTCGAAACTATGAGTTACCTGACTGGATGGTCGGCATGGAATAGAGTCTTTTAATAACGGATGGTCGGGAATAATCCACAGTCGGTTGTCGTTTTCTTTTTTCTGAACACGGCCAACAAAACGGGTCAGGAAAGGTTCAATGAGTTCTTCTGGTTCAGCGACTTCTTTTTCTTTATCGGTATGAATAGCAGCACTGACTCGATCGCCGTGCATCACTTTCTTCATATAAGGAGGAGGAATAAAGTAACTTTTTTGACCATCGACTTCCAGAAAGCCGAAGCCTTTTTCTGTTCCTTTGACTAAACCTTCTACGCGCAAGGTTTGAGAATGTAGTTGCTGTTTTAGCTGAGCAAGCAGCGGATTGTTTTGAAACATAATAATCAGGAGAGTTGTGGAGTTATTATCGATAATTTAGGTAATAGTTTTACGCGAATCGAGGGTATCGGGCAAGTAACATCTTATCAAAACACGAAAAAGTACCTAGTGAGAGTAATATTTATACAGCTCACGGATGATCATGCAGTAACAATAATAATATAAGATAAGGTGCTGAATATTCACTCAAAGGTTAGCGCTGAATTTAATATCTGATGAATATAGTTGTTTATTTAAATATTTTATTAGCTTTAATTAAATATTGTTAATTAAACATTTATAAACGTTATTTGACTAGATTATGTTGTTGTGTAAATTCATGGTTGATAATACACGAAGGTGTTTTTTCTTTTTCATCATAACTTAAGTCCTTTTTATCACTCCTGGTTTAATTTATCTTTTTGATTTTTATGTTTATTGTTTATTGTCTGTGCTTTTGGCTAACCTATTTTTCTTTAGGTATATAAGAGGCTCATAGCGATATTTACGCTATTAAAATAAATATAGCATTTAAATTGGTGACTATTAAAAAAGAGATAGGCATGGATAATTTTCAATTTTATTATTAGTGGGAATTGGATTACCTACAGCAAATTGAAAAATTAGCCAGTAAAGAAAAACCACATTTAGCAGAAAATTTTAATGGATGTGATCCTGATATTGAACGGCTGAATCAGGGTTTTTCTGTGTTAATGGCTCGTTTACATCAAAAAGTAGATGATACTTTTCCTGAAATTACTTTGCCTCTGCTATACCCATCGTCATTGAAGATGCTTGATTTTTCATTCCTATCAGATCAAAATCGCGCCCATGAAAATTACCCTGACAGATGCCCAAAAAGAAGCGCCTGAATTGATGCACGATACGACTCGTGATGGGCGCGTCCGTGACCGTATCAAAGCCGTGC
>NZ_NJAJ01000049.1 GCF_002632825.1 Xenorhabdus stockiae
AAGCAGAAGGAAGAAAGCAGCAATGATCAATAACTCATTCCACCTGACTCAGATTATTGCCTCAGTCTGGGGTGATCCGTCTGATATCACCGATGTAGTCTGGCATTCTGGATACCGTAAGCCGGAACGAGAAGCAACAGAAATAGCCCAGCTCACTATCGACATTATGGAAGGGGTACCCGATGGGGTGCCCTACTCTGCAAGACCGAAGAATTTGAACGATATTCTTTTTGATGAACTGAACAACATTATTTTCGATGCAACGTGGAGTGATAAGGCAACTCCGGCGAGTGTGGCGAGGGTGATATTGGAGAGCGGGTATCAGGAAGGAGGTGAGCAATGAAAATGAATACGGTATTCTTATTAATGGCAGAGTTTGAAACTTCACAGATTCTTCTGTCAGCTATAGCCGAGAAGTACCTTAAATTGACCCCGGCAACGGCAGAACGCAAGGCCATTGAAGGCAAGCTAAAATTCCCGACATACAGAATGAATGACAGCCAGAAATCACCAAGAATTGTTCATGTACATGATCTCGCTGAGTACATCGATAAGCAAAGGGAATTAGCAGCAAAAGAAGTGGAACGGATGCAGTCGAAGAAGAAAGTAAATTGATTGAAATTCATATCCGGGTGCTATTTCTCAGCACCCCAATAGCACCCCTTTAATTATTAACTAATTGTTTTTTATGTTAACTTACGTCATTAATAATAGGTTAATGATATTGATTGTTATTGTAACAGAGAGTGCATAAAAATATTTGTTTGACTTTGTGAGCTGATTCACGCGGATAAAAAACACTTATCCATATGAGTTCATCATGTAGTCATTTGGTGCGTTATTCTGTGGCGACAATAATATAGAGGAGTAAAACACCATGAAATGGTCTCTTATGATCCAAGGAACAGCGTCTGATGTTGGAAAGAGTGCTTTGGTTGCTGGATTTTGTCGGATTTTTTTACAGGATGGTTATCACTGTACTCCTTTTAAATCACAAAATATGGCACTTAATTCTGGTATTACTGCTGATGGCAAAGAAATGGGGCGTGCTCAGATATTTCAGGCTGAAGCGGCGGGGATTACTCCTGATGTACGCATGAATCCTGTTTTGCTGAAACCCTCCAGTGATTGCAAGGCTCAGGTGATTTTTATGGGCAAAGTTATGTGCAATATGAATGCCGTAGAATATCACGAGTATAAACCACAGCTTCAGCAGCAGATCCTGAGTGCATATAACGGCCTTGCGGCTGCAACCGATATTATGGTACTGGAAGGAGCGGGTAGCCCGGCGGAAATTAATCTGCGGGATCGGGATATCGTCAATATGGGAATGGCTGAGCTGGTTGATGCTCCCGTTATTCTGGTAGCAGATATTGATCGCGGAGGTGTTTTTGCTTCTATCTACGGCACACTGGCCTTACTCGCACCAGAAGAAAGGGCACGGGTTAAAGGGGTCATTATTAATAAATTTCGTGGTGATATATCGTTGCTGCATTCAGGTATTGAACAAATCGAAGAGCTGACACAAGTACCGATACTGGGAGTATTACCGTGGCTGGAACTCGATCTGGAAGAAGAGGACAGTGTTGCGTTGCAGGTTGGCAAATATGAAAAGGATAAAAATAACACAGAAAGATGCCTGAATATTGCCGTTGTCCGGTTTCCACATATTGCAAATTTCACCGATTTTAACGCGTTAGCACTCCAGCCTGATGTTTCTCTTAATTATATTGCAGATCCTTTGGAACTTAGGAATGCCGATCTGATCATTTTACCCGGCAGTAAAAACACATTGGGTGATTTGGGATGGTTAAAAACGCAGGGGCTGGATCAGGCAATTATTGCTGCACACCAGTCAGGGGTTCCGATCATTGGGATCTGTGGTGGCTACCAGATGCTTGGAAAGCAGATTGTTGATGAAGTCGAATCTGGTTTATATCAGATGGAAGGGTTAGGATTACTCGATACTGAAACCTTATTTGCCAATGATAAACAGACAGCTCAGGTCAGGGGAATTGTGATGCCGGAGCTATCAGGCATGCTGAACTTATGTGGTGATCAACCCATTGTGGGTTATGAGATCCATATGGGAGTTACGCGCCTGAGAGAGCAGGCAAGGCCATTCGCCAAAATGTACTTACGTAATGGTGAAGAGAAGAGTTGGTTTGATGGTGCAATTAATCAGGAAGGGACGGTGATGGGAAGTTACCTGCATGGCCTGTTTGACCAGAATAATTTTACTCGTTTATTACTGAATCAGCTTCGCATGCATAAAGGCATCAACCCGCTGGAAAATGCTGCTTTCAGCTATGCCAGCCATAAAGAGAAACAGTTTAATATTCTGGCAGCCAGTATGCGTGAACATCTGGATATAGAACGTATCTATCAGTTAATGAAAGAACACACGGAGTCTACTTCTTCTGGAGTGATCAGATGATCTTAATTACTGGCGGAGCACGTAGTGGCAAAAGTGCTTATGCGGAGCAGTTTATTTCAGATCAATGTGAACAAGTATTGTATATCGCGACAGCTCAAGGTACTGATGAAGAGATGTTGGCTCGAATTGAACGGCATCGGAAGGATCGTCCTTTACATTGGCGAACCTGGGAAGGATATCAGGATTTGGGGGATGTTATCCGTAGGCATCGTAAAGCGGAAGAGGGGATTATACTTGAGTGTGTGACTACATTAATTACCAACCTTTTGTTTGACAAAGCAGAAGGCGCATCACCCGATGAAATGGATTTCACCTCATTGGAGGTATATATCCACCAGCAGATAGACGATGTGATCGATGCTTGTCTGAATTGCCCAATGCCCGTTTGTCTGGTGACGAATGAACTGGGGATGGGGATTGTGCCTGAGAATCGGCTGGCCCGTCATTTTATTGATATTTCCGGTCGGGTTAACCAGAAACTGGCTCAGGCAGCAAAATCAGTCTGGATGGTAGTCTCTGGCCTTGGAGTAAAAATCAAATGAAGTTGAAACTCTTTTGGGCAACATTACAGTTTATGACCCGGCTTCCTATCCCTGCAAAATGGGCCGAAGGGATTGATTTTCGGCAAATTGGGCATGGTGTACCGATTTTCCCTTTAGTTGGCCTTATTGTTGGTGTGATTGCAGCTTGTGTTGCGCTGGTAATAACTCAATCCGGTGGAGGAGTATATATTGGCGCAATTGGTTATGCGCTCGCTCTGGTATTTCTGACGGGAGGACTGCATTTAGATGGTCTGGCAGATACTTGCGACGGTATCTTTTCTTCCCGAAATAGAGAAAGAACGCTGGAAATTATGCAAGATAGCCGCCTTGGCACATATGGCGGATTAGGGCTGATCTTCTGCATTTTGCTTAAGGTACTTGCGGTTGTTGAAATTGCCTATCATCCTCCTTTGCATTTGCTGGCTTTATTATCCTGTGCACCGATTGTCGGACGTACTGCTGTTGTGCTTTTGATGTTTGAACAACGTTATGCCCGTGAAGTTGAAGGAATGGGAAGTAGCTATATCGGTCGCATTACTCCCCGTGAAACAGTCATCACATTATTGGCAGGGACTGTATTGGTGATGCTGCTGGGTGACTGGCAGGGGTTATCTGCAATGCTGGTAACGATGATTGCTATCTTTTTGCTTGCCATCTATTTTAACTATCATTTGGGCGGGCAAACCGGCGATACTCTGGGAGCAGCAATTGAAGTCGGTGAAGTGGTTTTTCTACTGGCTTTAATCCTTATCTGGAAGTAGGTTGTCGATAGCTAATATTATTTTATTCTCGTTGCTTCTTTGTCACTGTGATGCAATCAGAAATCCATTAGAGTGTATTTTATATTTTCCTATTTAAGTTGAAACTTGATCGGAAGGATCATCATGGAGTTTCAGTCATTACCACTGTTACTGAAAAAGATTAAACCGCTGGATCGGGAAAAAATGGATCGGGCGGAGCAGCATATTGATAAACTCGTCAAGCCAATTGGCAGTCTGGGCCGTCTGGAAGCACTGGCAGCACAACTTGCGGCTATGCCCGGAATTGGAAAACTGCGGGATCTGCAAAAAGAGATTATCGTTATGTGTGCCGATCATGGCGTTTATAACGAAGGTGTGGCGATTTCTCCGAAAAATGTTACAGCCATACAAGCCCGGAACATGTTGCTGGGGCTGACAGGGGTTTGTGCATTAGCGAAAAGTAGCGGTACCCATGTGTTACCTGTTGATATTGGTATTGATTGTGAGCCGATAGATAATTTATTGTCCCTCAAATTAGCCCGTGGCTGTGGAAACATTGCACAAGGCCCGGCTATGCCTTATGCATACGCAGAAACATTATTGTTGGCAAGTGTGCAATTAGTTCAGCAACGCCTTACCGCTGGGATCTCTGTATTTGGTGTGGGAGAGCTGGGGATCGCGAATACCACACCAGCAGCGGCAGTCATCAGTGTACTTACCGGAAGTGATCCCGGTGATGTTGTGGGGTTAGGGACTAATTTGCCTGCTGGATTACTTAAACATAAGGAATTTGTTGTACGTCAGGCGATTGATGTGAATAAACCTGATGCTCAGTCTCCCCTTGATGTACTGGCAAAAGTGGGGGGATTTGAGCTTGTGGGAATGACCGGAGTAATTTTGGGATCTGCTGCGGCAGGTGTTCCGGTCGTGCTTGATGGTTTTATCTCTTATGCCTCTGCTCTGGCGGCAGTTCAGCTGGCACCTTCTGTTCGGGATTACTGTATTCCATCTCATCTATCAGCAGAAAAAGGTGCGGTTCTGGCATTGCAGCATCTGGGTCTGAAACCTTATCTGCATTTAGATTTGCGTTTGGGCGAGGGCAGTGGGGCTGCGATCGCAATGTCTCTGATTGATGCAGCCTGTTCTATGTATTGTGATATGGGATATCTGGCTGAAAGCGGGATTACTTTTCCTGAACTTTCGTTATTAACTCATCAAGCATAATTTGATTTTTTTGTAAGGAAAAATAGAATTGTGGAGCAGTAAAATTATATTTATCCCGTAAGTAATCTAATGATACTTTTTGAGTTTCAATGACGTGCAAAATCGGAATGGCCAATCCGAAATCTTTTTCAATAAAATAATCGAAAACAGACTGACCATTTCCGGGAATTGCATTTTCTGCAATATCAGAAATTTCTTTGGCAGTGCCAGATATTGGCTCATCAAGAAGCATACCACCGATTATGGCTTTGACAGGAACGGTAACATAAATAAAAGCAAAAGTTCTTTTTCTTCTGAATCTTCGGCGGAATTCATATTTTTTAGCGCCCGATAATACTTTCTCCCATGCGGATTGATGCAAGCTTAATACGATACAATCTTCGGGAGTAACATCATACTTCTGCATAAAATTCTGCATTTTTATATCTCTTATTTTATAAATTTTTAGCGAGTTTTCTTAATGTCTCTTTGAGTATTTTTCCGCTTGCGTTACGTGGTAAAGCTGAAAAAGTATAACCTTTGGGGCGCTTATAGCGTGCAACAATAGTTCGGAGATAATCATCCAGTTCCTGCTCAGTGATTGAGGTATTATCATCAATTTCAATAAACGCATGAGGAACTTCACCCCAGTATTCATCAGGTTTTGCCACAACCGCCACAGCCAGAACGCCGGGATAACTCGACAGTGCATTCTCCAGTTCAAGGCTGGAAATATTCTCACCCCCGGAAATAATAATATCTTTTTTCCGGTCGATAATTTTAATATAACCATCGCTATCAATAACAGCCAAGTCCCCGGTAAAAAACCACTGACTGGTCATATCGAATGTGACTCGATCGACAGGGCCGTAAGCGGCAACAATATTACCCCGAATAGCAATTTCACCAATGGATTGTCCATCAAAAGGTACTGCCAGCCCGTTATTTTCATCAATAACGCTGATTTCTCCCTGTAAATTGGAAACAATTCCCTGACGCATCTTCTTTAAAATTGTTTCTGATTTTGGCAGTGTAGCCCAATCGGGTTTATCTTCACAAACAACAACCGGCCCATAAGTTTCCGTCAGGCCATAAACGTGGGTAGCTCTGATACCGGCTGCATCAAGCAGGGAAAACATCTTCTCTGTTGGTGGGGCACCGGCAATCAACCCATAGACATTGTTGTTGAAAGAGATGTCGAGCCTTTGTGCTTCCCGCCCTAAGGAATAATGCACGATAGGCGCACCACAATAGTGTGTCACCTGATGCTTCAGCATAATCTGTATGGCTTCCTGTGCATCAAATTTGCGTATACAGATATGAGTGCCTGCCCGTGCCGCAATAGTCCAGGGGAAACACCAGCCATTGCAGTGAAACATGGGCAATGTCCATAAATAAATCGGGTATTTGGGCATATCCCAGTCTAAGATATTCGAAATTGCATTAAGGTATGCGCCACGGTGTGAGTACACAACTAACTTAGGTGTGCCGCTGGTTCCGGAAGTCGAGTTAATGCTGATGGCTTCCTGTTCATCAATCGGGTAAAAGTTCAGGGTTTCAAAAGGATACTCAGATATCAGTGACTCATAGCTAATCAAATCCAACGCTGATTCTGGTAGAAGAGTATTATTTTCAGCAGTGACAACAATTTTGACCGGGTTTTTAAAGGAAACACCATCCAGTAATGTAAGGTAATTTTTATCTATAATTAATATTGTGGGATTAATTTTTTCAAAGATAAAATTCAGTGTAGCTGCATCTGTCCTGATACTTAAGGCATTCAGTATTCCGCCAGACAAGGGAACAGCATAGTGCAGTTCCAGCAATTCATGAACATTAGGCAATAAAGCAGATACAACACAGCCTTTTCCGACCCCCATTTGCTGAAGTGCAACAGCAACTCTTTCACAACGTTCTCCATATTGTCGCCATGTCCAACATTGCTCTCCATCTATTACCGCAGGGTAATCACCATTACTTAATATGGCTCTTTTTAGAAATAAAATAGGTGATAATGCATTGCCGTCATATTCATTTAATAGTGAATTGTAGCGAGTCATATTCCCATCCTTTTTTATTTTCGATTTTTTGCCTGTCATTATTTTCACTGATTATTAAAGGTAATGGTGGAGGTGGGAATTTGCAATCCATATCAAATGGTTGTTAGTGTTTTTATTAGAAGTGGGTCTTAGTGTTTATAAAAAAACATCACGTACTTTATTTGTATGTTTGAGTGATATTTCATTGTTTTTTAATATGCTAATTATATTTATTGTTATTGATAGGGTGGCGTGATGAAAATATATTGGAAAATTAAGAGTGATGTAATATAAAAACTTAATATACTGATATAAAAGGAAACAAAAATGTTTAATTTAACCGGAAAAGTTGCATTTATTTCTGGAGGAACAAAAGGTATTGGTAAAGGAATTGCTCAGGTATTTAAACGGGCGGGTGCAATTACGATCATTTCAGGTACGGATAAAACGAAAGGAATTCCTGTAGCTGAAGAACTTGGAGTGGATTTTATCGCCCTTGATGTAACTGATCCCTCTGCATGTAAAAATGTGATTAATGAAATTGTCGAAAAATATGGCAGACTCGATATTCTTTGTTCAAATGCGGGTATTTTCCCACAACACAATATTAAAGATATGACGGTTGAAGATTGGGATTTAGTCTATAGCGTCAACCTGAAAGGCACATTTTTATTGACTCAGGCTGCACTGAATGTCATGGAAAAACAGCAGTATGGGCGCATAGTGATTACTTCATCTATCACCGGAGAGATTGTAGGAATGCAGGGCTATAGCCACTATGGTGCCAGTAAGGCAGGCCAGCTCGGGTTTATGCGCAGTGCTGCATTAGAATATGCAAAACAAGGGATCACAATTAATTCCATTATGCCGGGTATGATTATGACTGAAGGCTTAATGGCATTTGGTGAGGATAACCTGAAACAGATTGAAACGGTAATTCCAATGGGCGCTTTGGGAACACCAGAAGATATTGGTTACACAGCTTGTTTCCTTGCTTCTGATGAAGCGAAAAATATCACCGGGCAGACAATTGTGGTTGATGGCGGGCAGATATTACCAGAAGTGCAAGGGTACTGATTGACTTAAGATGTTCAGATCTGGCTTTACTTGTTTTCCATTGCCGTAAAGCAAAGGAACAAGGTAAGATGAGCAACTAATAAACACAGGGAGGGATATGTTCTCTTCCTGGTTTTTTATTGTCTAAGTCAGGTAAAAAATATTATGTCACTGAACTATGAACGTAAGCCGCTTCCACTCCCTAATGGCCACAGCAAAATGTTACTGCACTCGTGTTGTGCCCCATGCTCAGGGGAAGTGATGGAAGCAATGCTCGCTTCGGGGATAGATTTCACAATATTTTTCTATAACCCGAATATTCATCCACAGAAGGAATATGAACTGCGTAAAGAGGAAAATATCCGCTTCGCAGAGCAGATGGGTATTCCTTTTATTGATGCCGACTATGATCGTGACAACTGGTTCGAGCGTGCGAAAGGCATGGAAAATGAACCTGAGCGTGGCATCCGCTGTACGATGTGTTTTGACATGCGTTTCGAACGGACTGCGTTATATGCTCATGAGCATGGTTTCCCTGTTATTACTAGTTCGCTGGGGATCTCACGCTGGAAAAATATGCAGCAAATTAATGATTGTGGTGTCCGTGCCGCTTCCCGTTATCCGGGGTTAACCTATTGGGAATATAACTGGCGTAAAGGCGGTGGTTCTGCCCGCATGATTGAAATCAGTAAGCGTGAAGAATTCTATCAGCAAGAGTACTGTGGCTGTGTTTATTCTCTGCGGGATACTAATCGCCATCGTCTGGCAACAGGACGGGAAAGAATTAAATTGGGAACAGTGTTTTATAGCGCAGATAGTGTTCAAAAAAATTAGGGATTATATTGATCCTTACGATGGCTTTTCAGTTTTAAATAAAACAAGTTTACATGAAACTGGAAAGCCTTAATTTGTATAGTCTCAATATTAATAATTAATCTTTACCATATCTGGCACGATTAGGGGTATAGCCAAAACGTTTCCGATAACTTTGGGTAAAGTAGGACTGGCTGGAAAAACCGGATTCCAGTGTAATATCAGCGATACTCATTTCGCTGTTTAATAATAATTGATGAGCATAAAGAATACGCTGTTCACTTATCCACGCTCGTGGAGATGTGCCATAAACACTACTGAAAAGTTCTTTGAACGAAGTTAACCCCATACCAAACTCGCGGGCAAAATCATTCAGCCGCCACTCTTTGAGATAGTGAGTTTCCATAAATGTCTGTAGCCGTTCTACTTGCCGATTACTCAATTTACGCAGGACTGACATGAGTAATGCGCCTTGTTTTCCGAGAGAGAGCAGTAAAAGTAACTCCTCGCTTCTTAACTGGATCAGGGCTGATGGGCAATCATACGTGAGGAGTTTCGATAAACTACGTATACTTTCTGTTAATAATGGAAACTTATTGAAAGGAATTAACCGATAATCAGGGGAGTCATGGCGTTCAATATTAATTAATAATGCGCCAAAACGTTTCATAAAATGACGGAAAAATTCCATACCCAATGGCAACCATAATATCTGACAACTTCTTGTATGGGTTTTAGCGGCATATTTTCCAGGGTGGATAAAAAGGATATCATTTGACTTAATATGATAGGTATTACTGCTGTCTTTCCATACCATTTCACCATCAAGTAAAATATACAGCCCTCCTTGTTGATGTTCGAGAATATCGAAGTTAGGCATGGTTAATTGTAGAGAAAAAATACTCTTCTGATTTAAGCCCGTCGTCCTTTTCATTTAATACTCCTAATCTTCCTTATCATGAGTAATTTGAAATGTATTAATGATATGTTCTGTTGTTCAAATAGCTTTCTTGGGGATTGGAAAGCAACCTGAAATCTATTGGATAGATAGTGATAAATTGAGTGTAGAGTTAAAAATATTGGCTGATATCAAAATTGTATACGTAACATCCATTATATAACTACAGTATTATATCTCTAAATTAATATTTATGTTAGTTTTAAATGTTAAGAATTTAGATTTAAATTTATTTATTAACAGGATAGTAGAACAGAAGAAATGATAGAACTTTCATCTATTCAATTAGTTAAAGTCCAGTATGTTTATATTGGGTGAATTTAAATCGATAATTTCACGGTCAGATAAGTATTCAGGTAGGTTAGTTGAGGTACAATTTTCTAATTAAAATTACATATCCTGTAATGAAATATAAATAAACTGTATTGCGTATGATGTTATTTTGTTAACCATTAGTTTGGTGATGTTGCATATTTATTGGTTTATATGGTTCTTATATTTAAAATATCAAAATTTTTCTATTAAAATGAGTTTCCTGTGTTGGATTTTAAGGACAAACTATCGATAATTCAGACTATTAAGCTTTGTTGGTAACGTTATCCATGTAATAACGGCATAAATACCTCTGTTATAGCTTCGTAGATTGTTTTTTATACTGGTACAATGCTAGGATGTATTTTCATCGCCTTTCTTCTATATCCACTAAGGCATAGAGACATAGATATATTTGCTGATGAAAGATAAAAGATTACAAGAACGAGAAACATATGGAAAAGTATCGTTTTTCAGATAACGCTTTTTTATACAGTTTATGGCTCGCTTGGGCTATTACACTGGGATTGTACGTATATGGCAACAATATTGGTTGTACCATAACAGCAATTTTATCTTTTTTAGCCTTGGTATTTTACTTTACTAATATGAAACAGAGAATGAAAGCTATGTTTGGAAAAAAAACTGAGGCATCTGCTGCCAGCCCGGTCACACAAATCACTCCTCCTGTACAGACTGAAGAGAAAAAAATCTCTGGCACTGAAGCCCGCGCTAATACGATTGTCGCGAAGAATTCCGTATTCAAAGGGGATATCGAGATGGAAGGAGATATCCAGATTTGGGGAAAAATTATCGGGAATATTCGCGTAAAAGGCGGGGCTATTCGTGTTATGCACGCCGGTAAAGTGGAAGGTGAGTTGATTGCACCTGAAATTATTATTGATGGTCACGTAGAAGGGACTTGCTGTGCTGAAACACTCGATATCCTTGAGCACGGTGAATTACGGGGTATCAGCCGTTGTGGGAGTATGTCAATCCGACGTGGCGGATTATTTATCGGTCAGTCTGAACAAGTGGAAAAAGAAAATAAGAAGAAACAGGAAGCAGAACGAATTGTTTCCATCAAGGATACTCCGGGAGATAAGGCAAAATCTAAAGCTACTGCCTGATATCTGCTGGTAAAATACTCTTCGGTTTTCAATTCGTGGAAATCACTCGGGTATAAAATTTCTATATTCTTGCCGGAACGTGTTGTACTTTCCGGCAGTTTTTGTTTTGATATTCCTTCTTCTTTTACGTTATCTATGTGTTAGTTACATTCATCAAATCAGCCCATTAAGTTATATGAGCGGTGAGACTCTCACATATCATTTCTATGCCATTTTAAATTCATATTTTCAATCAATAAGGGGAAATTGTGATTATAGAACTGGAAACAGAAAGATTATGGCTTCGAGCCTGGAAGGAAGAAGATAGAGAACCTTTTTACCGCCTGAACAGTAATCCTGAAGTAATGGAGTTTTTCCCCAATACGTTGACAAAAGAGCAAAGCGACACACTGATTGATAATTGTATTCGTAAATTTGAGATTCAGGGTGGTTGGGGATTATGGGCGGTAGAGGTAAAAGAAAGTGGTGAATTTATTGGTTTTGTTGGGTTGAATATACCTAATCTTGAATTTCCATTTTCTACTTGTAGCCATCTCGTTGAGATAGGCTGGCGTCTCGATAAGCCATTTTGGGGTAAAGGCTATGCCTGTGAAGCTGCCCACAAAGTTCTTGATTTTGGGTTTACGGAAATCAGACTGGATGAGATTGTAGCGTTTACCACCCTGATGAATGCTCGTTCAGAAAATGTGATGAAAAAGCTGGGAATGCTCAGAGATAAAAAAACATTTATGCATCCCGCTCTTGAGGAAGGTAACCCGCTCCGGGAGCATGTTTTGTATCGGATGAAATGTCCAACTTTTGTCGCTGCAATGTAACTTGAAACCTACTAAAAATACTGAAATAAATCCGAATAGATTTATGTGTTATGTTTCTTTTAACATGATAAACGCCATCAAAGTTATTCTGGTAATCAGCGATAACTTTGATGGAAAACGTATTGTTACGTAACTGGTTATTGTCTGGAGATCACTAAAGCCACGCGTCCAATGAATTGAATATCGCTGATAGCACAATCAAACGTAACATCATTATCACTGACGCGAATTTTACTGACAGGGATTTTGGCTATCTTCTTGATGCTGTGCATTCCTTCGATATCGACCAGCCATAAACCATCCTGAATAGTGTCTTCTTGTGCATCAAGCACATACCAGGATATGCCATCATCAACCACCAGAGGTTCTCTGAGATCTTTGGAAATCAATTCACTATCCAGAATAACCGGATCAGCCTCATTCAGCTTACCTCCTGACAATCTTACACGGGAGATTGACGGCGCAATGATATCTTCCAATCGTTCTGTTTTTTTGATCCCTTCGCCGTTTGGAAACATCTCTCCTTGCCCTGTACTCAGCCATAGCAGTGAAGCACCCGTTTCGAGATTACACTGAATAATCCAATCCGCCGGAAAGCTATCACGAAGATAGCGGTTTGCCATTGTGCTTTTGGACACGCCTAAATGATCACTCAGAGCCTGACGGGATTTAAATCCATACGCGCGTACAAGGCGCTCGATAGCTGGTCGCCCACCACTATCAGCCCCCATTTTGATCTCAATATTGGTATTTTTCATTGACAGTACAGATAAGAGATATTATTATCCCGCAAAAGATCTTGAAATGAGATCTTTATTGGGTCCGAATTGGTTAAGCCGAAAACCATTAAGAGATATTGCATCATGAACATCCAAATTTCAATCCCTATACCTGATATCAACGGTGTTCGAGGGATTGCTCTGACAATAATCGCTCTGAAGGTGAAAGGGTGAGGAAAATATGGCGAATACGGAAAAAGAAAAGTTTGCCCAAATTAACCTCGGTCAGCGGTTGGAAGGATTGAACCATTTGTCTAAGATCAGATCAATATACTGGGGATATGATGAAAAAGAGTTAAAACGCTTTTTTGCAGACATGCGTGATAAAAGGGATTGTCATTATGAAGAGAACAAGCGGGCCTTATCCGCGATTTTCTATTTGGCAAATATTCCCCGTGCCCGCCATGACAGCGAAATCAGCCAGTTTACTTCTGAGGAAAAACACTCTCTGATCAAGGCGATGAATCATATTAAGGCTGTAGTTAGCCAGTTTCCCAGACATTTAACGTTACCCAGTTAACCACCTTTTAAATATTTTCTAATTTTTTTGAACAGATGGCATGTGTACGCCAGACATTCATATTTCCTTAATTAAGGTGGCATTGATGAATAGTGATCTTTTCGCTCATACTTATAAACAGTCGGGCATGTTTCAGCCAAATATTCCGCAGAATGTTTCATCAGCAGAGCGTTTGTTATGGCAAGTTAACGCAGAAGATCACCAATGGCGCCACCAATATATTGGCCAGATGCCGGATTTTCTGGCGAAACATTTTAGCCATCGCTATGCCGATATCTTTGCGCAATCAGGACGCAGAGATGCTAATGCTTACCTGAGAAAAACCGTCGGGCAGAATGTATTACCGCGATTACAATTAGTTAAGAGTAGGTATCAATTCAAACATTCTGTATCGGGCATTGCTCCTTTTCCATTTATTGAACAATTGAGCAATATTGCGACTTATGGCCGTAAACCACTTTTAAAGCTTGCTCATGAAATATCCGTGTTTATTACGGAAAACTATGAGCACTATTCTTCTATGATTCACTCTGTTACGAATGATTCTTCTAATCGGCAGAAAGTGCAGCAAGTTCCGGCTGAATCAGCGATGAGTGAATCAACACGGTTTTCTCATATGGCTGAGGTATATCAATTAATGGCAAAGCTGACTTTGCAATGTGGCATTCATCCCCCTTATTGGCGGCAGTTCAATTATGGACGAAAAACACTGTCTGTTGATCTACTTTGCGCCGGCATGTTGCGCATGATGTCCACACGCTGGTGGTATTTTCGCTTAAAACGCTTGCGGGATACCCAATCCGAGCATATGGCAATTGCAGTTGGACAGGTGCAGAACGCGGCCTCACCTTATGTTTCACTACTGGCTTTACGCGAATGGCTGGAACAAAAGCGGCGTAATCGTGAGTTTTTTCAGCATTTTGATTTAGAAAATGAAGCAGGAGAGCGGATTTCATTAGCTGAGACCGTCGTTCACAGTAATGCTAATCCTGCTATTCGTCGCTGCGAGTTAATGGTCAGAATGCGCGGTTTCGAAGATATCGCGAATCAAATGGGGTGTGTAGGAGAGTTTTATACTATCACTGCACCAGCAAAATACCATGCTGTCAGGCATAGAGGAGGATTTGTCCAAAAATGGGAAGGTGCAACTCCCCGTGATACTCAGCGCTATTTATGCAGTGTATGGGCAAAATCTCGCGCAGCTATTGCCCGTGCGGGTATTAAGCTGTTTGGTTTTCGGGTTGTTGAACCCCATCATGACGGGACACCACACTGGCACATTTTGCTGTTTATGTTGCCGGAACATGCTTCACAGGTCAGAAAGATCCTTGAACACTACTCTTGTCAGGAAGAAGAGGAAGAGTTACTGCATAACCATGATAAAAAATCTCGTTTTGATTACCGGGTGATAGATCCTAATCAAGGTAGTGCGACAGGTTATATCGCAAAGTACATTTCCAAAAATATTGATGGTTATGCTCTGGAAGATGAAATCGATCATGAAACGGGAGGATCACTGCGCGATATGGCTAAATCAGTAACAGCTTGGGCGAGTCGTTGGCGAATTCGACAATTTCAACAAATTGGTGGTGCTCCGGTTTCTGTCTGGCGAGAACTGCGTCGACTTAAAGAAGTTCGTTTACCTGATAATAAAATGAATGACGTTTTACAGGCCGCGGATAAGGGAAACTGGGCGGCTTATATTCAGGCTCAGGGAGGGCCATGGGTTGCCCGTCGTGATTTGGTTATCAGGCTCGCTTATAAGCATATCCCTTTTGGTAGTCCTTATGGTGAGGATATTCACTCCATTCAGGGAGTGACATCGTCGTTGCTCAGTCAGGAAAAATATATCTGTACACGAATCCATCAATGGACAGTTGTTCCGAAAGCTGATGCACCAGCTACATCAGAGCGGATTGTCTATAAACGACACAAAAAATGGCCCTCTTGGAGTTCTGTCAATAACTGTACGGATAGACAGGAAAGAGGGAATTGTGATATAGATGTGAAATTGTTTTGATAAATGTTATTTTTTCGATAAAAGTTTCTATGAAAGAAATAAATAATAGTTATTAACTATTAATTTTTATCTTTAAGAAAGGAAAAAACTACTTTAAATTTTCACTAATTAGGTGTACTGTATGCATATACAGTTATAGAGTGGAGGCGGACATATCAGTGGACTCTCTTATGGAATCATTGGTAGCACAACGTATTAATTTTATTGCCAGAATGGCAACAAGTTGTGAATGCAATCAGGCAGAAGACAAAGAACTGGCACTGGTCTGGATAGCAGAGTTATCTGCGCCTTATGAAAAAAGTCTCAGTGTTTATAATAATTTTTTAAAAAACAAATCATTAGATAATGAATGATTGAAAAACTTCAGGTTCGGTAAAAGAATAGGTTTTAGCGGGAGAAAATGATGCGAGTTGAAATACTTTTCGATAAGCGAGCTAATGTTTCTGAATCAGTCATGTCTGCACTTGAAAGCGAGTTAAAGAAGAAAATACTGCCACAGTATCCAGATACTAATTTTAGAATTGCCCTCAGCAGCAACACGTCCGTAAAAGTGACAGGGAGTAAAAGCAGTAGTGAACATGATCAAATCATGGAACTGATCCAAAGTGTCTGGGAGGACGATAGTTGGTTATCGGATTAGGCCTGACGGGTTGAACTCTCCAATAAACGGATAATAAGCAATTTAAATAGTATAAGGGCAGGGATTATCCCCTGCCCTTATACTTTTCTGAGCAGCGAAAATAAATCCCATCTGGCAAAATTGCCCTTCATTTGTACTATTTCCCCAACAATGCCGTTTCATTGAGGCATTTCGCTGATTATTCGATCATAACTCTCCGATTTACCGATTATTTTCTGCAAATAAAAGGAGAGTATATGCAAATTATTGCACAACAAAACGAAACGGTGGACGCTTTGTGCTGGCGTCATTATGGCCGAACTTTAGGTATGACGGAGCGTGTATTGCAGGCAAATCCGGGGCTGGCTGATTTTGGTGCGACATTGCCTCATGGAACAAAAGTTGAAATGCCGGATTTTGTGCCTGTTGCCAGTAATCCTATGATTCAGCTTTGGGATTGAGGGGCATGAATGGATAAATATAGCCATGCCACTTATGCCTGTGCCAGCACAACCGCCATCTTTTCCGGTCTTTCTTTATATGAGCTGAGTTTTCTGTTGGGAGTATTAGCCAGCATTTCTCTCGGTATTCTGACTTATCGTCTTAATCGACGTGAGCAGATGAAACGCACTTTAATCTTAAAAGATATTCTGGAAAATCTGGAGGTAGAGCCTGCATCTAAATCAGCCAGAATCGTCAGCGAGCTGATACATAACGCACCAAAAGAGCTGTGATATGCAGGATCTCAAAACCAGACTCAGCCGGTTGCTCATTGGCCTGATTATCGGTGGCGCCAGTTCTTCGGTCATTCTTTCCCAGTTTCTTGATGAGAAAGAGGGCAATCGGCTTATAGCTTATCAGGATGCCGGTGGTATCTGGACGATATGCCGGGGTGTGACGCGTATTGATAGAAAGGCGGTATATAAAGGGATGCAACTGACTGCTGAGCAATGTGAAGCGCTGAATCGGGTTGAAGCTGACAAAGCGATTGATTGGGTGAAAAAGAACGTTCATGTTCCGCTGACCGAACCACAAATTGCAGGAATTGCCAGTTTTTGCCCGTATAACATCGGTCCCTCAAAATGTTTCTCCTCAACCTTTTATCGCAAACTCAATGCCGGAGATAAAAAAGGCGCCTGTCAGGAGATTAAACGCTGGATTTACGATGGCGGGCGAGATTGCCGGGCAACCAAAGGACAGCCGAATGGCTGTTATGGGCAGGTCTTACGACGTGAACAGGAATCCGAGTTGGTTTGTTGGGGATTGGAGGAATGAAGAAAATATCGTTAATTGCCATTTTTGTCATTGGAGGATGCACTGGCTGGTGGGGGCATCGTTCACTGTTCCTTGGGGAGGTTGCGAACCTTAAACAACAGCATAGTGCTCAGGTTGTTGCTATTCATCAGAAAGCGAATCAGGAAACATTGTCAGCGATTCAAAAGATGAAAGACGCTCAGAGTAAAGCTGCCCAATTAGATGAATACTATTCCGGAAAACTAGCTCATGTTACTGAAGAAAACACCGCTTTGCGTGCTGATATTGCCGCTGGTCATCGCCGGGTGCAAATCGCCGCCGCCAACCTTGCTACCTGTCAGCTCACCCAAAAGCGAGATACCGGCCCCCGCAGCATGGGCGATGGAACCCAAATCGAACTCACTGCAAAAGCTGGACGCGATATTTACGATATCCGAGCAGGGATCATCAGTGACCAGTCCAAATTAGATTACCTACAACAATATGTCCGTGAAGTTGTCAGGCAATGTAAATCGTAGCCACTTTGAACAACCGAGCATAAGTTCTCACAGAGCCTATAAAAGCCTTTTTATCACGAGATAAAAAGGCTTTTATTATATTGATTTAATTGGCTTTTACCTGCCGTTTTGTATGTCTGTTCCTACAAGCCTAGTTTAATGTTTCCCCTGCTTTTTCATGGCATTCTTACGCCATGAACACACAACTCACTGAACTGATGCGCTTATTGCGCAACCTGATCCGAACAGGCGTGATTACCCAAGTGGATACCACAAAGGGTATATGCCGGGTCGCGACAGGCAATCTCGAAACCGACTGGCTGCACTGGTTGACATCCAGAGCGGGAAATTCCCGCACATGGTGGGCGCCCAGTGTCGGTGAGCAGGTTTTATTACTGTCCATAGGCGGAGAACTGACCACCGCCTTTGTATTGCCAGCAATTTTTTCAGATGAGTTTCCGGCACCATCAACGTCTCCTGAAGCAACACATGTTCAGTTTCCGGATGGTGCAGTGATGGAGTATGAGCCGCAATCAGGTGCATTAACTGTGACTGGCATCAAAACCGCGACAGTGACTGCATCGGATTCCGTCCATATTACTGCGCCGGAAATCACCTGTGTTGCCAGCACCCGGATTACGCTGGATACACCGGAAGTCATCTGTACGCAGCTGATGAGCACAGGAAATCTGATTGTGCGCAATGGCGGCAAAATGACGGGCAATATTGAACATACCGGCGGTACATTCAGTTCCAATGGTGTGATCGTGGATTCCCATAAACACATCGGCATCCAGTCAGGCCGTGACACATCAGGAGGCCCCGTATGATGTATCTGGGGATGAACCGGCAGACAGGCCGGGCGTTGAGTGATTTAGACCATGTCAGACAATCCGTCAGCGATATTTTACTGACCCCGGTAGGCAGTCGTATTGCGCGTCGTACTTACGGGTCGTTACTGCCTGAACTGATTGACTGGCCGCAGAACCCGGCAATCAAACTTCAGGTTATGGCGGCCAGCTATACCGCAATCAGCCGTTGGGAGCCACGTGTGACGCTGACGTCAATCACGATGGAAACCCTACAGGACGGCAGAATGGTGGTGGATATTACCGGTACTTATCACCAGTCCGCCAAAGAATTTTCACTCTCAATTCCGGTGAGGTAAGCAATGCCAACAATCGATTTAAGCCAGTTACCACCACCGGATGTGGTTGAGCCACTGGATTACGAACAACTGTTAGAAGAGCGTAAAAGAGGCCTGATCTCGCTTTACCCCGAAGAGCAGCAGGATGCCATTGCACGAACACTGCAACTTGAATCCGAGCCTTTGGTGAAATTGCTGGAAGAAAACGTGTATCGCGAACTGCTTCTGCGCCAGCGTGTTAATGAAGCTGCCCGCGCGGTGATGGTGGCCTATTCAACGGGTAGCGATCTGGATCAGCTGGGAGCAAATAACAACGTATCGCGTATGGTTCTGCGTGCTGCGGATAACTCAACGGTTCCACCAACTCCGGCTGTGATGGAATCCGACAATGATTATCGTGTCCGTATTCCACAGGCTTTTGAAGGCCTGAGTGTTGCAGGCCCGGTGGGAGCTTATGAGTTTCATGCCCGCAGTGCGGATGGCCGTGTTGCAGATGCTTCGGCAATCAGCCCGTCACCGGCTAACGTCACAGTCACGATTATGTCCCGCCAGGACAAAGGCGTTGCATCCAAAGAGTTGCTGGAAATTGTCGAAAAAGCCCTGAACGACGAAAACGTGCGTCCGGTGGCTGATCGCCTGAAAGTCCAGTCAGCAAAAATCGTGGAATATGAAATTGACGCAGTGCTGTACATCTTCCCGACACCGGAATCAGAACCTATCCGCAAAGCAGCGGAGCAGAAGCTGAAACACTACGTCGAAGCACAGCATCGTCTGGGGCGTGACATTCGTTTGTCCGCGATTTATGCCGCCTTGCATGTAGAAGGTGTCCAGCGCGTAGAACTGAAAGCGCCACTGAAAGACGTCGTGCTGGATAAAACACAGGCTTCTTACTGCACCAAAACCACGCTGACAATGGGAGGCTCTGATGAATGATCGCCTTCTGCCGATGGGTTCAACGCAGTTAGAACTGGCTGCGGCGAAAGCCTGTGCCAAGTTGCAGAAGATCAAAATCCCATTACGTGAGCTGTGGAACCCGGATACCTGTCCGGCATCATTGTTGCCTTATCTGGCATGGGCGTGGTCTGTAGATCGCTGGGACGAGAACTGGCCTGAGAACATCAAAAGGGAAGTGATCAAAGGTTCACTGTTCCTGCATAAACACAAAGGAACAATTGGAGCAATCCGAAGAGTGATTGAACCGTTGGGTTATCTCATCCGGGTTAAAGAGTGGTGGCAGACCAACGATGCTCCGGGCACCTTCCGGCTGGATATCGGTGTGCTGGATAGCGGTATTACCCATGAAATGTTCGAAGAGCTGGAAAAACTGATTTTTGACGCCAAGCCAGTGAGCCGACATTTAATCGGGCTGGATATCAACCTTGATACCCGTGGTGGATATCACTACTCGGCAGCGACTTACAGCGGTGACGAACTAACCGTTTACCCCTATTTCCCGAAAGAAGTGACCGTATCCGGCTCAGAAATTGTGGGCGCGGGGGTACATATTATTGACGACATGAGGATTAGACCATGAGTACCAAATATTTTGCGTTGCTGACACAATTAGGCGCAGATAAATTGGCAAATGCTGCGGCACTGGGTACAAAAATTGAAATTACCCATATGGCCGTTGGTGATGGTGGTGGCAGCCTGCCGGTACCGGATACCAAACAAACCAAATTGATTAATGAAAAACGCCGGGCAGCGATTAATACGCTGAGCATCGATCCGAAAAACACCAACCAGATTATCGCGGAACAGGTTATTCCTGAAACCGAAGGTGGCTGGTGGATCCGTGAAATCGGTCTGTATGACAAAGATGGCGTTCTGGTTGCAGTAGGTAACTGCGCAGAAACCTACAAACCACAATTACAGGAAGGCTCTGGCCGTACTCAGACGATCCGAATGATCCTGATTGTCAGCAGCGCAAATGCGGTCACGCTGAAAGTTGATCCATCCATTGTTCTGGCAACCCGTGAGTATGTGGATAATTCCATTACAAAACACGCGAACAGCCGTAACCATCCGGATGCGACACTGAAAGAAAAAGGATTTGTCATCCTGAACAGCGCGGTAGACAGTAATAGCGAAACCCACGCGGCAACACCAAAAGCGGTGAAAGCGGCATATGATCTGGCTAATGCGGCGAATAATAATGCGAATACGCGTTTGGAGAAAAACAAGAATGGTGCTGATGTAGCTGATAAAGATGCATTTAACCGTAATATTGGTTCAGCTAGGGCGTTTAGTGGTTCTATCAATACTGGTGATGGTGTTTGGACAACTGAAGAATTCATTGCATGGCTGAAAAGCCAAGGTGCTTTTAACCATCCATATTGGATGTATAAAGGTTCATGGTGGTACGCTAACAACAAAAGAATCACTGATACTGGTTGTGGATCAATCCATTTGGCTGGCGCGGTTGTAGAAGTCATGGGTATCGAAGGTATTATGACGGTCCGTGTTACAACAGCTCCTACATCGGTGGATGGTTGTATCCCAAATGCTCAATTTACTTATGGTAACCATGGCAAGGATTATCAGCCAAGCTGGAGGCGAGACTATAACACTGCAAATAAACCAACTTCTGGTGAAATAGGTGCTTATTCTAAAGATGAAACAGATGCTCATGTAAATGCTGCTCACGAAAATGCCAATTCCCGCTTAGAAAAAAACAAAAACGGTGCGGACATTCCGAACAAAGATGAGTTTGTAAAAAACCTCGGGTTAACGGAAACCAAAGAGCTGGCGAAAAATGCAGTGCCAAAATCAGAAGCTGATAGTAAATATCAACAAAAAGGTAGCTTTGGATTTG